>DASYPN010000206.1:0-14751 GCA_036006625.1 Pyrinomonadaceae bacterium | reverse complement strand
CTCCAATTCAACACTCGCCCTTTAAACCAAGGGCGGCCACGGAGGGCCGCCCCTACAGTACGTTCCGAACTCTTAACTGAAGCGGTGGATCTTGTGCTCGCCGGTCACACTCTCGACGCGCAATCCACCAGTCTTGTGCGGTATTTCATGCGGCTGCAGCAGGATGGTCGGCGCCTCGCACGACACGATATCAACCAGACGCACTCCATCGAAGCGACAAAACCGCAACAGTTCATATCCGTAAATCTTTCCACAAACAGGACATTTTTTCATGGCGGCTCCTTTCATCCAGCTCTGAGCCGCAGTCAGAACACAAAGCCTATTCTTATACGCGCAAAAAGATTCGCCAGGAGGTCACTTGAGCCGAGCTACGAGCGTGATCTCGGTGCCTGCGAGTGCCTTCGATACCGGACAATTCTGCTTCGCACCCTGCGCATACTCCTGAAACTTCGCATCGTCGATCCCAGGTATCTCCGCTTCAGTCTCGAGCGCGATCCCCGTTATCGAGAATGCTTCACCAACCTTCTCGAGTTTGACCGTCGCGTTGGTATGAATACGCGTGGGCTTGATCTGTGCACGCGACAACGCCGCCGTGAGCGCCATCGTAAAACAACCCGCATGCGCCGCACCGATCAACTCTTCCGGATTGGTCGCCGACTCACCCTCTTCAAACCGCGACTTGAATGAATATGGACCTTCGAACGCACCACTACCGACCTTCAACCGTCCACTTCCCTCCGCCAGATTACCCAACCATTCTGCTTCCGCTTTTCTTGATGGCATAAACGTCTTTTCTCCCTCAGAATTTAACTAACTGCTGCAACTGACTCTTCTTCACTTTGACGCCGGCGACGCGCGGGCTTTGGTTCCGTATTCAGAACGGTTCGCAGTTTCCCGCTCGCGTCCTCAACTTCCCAGTCGCGCCACAGGTTAAGAGCTTTGCGCAAATGCTTCGTGCGCAGCTTAACAAAATGACTCAATAACCACACGAACGCTTCGAGATTCTCGGTCTGCTTCTCTTTTCTCAGCTTACTGATTTCGTTGCCGAAACTCTCGATCCAAACGTCGCAATCGTGAACATCGCCGAGCGCAGTCTGCAATTGGGCCGTGCGTTTTGCGTAAGTCGCAATTGGCCGGCCCCAGCATTGCTGAAACAACTCGATCGCGTATCGCAAACGCTTTGCGGCAATCCGCATCTCGTGGAGAGTTTCGACTTCTATTGGCCGGAACAATCCATTACTCAGCTTTTCCAACTCTTTCAGGCGGTCGAGAATTATCGCGCGCGACATTTTGCGGAAACTGATTAGCAGTGGCGGCTGAGTTCGCGTTGTTCCTCCCGTCGTTGCCTCATCGACAGCCGCGGCAAAATCGATCTCCAACTCCTTGAGCTGTTCGTCCTCAAACATCGTCACTAATTCTTCGCGCGCCTCATCACGAATTACTTTTCGTGCATCGATGAACTGTTTCAGCGCCGGCGACACCTCGTGTGGTGTGTGTGTTTGCAGTTTCTCGAGCGCCATTATCGCGACGTCCTGATCGCGCACTTCGCCGAGCGCGTCCGCAATGTCGCGCAAAGATTTGAGTACGGAAGACAGTCGACGTTTGTGCAGGTAAGGAGTGAAGTCCCGCAACGCGCTTCGCAAACGCCGCGAAGCGACACGCATCGAGTGAACGCCTTCCGGATCGTTCCAATCAAGCGCTGCAGATCGGAAGTGGACTAACTCCCCGAACCTCGTCACGAGCACGAGCTTCATCCCGGCCGGCGCTTCGGAATTGCAATTGATTCCCTTGATTCGTTTGGCTTTTGCCATTATCTGCGCAATCTGTGAATACCGAAACTCAGATTTCGTTTGAACGACTCCTCAAAAAGATCTCGCTTTCGCTGCACTTCCAACAACTCATTCTCAACATCCATCTCACTCAGCAACTCAACACGCAAACGGCCCGGTTGCAGATTGAACTGCAGATCGTAAACACGACTATCGTGACTTCGATCGAGCGCATCGGCCAGTTTCACGATGGCGGCCAACTTACAAACAGTCTCCCGGTCGGGAAAGTTGAGGGCCGCGAAATCCATGTGACGTTTCTTGGGCAATGGGCCACGATGATAACGCGCAATGTTCGCAATCACCGCACGCTCTGCTTCCGAAAAGCCCGTCAACTCGGAATTCTTGATTAAATAGAGCGCGTGCTTTTGGTGCGACTCGTGCGCGATGTGATAACCAATATCGTGCAGCAACGCGCCCGCCAGCATGAGCGTGCGCTGATGCCTCGAAAGATTCTCCGTGGGCGCGAGACAGTCAAAAATCTTCTCAGCAAGTTTCGCAACCTGGCGTGCGTGACTCTCCTCGTAACCAAAGCGCCGGCCGACCGCATGCACAGCCCTGAGTTTTTGATCGGCAAAATTCGGCGCGGGTCGTGATTCGTCTTCAACTTCACGCAGACTGTCGATAATCACGCCTTCGCGCAGCGACCAGTCACACGTTCGAATCACATTGATCCCAAGCGCTCGCATCGCTTCTTCCAGAATGAGACTGCCCGCGATTATGATTTCAGACCTTTGCGAGGTGATTCCGGGCAACGCGCGCCGCTGGGCCATGTCCATGTTCGCGAGCTGCGCGTTCAACTCGGCCAGCTTGCTGAGCGGAATCTCAGTTTCAGTGGGTTGAACCGCCTGGTTCTTGCGATCACTGTTGTTTGAACCGGCATCACGCAACGCGGCGCCGATGGAGAGTATCGTTCCCGAAGTGCCCGACGCCTGTTGCCAGCGGGCATTGCGAAGCTCGCGGCGTGGCCGCTCGAAAGCCGCGTGTGCTTCGGCCTTCAGCGCTGCGATCTCTTTGGCCTTTGGCGGATCGGATTTCAGGTAACGTTCTGTTAGTCTGACGGCTCCGAGCTTCAAAGATAGTAGCGATACCGAAGCGCCGTTGCAGAAGACTGAAATCTCTGTCGAACCGCCGCCGATGTCGATGTTGAGATTCGTCGCATCTCTCAACGCGCAACCGTGAGACGCCGCCAGACCAATAAGTCGGGCTTCTTCGACGCCCGAGAGAACTTCGACACGCAGGCCCGTGTTCTGCTCGACAGCCTTGATAAAATGCGCCGCGTTGTTTGCTTCGCGCACGGATGCAGTCGCAACGGCAACGATGTTTTCGGTCTGATGAGTTTCGGCGATAGTCTTGAAGCGCTGGATGCAGCCAAGCGCACGCTCGATCGCGTCGCGTGAGAGATGGCGCTTCTGGAGCGTCTCACGTCCGAGTCTGATGGCTTCCTTCTCGCGCGTGACGACTGCAAACGAATTGCTGTCGGCCGCGTCAACGACGGCGAGTTTGATGGAATTCGAACCGATGTCTATCGCTGCGAGTTTCAATTGCAGGCACTTTAAGTAAACTGTGTTACAGCAAAGTAAACCATATCTAAACTAAACGTGGATGAAAACACTTTTCCTTTTGCGTCACGCAAAATCGAGTTGGAAAGACGAGACTTTACCCGATTTCGAGCGGCCGTTGAATCGCCGTGGCAAACGGGCGGCTGAGACTATTGGACGTTATTTCAAAACCAGCGCCATCGTTCCGCAGTTGATCCTGTGCTCTCCGGCTGAGCGCGCTCGCGAGACGATTAACCTGGTCCTCAAAGCATCCCGGTGGACCACCGAAGTGCGTTACGATCAACGCATCTACGAAGCGAGCGCGCAACGGCTCGTTGAAGTTGTATCGCAAATTGAGAATGATCGGAAAGTGGCGATGCTGGTCGGGCACAATCCCGGTCTGGAAGATTTGTTGCTACTGTTTACGGGGAATACTGAGGTGATGCCGACGGGCGCGATCGCAAAGTTGTTGCTGAAGACAACGAAGTGGACGACGGCGATTGAGAAGCGCGCAACGCTTGATTGGATCGTCAGGCCGAAAGACTTAGAGGAGTGATGGATAAAGATTAACAGGATGTTTCAGGATGAACAGGATACTTAAAGAGGAGGCAAAGATGGAGACGAGTTTTTCGAATATCAAGGGAATGTTCAAGTTTAATACTGACATCATCAACAAGGCGATCACGGACGTGAAAACTGAAGATTGGTTCCGGACGCCGGGAGACGATTCAAACCACTTAATGTGGCTACTCGGTCACGTCGTCGTTCATCGGGGCCTTGTGCTTAAAACGGTTGGTGGTGATTGGAACGCTTCATGGGCCCCGATGTTTCAGCGTGGAGCAGAACGGCGAGTTGATGCTTCGGAGTATCCGTCGGTTGATGATATGCGCGATGCATGGAACCAGGTTTCAGAACAACTCAAAACCGCACTCAATGAATCGTCTGCAGAGACACTCGGAAGTCAGACACCCGAGGGTCTGCCGTCATTTGATAAGACCATCAGTGGCACGGTAGCGTTTTTAGCTTTTCATGACTGCTATCACACGGGCCAGATGAGTTTTCTGCGCAAGTGGCTCGGGTATGGCCAAACAGTGGGCTAAAAATTTTTTCGGGAGCGGTGTCGATTTGGCTGCGTACCACACGTCGTAAGGTTGAAAGGCAAGATTTCAACAGATAAAGGGAGTTATGAGATGAAATACATGTTGCTGATTTACCACGACGAACCGAGCTGGGACGCGATCACTGAGGCCGAGCGCCAGCAAGTTTATCTCGAGTATCGAAACCTCAGAGACGAACTGACTAAGAACGGCAAGTTCATCACCGGTTCTCAATTGCAGCCGATCGCGACCGCCACCAGTGTGCGTGTGCGCGATAGTAAAGAGCTGGTCACGGACGGTCCATTCGCTGAGACTCACGAACAACTAGGCGGTTATTTTCTCGTCGAAGCGGCAAACCTCGACGAAGCCACAGCGATCGCCGCGCGAATTCCTTCCGCGCGTACGGGGACGGTCGAGGTCCGACCACTCGTCGAGACTGCGGCAGAAGCTTCCGCGTAGCTCAATTAGAGCCACGGATTTACAATCTGTGTAAATCCGTGGCTAATATTTCCCTTGAACAAGTTTTCCGCGAAGAATACGGACGGATCATCGCGACCCTGATCCGTATCTCCGGATCTTTCGACCTGGCTGAAGAGGCTTTACAGGAAGCATTCATCGCCGCCGTATCGAAGTGGGAACTTGAAGGATCTCCGGACAATCCGGGCGCGTGGCTGACCACGGTCGCGCACCGAAAACTCCTCGACGCGCTGCGGCGCGACAAAACACGTACTGACAAACAAGCCGAACTCACCTACGAGGCGAACCGGTTGCAGCCATACGTCGAGCCTGAGTTGGTTGAGGACGCTGTGGAATACACCGACGAACGATTGCGTCTGATCTTCACCTGTTGTCATCCGTCGTTAACACGCGAAGCGCAGGTCGCACTTACACTGCGGACATTAGGCGGGCTGACAACTACCGAGATCGCACACGCGTTTCTTTTGTCCGAAGCAACATTGGCCCAACGACTCGTGCGCGCCAAGCAAAAGATTCGTCTGGCGGGCATTCCTTATGAAATCCCCTCACTCGAACGCATCGCCGATCGTCTAGCTGCCGTACAAGCGGTTATCTATCTCATCTTCAATGAAGGCTACGCGGCGAGTATCGGTCAGAAATTGATCAGGCACGATTTGTGCGCGGAAGCGATTCGGTTAGGGCGTGTGCTTTGCGAGTTGCTGCCGGATGAGCCAGAGAATCTCGGACTGCTGGCGTTGATGCTTTTGCAGGATTCGCGGCGTGATGCTCGTGTAAACGATCAAGGCGAACTCGTGACACTCGAGGAGCAGGATCGTTCGCTTTGGAATGCGGCTGAGATTGAGGAAGGTGTGAATCTCGTGCAGAAGGCGTTGCGCTTGCGGCGAGTTGGCAAGTATCAACTCCAGGCAGCGATCGCGGCGGTCCACGCCGAAGCAAAGACCGCGGATGAAACTGATTGGCGACAGATCGTTGCGTTGTATGAGGAGTTGATGAGGATCACCTCGTCGCCGATCGTAGCTTTGAATCACGCGGCAGCCGTTGCGATGGCGGATGGATTAGAAAAAGGATTAGCGCTCATAGACGCCGTTGATACGTTACAAAACTACTACCTGTATCACGCCTCACGCGCCGATCTTCTGCGACGCCTGCATCGCTTCGACGAAGCGATCGCAGCTTACGAAACCGCCCTTTCGCTCACTACCAATCACGTCGAGCAAAACTACTTGCGTGGCAGACTCTTCAAGATCTCTGCAAGCATCTGATTAAAGCGCGCCGGGTCTTCGAGCATGGGATAGTGGCCCGTGCCCTTGATGATCACTGCATCAAACTGCGGCGCATACTTCCTATTGATCTCAAGCATCGTCGGGTTGAGGTCGGCGTTGATGGCCTTAATCGGAACCTTGAGTTCCTTCAACGTCGGCCCAGGCTTATAAGCAAAGATGCCTTTGAGTATTGCGATGGCCGTCTCCGGTTGTCGCGACAGCGCTTCATTAACGACGCGAGTCTTCACCGCTTCCGGTGTGCTGGCTGAAAAGAAAAACTGATTCAGCAAACCGGTCGTGGCGCCTTTGTAATCGGCAGTCATCTGCTGGATCACTGCGTCGAGTTGTTCAGGCGTTAACGTCACCTCGACATTCTGCAAACTGTCCACCGGCACGATCGCCACGACGTTGTCCGGCATGCGCTTCGCGGCTTCGAGTGCGATCGGTCCACCCATCGAACTACCGACAAGCACAACTCGTTTGAGTCCGAGCTTCGTGACGACTTGTTTCACATCATCGCCGTAACTCTCGATGGACCAATCTTTCCTCCCCGCACCCGACTCGCCATGACCGGGAAGATCGATCGTCACCACGCGATTCGTCTTTGAGAATTCGGCAACCTGGTTTTCCCAAAAGTTGCGATTGCAACCCCAGCAATGAATGAAGACGAGCGCCGGGTCACCCTTGCCCGCAACAGAATAGTGAATCGGGATGCCGTCAGAAGAATTAACAACCTCCGACGCCGGCTTGGACTGAACGGAAGAGACCGCAAACGCGAGTAACAGAAGAAGAGTTAATAACAAAGCCGCACCTCACTTTCGAACTGATTTCGGAGGCGCTATTTTCGCACAATCCATCCACAGATTACACAGATGCGCTCTGTGTAATCTGTGGACTGGATCTTCACGCGTTTGCCGCTTTGTTCTGCAACCACGCCTGAGCTTCTTTTGACTTCATCCACTCACCGGCGACTTGCCTCGTGCTCACATTGAGACGATTCCAGACGTTGATCAGCGAAATCGCGAGGAGCAGTCCGGCAAGCGCACGTTCGTCGTAGTGTCGAGCTGCTTCTTCCCAGATCTCATCAGGCACCGGATCGGGACGGTCGCTAAGTCGCGTCACAGACTCGGCCAACGCGAGCGCCGCGCGCTCAGCGTCAGTGAAGTACGGCGCATCTCTCCACGCTGCCACCGTGAAAAGACGTTCGTTGGTTTCGTGTTCGTGTTGCAGCATCCGCGCATGCATGTCGATACACACGCTACAGCCATTAATCTGGCTCACACGCAGGTGAACGAGTCCAACTGTTTTCGACGGTAAACCCGCTTTCTCAACGACCGCATTCAAAGCGAACATCGACTGCATCGCCTCTGGAAATATCATTGCCGGATTCTTCATTCTTGCTTCCATGATTGCTTCTCCTATTAATAGTTGTTGTCACATCTTCTCGACTTTGTTCGTCACTACTATGACGGACGACAACGACGAAATGTGACACTGAAGGTAAACTACAGAAAATGAACGGACAGGAATGGCTGGCGGAACAATTCGAGGCGAACAGAGGACACTTACGAGCGGTCGCTTACCGCATGCTCGGGTCGGTGAATGAAGCTGACGACGCAGTGCAGGAGACCTGGCTGCGGTTGAGTCGAGCTGACACGCAAGACGTTGAGAACCTGACAGGTTGGCTCACGACAGTGGTCGCCCGTGTGTGTCTCGATCTCCTGCGTTCGCGCAAATCGAGACGCGAAGAGTCGCTCGATGGAGAGGTCAAGGATTTGCCCGCGAGTGGTGAGACGCAAGATCCCGAGCACGAAGCGCTGCTGGCGGATTCAGTCGGACTCGCCCTTCTGGTCGTTCTTGATACCTTGACGCCGGCGGAACGGCTCGCGTTCGTCTTGCACGATACGTTTGCCGTTTCGTTTGAGGAGATCGGGCGCATCGTGGGACGGACACCGGCAGCCGCTCGACAACTCGCAAGCCGCGCACGGCGACGCATACAAGGCGTGACATCAGTTCCCAGTGAAGACTTGCGACGCCAGCGAGAAGTCATAGACGCATTTCTGACCGCGTTGCGCGCCGGAGATTTCGAAGGATTACTTGCCGTGCTCGATCCCGACGTTGTGGTTCATGCAGATCCGGGAGCAGGACGTCCCGCCGCACCTGCAGAGATTCGTGGTGCACGCAATTGGGCCCAGGGCGCTGTTACATTCTCGCGTATGGCGCGTTTTCTGGAACCGGCACTTGTGAATGGCTCGGTCGGTCTGATATTCGCGCCACGTGGACGACTACTGCGAGCTCTGAGTTTCAGAATCGATGCTGGGAAGATCGTCGAAGCTGAGATCATCGCCAAACCTGAGCGGTTGGATCAACTGCAGTTGTCTATTGTTGAATAGGTCCTATAGGACTTATAGGACCTATTGTGGCGACAGCCAACGAGCGAGGTTTGCAGCGTAGGTTTTTATATCCGCGAGCCGTTCCGGGTGCTGCTTGATCTCATCGCCCGGCGGCTCCTCAAGGAAACTCGGACAGCCCTTCGATGTGTCCCAGTTGTAATCAACAAAATGATGAAAACTCGACTCGGCCACAGCTCGCCCGAGTCGATTGCCGTGTTCATCATCTCTCCGTTCAAGCGCCACAGCCAGATTGAACTCGCGGCCGGTGACCTGACTTCTACCAGTAGCGATCACGCGTGCGGATTCTTCACGTTCAGGCACACCAACGCTGCCTTCATGCGGATGCGCCGGAAAATACTCAATCACTCCCGCACCACGCCGAAGCAGTTCGTGAACAGGTTCAACCGCCTTCACTCTCTGATAATCGCCGTTCGAGCCTGAATGATAATTGGGCCACGTAATCGACGTCGTGACCTGATCGTCGCGAACATGACGCGACTGATCGGGATCCAGATGTTGCGAGTGAAAGAAATGCGCGTGACCAATTCCACCCAGCGTGCACAAAGACGATCCCAGGTCGGCGTGATCGCGCGCGGT
Organism: Pyrinomonadaceae bacterium; assembly: GCA_036006625.1. Lineage (GTDB taxonomy): Bacteria > Acidobacteriota > Blastocatellia > Pyrinomonadales > Pyrinomonadaceae > PSRF01. The sequence continues at coordinate 5,558 of DASYPN010000206.1, read as the reverse complement.
CATGATTCCCCCGCCCCGCTGATGGAAGCGCGTGATTCCCTGACAATCCGGAACCGTCAACCCGTGGCCGGTATCAACCGCAAATAGCCACAACTCATCAACATCCGTCGTATCGAGCACACTTAAAACAGTGTCGTTGCCTTCCGCGTTAACCTCGCGATTACGCACGGTGACTTTGTAAACGGGAGTGTCGTCACCGTTCTTGATCGAAGCGAGATGTTCTCGCAGCAAAGAAAACCGGTCGATGTTCCAGTCATCTTCAACATTTGGAATCGTGGTTTGTAATAGGATGTGAATCGGATCAGCCATGCTCGCCCCCCTGCTTATATTGCCCGCATATGATACCAATACTGAGAGTGGACTCCACAATCTGTGTGCGGGATTTGAATCTTGGGTGCGAAGCGGTTGATAATCCTCTCCTAAATGAAAATCGATCACACTGGTCCGACCCCTGGGCCACATTGGCTCCTTCACGGCGTAGTGTGCTTGTTTGTGCTTTTGTCGGCTGCGTGTAGCACTTCAACGCAACCATCCGTCAGGATCACGAGCATCCCGCCCGCCGACAAAGGCGGTGGACGCGAGCTGGACTTGATTAGCGGAGAGGTGATCAATGCGTCCGAGGGGCAACGGGTCGTGGTCTATGCACGAAGCGGAGCATGGTACGTGCAGCCGTTCGTGGAGACGCCTTTCACACAAGTGCTTCCAGACGGAAGCTGGAGCAATTCAACTCACCTGGGAACTGAGTACGCAGCATTGCTGGTCCAACCCGGCTACGTGCCTCCACCTCTGACTCTGTCACTACCACACACGGGCGACGGTGTCATCGCTGTGACGATCGTCGATGGCCGGCCACCGTGGTGGCGCACTTGGTGGTTCCGGCTTTCACTGGCGCTGCTGGGAGTAGTTGCTTTGTTCGCACTCTATCGCTGGCGCGTACACGAACTGCGGACACAACTTACCCTGCGTTTCGAGGAACGCCTCGCAGAACGCACACGCATTGCACAGGATCTGCACGACACTCTGTTGCAGGGATTTCTGAGCGCTTCGATGCAGTTGCACGTAGCTAACGATCATATAGCCGAAGACTCACCCGCCAAACCTCTCATCGGTCGTGTCATGCAGTTGATGGGACAAGTCATCGAAGAGGGACGTGACGCAGTTCGAGGTCTTCGCTCGACCAGCGGCAATGCAGACGATCTCGAGACTGCGTTTTCACAAGCCGGACAAGAGTTTGCCAATGAGAAAGTCAAAGACTGCCGTGTGATCGTTGAAGGCACACCAAAACAGTTGCACCCAATCATTCGCGACGAAGCTTATCGCATCGGCCGAGAAGCCCTCGCGAATGCTTTTCGTCATTCACAAGCAAATAAAATCGAGATCGAACTCGAGTACTCCTCCAAACAACTGCGCATCCTCGTTCGAGACGACGGTACTGGCATCGATCCGGACGTGCTGCAATCAGGACGAGACGGTCACTGGGGACTGGCCGGCATGCGCGAACGCGCTGAGAGTATCGGCGCGCGTCTGAAAGTCTGGAGCCGGGCGAACGCTGGAACGGAAGTCGAATTAACCATCCCGAGTCAGGTGGCGTTTGTATCTAAGCAAACAGAAAAGAAAGCATCATGAGTAGTAAATCTCCCATCCGTGTTTTTAGTGTCGACGATCATCCATTGCTGCGCGAAGGCATCGCGGCGCTCGTGAATAGTCAGCCGGACATGGTTCTCACTGGTCAGGGCGCGACCGGCGCTGAAGCCATCCAGCTATTCAAGGAACAAGTTCCCGATGTGACTTTGCTCGACCTGCGACTACCGGACATGAGCGGCATAGACGTGCTGATTGCAATTCGCAGCCAGTTTCCGGAAGCTCGGATCATTATGCTCACGACGTTCGAAGGCGACGTTGAGATCCAACGCGCACTGCAGGCGGGCGCTCGCGGGTACTTGCTCAAAAACATGCCTCCAACCGAACTGCTCGATGTGATTCGTCAGGTTCACGCGGGGAAGAAACGGATTCCACCGGAGATTGCGTCTCAACTTCTCGAACACATGAGCGATGAGGTGCTCACCGAGCGCGAGGTCGAAGTGCTCCGGCAAGTTGCCGACGGAAATAGGAACCGCGAGATCGCCGCACGCCTCTTCATTTCCGAAGAAACCGTCAAGGTTCACATCAAGCACATCATGGAAAAACTCGGCGCCTCCGATCGCACCCAGGCCGTCTCAATCGGTATTCGCCGCGGAATAATCCAGCTCTAGCCACAAAGAGGGCCACATAAGGCACAAAAGAGCGATCCTGTTGTCGGGTTACGCGAGTTGACCTCGCGAAACCCTTTTGTGCTTATGTGCATTTTGTGCCTTATGTGGCCAATAACACCAAAGAGGTACTGAAAGTTACCTTTATCGCTGGATTCGGCTCGCGTTCAGATCAGCTAGAGTTAAGCTGTCTTCACTAAAGGAGATGGCCTCTGCAAAAGTTATTCTCTGCGTTTCCAGCCGGGTGGCCCGGACTCGGTTTGTTGCTGCTGCGAATGCTGGTTGGCGTTACGTTGATTGCTCAAACGGTAACGCAGGTTAGGTCGTCGGAACTCTCGGCGTCCGGGTGGCTGCTCGCGGCGCTCATCGTTCTCGGCGCCGGCTGTCTGTTGCTCGGTTTTGTGACCCCAGTCACAGCTATCGTGATCGGACTCGTTTCACTAACCTTCCCCTTTTCTTCTCTTGCTCAAACTGTCGATATCGTCGTCTTGTCAGCCGTGATCGCATTACTCGGCCCGGGCGCGTTTTCGATCGACGCCCGCATGTTTGGCCGTCGCGAGATCCTCATCACCCACGCCAGCCGCTCGCCGAAACCATGAGTTATCACTCTAGTACCAGTTTGTCACTCTTTCAGGCCGATTCATCACAACGCGTTCACAAGAACCAGCGTACCGGTGTTTTAAAGTTGAAGTAAAAGCTCCAATCACAAGCGAGGAAATATGGTTGATTCAACGCGACGAACTTTTCTCAAGCGCACCGCAATGGGCCTGGCTGCAGCCGGCGTATCGGGTCTCGTGCTGCGTTCAGATGCACAACCAACTCAAGCGGTGAATCGCGATATGGTTTTGGTTCAGTTGGGATCGGCGACGCAGGAGGTCGCGACTAAGGCCGACTTGAAAAGAACCACGCCACAACCTTACGGCCCGTTCTACCGAACAGGCGCACCTTTCCGAGGCAAGCTCAGCCTACCCGGCGAACCCGGCATGACTTTCGTACTCTCCGGTCGCGTGTGGGCCTTCGACACAAAGCGCCCGCTGCCCGGAGCAGTACTCGACTTCTGGCATGTCGACATGCAGGAGAAGTATTCAAACGGAACCACCGATTTTCGTAATCGCGGCAGACTCATCTCTTCTGAGACTGGTCAGTACGAACTCGAAAGCATTCGCCCGATCCCCTACCGCCCCAATCCCACAGGCGCTCCCGAGTTCTGGCGCTGTGCACATTTTCATCTCGTCGCGATCGCTCCCGGTTATCAACCACTCGTCACGGAGATTCACTTCCTGGGCGATCCGCATAAGAACGATCCGATGTATCGCATCGAAAACGCGATCACCGTCGAAACACACAAGACGTTCGAGTCGGGCGTTTTCGACATCGTCCTCGAACGCGGATAAACACGCGTCGTACTTGGGCGCGTCAAGTCTGCGCGATATCTTTGTGACAGAGATTCCAATTGACAAACTCACAAACAGATATATTCTTCCGGCGCGCTTCAATGTAGAAGACGAGAGCTGCCTCGAACTCAACTCTCGTCTGATCCAGTGAGACGAAAACGAGAAGCAGGCGAAACCCGCCAGCAGACGTCCATCACCCCTTCCCGACCAGTCTGTCCGACGCATGCCCTGCTCGAGATCTGTTCTCTAGTTGTTGCCCTTACGTAGTTTGCCAGCAATGCCCTCCACCTTAGCCGATGGAAAGCCCAACTTTCCTCTCTATCACAGTGGACTCATTCCACTAAGGAGAACCAATGAGAGCGTTAAGATTTCTTGCGTTAGCTGTGACTCTGGCAGCTCTCTTCATCCTGCCTGCCACCAATCAAACTGTTCATAGCGTTGCCGGTACACAAGAAGCGGACCAGGCCAACGTCGCGAAAACCACTGACTCAACGTGGACACCCGGTTCAGTTGATCTTGAAGGAGTCGCCGAGGACGACACAACCACTTTCACTTTCAGCACCACCGATCAACCCGCTGCCGCCAAGTCGCTAGACATGCCGGCAGCAGACCTCACCTGCGCGCAGCCACCGTTTAGTGAAGCGCCCGCGAATGGTTTTGACGATGAAACAAACGGCCTGATCCCACAAGGTAAACCTCTCGAAGATTGTGCGGATCCAGTGCCTGGAACCTTCCTCGACGACAAAGCCATCTTCGAGGAAGTTGACGAGATAGGCGACGGGCTCGGACCAGTTTACAACGCTCAGTCGTGCAGAGAGTGTCACCAGAATCCGGTGACCGGAGCTATCAGCCAGATCACGGAATTAAGAGCTGGACACACAGTCAACAACACTTTCTTCGACGCGCCCGGTGGATCGCTGATCAATAATCGCGGTATCCCGACGCCAAACTTCAGCGACAATCACAAGAGCGCAAAAGTGCAGGAACGCGTGCCGCCGTTGTTCACCGCCGGAATTATCGGCGGAGGTGGGCCCATCACCGGTGACGAAGGAACACGAACTTTTCGCACGTCGCTCAACACGTTGGGTGACGGATTTGTCGAAGCGATTGCCGACGGCACACTCATCTCAATCGCGAATCGACAAAAAGGAATAACGAACCAGGAAGTTCACGGACTCGTCATCAACGTGCCGGTGCTTGAAGCGGGCGGCCGATTGCGCGTCGCACGTTTTGGTTGGAAAAACCAACATGCCAGTTTGCTTTCGTTCTCCGGCGATGCGTATCTCAACGAGATCGGGATCACCAATTTCCTGGTGCGCGACGAGAACACGTCGCTGGGACGATTTGTAGGATTCGGATCGGGTTTCGACACTGTGCCGGACGACACACCCTGTGTAGACGATCCGTCAGTTCTATGCGGCGAAGACGACGAACAGGATGTTGAGGTGTTTGCGGAGTTCATGCGAGCGACGCAGGCGCCGCCGCAGGATCGTGACATCCAGAAAAAGTTTTCGACGGACATCCAGGCCGGGGCGGCGTTGTTTGAATCGATGAACGGTCAATATAGTTGCAGCGTTTGTCACGTCCCTTCAATCACTACCGGCAACAATTGCCAGCCAATTAACGGCGGAGCTTTCCGCATACCCGAGGCATTAGCTCGCAAGACGATCCATCCGTTCGGTGACTTTCTCCTCCACGATATAGGAACGGGAGATCTGATCGTGCAGAATGGTGGACCAATCACACGAACACGAGTGCGCACGGCGCCACTGTGGGGCGTACGTACACGCACAAACCTCATGCACGACGGCGAGACGTTCACCTTCCACGATGCAATAATGCGTCACGCGGGTGAGGCAACGCAGGTACGCGCGCGCTACCAGTTGCTAACGCCGACGCAGAAGCAACAACTGAT
>DASYPN010000205.1:0-11499 GCA_036006625.1 Pyrinomonadaceae bacterium | reverse complement strand
AGTCGTGGAAACACGATGCCTGATACGATCTGCAATCACGCCGGCTTCCGACATCGAGGTCTGCGGCAACAAAATGCAGAACTCCTCACCGCCATACCGCGACGCAACATCCACCGCGCGTAACGCACCCTTCAAACAATGCGCAGTGATCTGCAGCGCGAGATCACCTGCCTGATGCCCGTTCTTGTCGTTGTAAGCTTTGAAGTCGTCGATGTCGATCATCAGAAAACTCATCGGATACTCGTAACGTTTCGAACGATTGAGCTCCTCGGCAAGTCGCTCTTCAAGATAACGACGGTTTGGCAACGCCGTGAGCGAATCCGTGATCGACATGAGCTGAAACTCAGTCGCGCGTTCCTGCCACTCCGCGCGCTCGAGCGCAAGCGCGACCTGTGGTCCTATGATTTCAAGCAACGACAGATCGACTTCATCGTAAGTGCCGCCACTCGACTTGTCTGTCACATTGAGCACACCGACCTTTCGTCCCCCGATCGTGATCGGATAGCTGATGAATGAGTTCGTCTTGTACCGGCGTTCTGCCGGGGCTGGCTTGCGACCAGCCATGCGCAGATCTGTAACCATCACGGCTTTGCCCGTATCGATGACTTCACCCGAAACTCCTTCACCAACGCGGACCGGCGATACCGCTTCCGGTGCCGTTGCGAGTCCACTGGCGGCTTTCAAGATCAGAGCGTTTGTAGTTTCGTCCAGTACCATCAACGAAGCGCGCTCGGATTGCAGCAGCTCTTTTGAGCTCGTGATGATCGAGTTGTAAGTCTTGACCGGATCCGCGCAGCTTATTCTCTCGAGAAAATGCTGCAGAGAATCTGTAAAGCGCGAACGATATTCCAACTCGCTTCGCAACCGTTGCACTTCCAGTTCGAGATCCTGGCGCGCATTCCCCGTCTCCTTCTTCGCCACCGGCTTCAACGCCGAGCCATTCGACGACGCCGTCTTAAATCGCTGCGCGGCGCGATCGACTCGTTCCGCTAATTCGACGAGACGTTGTGGCTCGGAGAACAGAATGTTTGCAAAGACGTTCTCCGAAGCTAGCTCCTGCAGATCACCTGTGCGAAAGCGCTCCATCAGTATTCGATAGTCCGAACTCTTACAAAAAGCGCGACCGCCAATGACTACCAAAGTTCGCTTGCTGCCGAGTTCAACCGGTTTCGCGAAACACGAAAGTCCTGCGTGACACTTGTACTCAACAACGTCCCCGGCTTTGACCGCTCTCGCATGAGCGGCGCCGCAATAGGGGTCGCAAAGCCCGACATGTTCTGGGGAACTCTGAAAGGTGTGGCAGATCGAGTTGTTGTTCGAGACCACCAGTGCCGGGGGCTGATGGCCATCAACAAGCAACAAGGCCAGCGCCGAAGACTCCGCAAGTGAATCCTGGGTTTCCGGCCAGGTGAGCGGGGCGTCTTCGCGATGTTCCTGAGGACTCAGGGCAATGGGGGACTTATTAACCATCAGGATCTGGGCGTTAACTGTGTGGCATGAAACCACTTAACAGACTGCCACGGAAACTCTGCTTCCTTCATCCGCACATGAGGGAGTTTACCTTAGTGCTAAATGATTAATAACTGGGGGTTTTCAATCGGTGTTACTGCGGCAACCCTGGTGCGGCGCCGGCAGCCACGTCCTCGATATGAGGCTGCGCCGGACTGATTCTGATACAAGCAGCAAAATGCGCCGGCTTGATCTCAACCAACTGAGGAACCACCTCCTTGCATGCGTCGATCGCGTAAGGGCAGCGCGTGTGAAACCGGCAACCGGATGGAGGATTGATCGGTGAAGGCACGTCGCCCTCGAGCATTATACGCTGCCTTGTCGCTTCGACTTGAGGATCGGGAACGGGCACCGCAGAAATGAGCGCTTTCGTGTAAGGCATCAGCGGCTCGTCGTAGATTGTCTTCGCGTCAGCTATCTCCACCAGCTTGCCGAGGTACATCACTGCGACGCGATCCGAAACGTGCCTGATCGCGCGCAGGTCGTGTGAGATGAAAAGATATGTAAGGTTCTTTTCACGACGCAGCTTCTCCAGCAAGTTCATGATCTGAGCTTGAATCGAAACATCGAGCGCCGAAATCGGTTCGTCGGCAACAATGAAATCCGGATCGACTGCGAGGGCACGGGCGATGCCGATGCGTTGTCGTTGACCGCCGGAAAACTCGTGCGGATATCGTTTGATAAAGCGTTTACTCAGACCCACTGTCTCGAGCAACTCCTGCACGCGCTGCTCCGCTTCCCTTCCTTGCGCGAGTCGGAACGTCTCCAGGGGTTCGCCGACAATTTGACCAATCGTCATGCGCGGGTTGAGCGACGCATACGGATCCTGAAAGATGATCTGGAGATGACGCCGGTGCTCACGCAACTCTTTCTGCGACAGATGGGCGAGGTCGCGATCGCGATAGAACACGTGGCCGGCAGTCGGTTCTGTTAGACGCAGAACCGCGCGTCCGAGCGTTGACTTGCCACAACCTGATTCACCAACGAGCCCGAGAGTTTCTCTTTCCTCAATATCCAGTGAAACTCCGTCGACTGCTTTCACAACTCTTTTGACTGATTTGGAATTGAACAACTTGTCGAGTGGTCCACCGCCGCCAAGATCAAAATGCACTTTCAGATCTTTGATCGATAAGAGCGCGCTCATGCTGGTGTACCACCTGACTCGCTATAAACTTCACGCGCAAAGTGACAGAGCGAATAATGATCGGCGTTGAGTTGAACGAACGGAGGAAACTCTCGCCTGCAAATTTCTTCTACGCGATCGCAACGCGGTGCAAACGGACAACCGGGGTCGAGGTGCGCGACGTCCGGCGGCAGTCCGGGTATCTGGTAGAGCTTGCCTTGTTCGGCAGTCGGATCGGGCACAGATCGAAGTAAGCCTTTGGTGTATGGATTTCCCGGTTTGGCGAACAACTCGTTGGTCGCCGCCTGTTCGAAGATTTTCCCTGCGTACATCACGATCACGTGGTCGGTCATGCCGGCAACGACGCCGAGATCGTGAGTGATCAAGATCACACTCGTTCCGGTCTCACGTTTGAGCTTCTTGATGAGCTCGAGGATCTGCGCCTGAATGGTGACGTCGAGAGCCGTCGTGGGCTCATCGGCAATCAGGAGCTCCGGCTCACACGAGAGCGCCATCGCGATCATGACGCGCTGTCGCATGCCGCCGGAAAACTCGTGCGGGTAACTGTCGGCGCGCGCGTGTGCGTCGGGGATGCCGACTGTTTGCAACATGCGAATTGCGTGAGCACGAGCCTTTGCTTTCGAATGGCCGAGGTGAAGTTGCGTCATCTCCATCAACTGTTTGGAGATCTTCATGAACGGATTGAGTGACGTCATCGGATCCTGAAAGATCATCGCGATACGCCGGCCTCGGATCTTGCGGATCGCTTCGTTCGACACCAGCAATAGATCGTTGCCGCTAAAAAGTACTTCGCCCGATACGATTTTTCCTGGCGGGTCGGGGATAAGACGGATAATCGAGAGATTTGTAACTGACTTTCCTGATCCGGATTCACCAACGATTCCGAGCGTTTGACCACGCTTGAGATCGAAGGAGATGCCGTCGACGGCTTTGACGACTCCATCGTCTGTTTCGAAGTACGTGCGCAGATTTTTTACTTCGAGAAGGTTGCCGTCCGAGCTCATACTGTCCTCATTTGCGGGTCCAGCGCATCTCGCAATCCATCGCCAAGGAAGTTCAGCGAAAAGAGCGTGAGCGCCATCGTCACGCCGGGAAAGATCAATTGCCACGGGAAGATCGCGATGTTCTGAATTCCGTCTGAAGCAAGACTACCCCACGAAGCGAGCGGCGCCTGCACACCGAATCCAAGAAACGAAAGAAACGCTTCAGTCAACATGATCTGCGGGATAGTCAACGTGGCGTAGACAATCACTGGGCCCAACGTGTTCGGAATCAGGTGTCGAAAGATGATTCGCGTGTTCGACACGCCGGTCGCACGTGCAGCGAGTACAAATTCCTGGTTCTTCAACGACAGGACCTGACCGCGAACGATTCGTGCCATCGTCAACCATGAGACTGAACCGAGCGCGATGAACAGCAGGATCAGTTGTCCGCGTGGCGTCTGGCTGCGAAACATCGACAACAGCACGATGACGACGATCACGTACGGCAATGAATAGAGCACGTCAACGATGCGCATCATCACGTTGTCCACACGCCCGCCCAGGTATCCCGCAACCGCGCCGTAGGTAACTCCGATTAATAGCGAAACGAGCGTCGAAAGAATTCCTACAAACAACGAGATCTGACCGCCCTGCAAGACGCGCGCGAACTGATCCCGGCCGGAGTTGTCCGTGCCCATCGGATGATTCCAGGTGAATTCGCCGTTTGGACCGGTAAACGGAGGAAGCGAGCGCGTCAGGTTGATGTTGTTTGTTGGAATGAAGTCGGGCGTGAATCCGAAGACGGCCTTGATCACCGTTGGTCCGATGATCGATGCGATGGTCACAATCACAACTACTGCGAGACCAAGAACCGCGAGTTTGTTCTTCAACAGACGACGCCACGCATCGCGCCACAACGACGTGCCACGCACGAATGCCCCAGCTTCGTCCGGATGCACATCCGCCTCAGCCACTGCCGATTCGGGGCCGATGTGGACGAGGTTGTCGTGATCTGGGTTCTTTTCAGTAGACATCGAAGATTAGTACTTCTGTGCACCTCAGTGTTCTCTGTGTCTCTGTGGTTGTTGTAACTCGGATTCCTTTAACCACAGAGACGCAGAGAACACTGAGGTTGCACAGAGAAATCTTACTGATATCGCACCCGCGGATCGAGATAGGCGTAGGCGATATCAACCAGTAAATTCATCAACAAGAGCGTGATCGCGATGAACGCCACGATTCCAATGATTAGCGGCTCATCACGATTCAGCGACGCTTGAATAAAATAGTTTCCCAGCCCCGGTAACGCGAAAATTCTTTCGACCACGACCGTTCCCGTCAACAGGAACGCCAGCGCTGGTCCAGTGTACGAAACGACCGGCATCAGCCCGCCGCGCAGCGCATGACGGATAACAACAGCACGCTCACTCAACCCTTTCGCTCGCGCAGTGCGGATGTAATCTGACCGGAGCACTTCGAGCATGCCGGCGCGTGTCAGTCGCGCGATGTACGCCATGTAGAGCGCCGAAAGCGTGACTACGGGCAGAACGAGGTTACGACTGGGGAAACCCTCCCAGCGGGAAGGCGGCAGCCAATAAAGACTGAGCGCAAAGATCAACACGAGGATCGGACCAAGAACAAAGTTGGGTATGGAAATACCAAGCATGGCCAACGCCATCGAGACGTAATCGTATTTCGAATTTTGTTTCAGTGCCGCGATCGAACCCGCAGTGACACCCACGATGAGCGCAAGTAAATAAGCAAGAATTCCGACTGCTGCTGAAACCGGCAACGAGCGTCTGATGATTGTGTTGACGGATTGACCCTGGTAACGCAGTGACGTGCCGAAGTCAAGACGAACAATTCCCCACATTGTTTTTCCGTATTGCTGATACCAGGGTTTATCGAGTCCGTACTTCTCGCGAATCGATTGCTCGATGGCTGGAGGGAGTTGTTTCTCACCGGAGTAGAAGTTTCCGGGAGCGAGTTTTATCAGGACCCACGTAATTGAGATCACTACGAGGATCGTGGGGATCGTTATGAGAAGACGTCTGACAATGAACCGGAGCATTCGTTAATGAGTGTTCACGTTCACGGGGCTATTCTGCGTCTAAACTCGGCGTACTGTAATCCCACTTGGCACGATCGCGTTCGATGTAGACATACTTCCACGGATACAACGACCCGGGATTCGGATACATGCCTTTCACATACGGCTTCTTCATCCAGTTCACTGACGGCGAATCGATCGGGATGATTGGCTGGTTCTCAATCAGGTACTTTTCAGCCTCAGCAAGCAAATGATATCGCTGCTTCTCGTCGAGAGTCCGATTTGCTTTATCCACCATTTCGACAAATTTCGGATCCTGCCACCCAGTGCCACTCTCGCCGTTTGTGTAGAAGAGGCTCAGAAATGTGAATGGGTCCATGTAATCGGCACTCCACGAGCCACGAGCGAAGCCTTTGTAGTCGAGCTTCTGTTTCGCCTCGAGGAAAGTCTTCCACTCCATGTTTCGCAGCGGTACGGTGATGCCGAGATTCTGTTTCCATTGCGCCTGAAACCATTCCGCCACTGATTTGTTTGCGGCCTGGCTGTTGTAGATAAACTCCACCTGGTCCACCGGAAAAGTTGGACAACTGAAACTGCCGTCTGCATTTTGAACTACTTGATAACCGGCTTCGCCGAGCAGCTTGCGCGCTTCCGCGGCGTTGAACGTCGCGCCTTTCGGTTGTTCATAGCCGGCGAACATTCCCTCAGGAGTAAAGGCAGTTAGCGGCTTAACGATTCGCCGCCACTCCGCATACGCTTCCTTGTTGATCGCGAGGTTGAATGCCCTCCGGACTCTGGCATCGTTTAGAGGAGGCTTCGTGGTGTTAATGATCAAGTATTCGATCGCCGCCTCCGCTCGCTCCATGTAATCCTTCTTGGACTTCATGATGTGGAGCCACGCATTCGGCACGGCGTGGTTATACATCGCGTCAAGCTCTCCTACCTTGTACATGTTCATGACAGCGGTATTGTCGAGGATCGGGTAGAAGTAAAGCTCATCTAGTTTTACATTCGCCGCGTCCCAATACATTGGATCGCGCTCGAGCACGAGTTGGTCGTACGGTTTCCACATCTTGACCTTGAACGGACCACAACTGACGATGTGTTCCGCTAGCGCCCACTTGGTACCGAACTCTTCCACGGTTTTGCGCGGCACGATCCGGAAAACCTGGTGAGCCAGCAGACCAAGGAAGAATGGCGAGGGTTGGATCAGCGAAATCCGCACGGTGTATTGGTCGGCTGCCTCGACGCCGATGTCCTCGCCCTGGACCTTCACAAACTCTTTGCCATCAACGGCTGCTTTTAGCTTTGCGTTTGCATTGAGGAGCTTGGTTCGTGACTTTTCATCGCCCGGAAGAGTCAATCGCGTCGCTGTGTGCATCTGGTGATGAAAAGCGGTGTCCGGATCTGGCGTCGTATCTTTGGGATCAGGAACATATTCGCTTTTGGCTGCATCAATTGGACTGCTGCTGAGCGGCTCAGGCGGAAAACTCTCGTCGAAGTCTTTGGCCAGCAGGAACTCACCTGTTTTGGGATCGCGCACAAAAACTTGTTGCTGGTTGTAGGCCTGCGCGTACTTGATATACGCCATCAGGTAAGCATTGCGAGACGCTGTAGCCTTTGAGAGATTGCGGCGGAAAGTATAGACAAAGTCGTTTGCGTCGATCGGATCGCCGTTGGACCACCGGCCGTTCGTTCGCAAATGAAAAGTGAACTCCGATGAGTCGTTGTTGATGTGCCAGCGTTCGGCGAGAGCCGGTTCCGGATTGAGAGTCTTTGGATTGTATTCAACGAGCCCTTCAAACAGCGCCATGTACAAACGCGCTTCCGGCTGGCCGTTACTGATCGCGGGATCTAGCGATTCGGGTTCGTCGCCGGTCACGTACCGGAAGATGTTTCGCTGCGGAGGAGTGGTGCTGCCGAAGAAATCTTCTTTACTTGAGACGACTGTGCAAGAGTATGTAGAGCATGCCAGCGACGCCAGCAAGACGAGTCCGAGAATCTGTCTAAACTTGCTACCACTCATCAGGCACCTCCGAAACTCAATGCCGTTCGCTTTTGTTCAGCGCGAGTTCGAGAGGAAACCCGCAAATGAAGAGACGAGTGGAAGTTAGCACGCGAAAAATCTTTAATCAAGAATTTCATCGCGAATTGACGAACGTACTGTAGGGGCGGCCCTCCGTGGCCGCCCTTGGTTGAGCAGGGAGTTCAAGAATCAAAAAGCCTCAAGTTTGGCGAACACGATTAAACCGAGGGCGGCCATGGAGGGCCGCCCCTACAGTACGTTCGGCATGGTCCTATGAGGTCTTCACTGCGTATCCAAGGCCGTCGCCGACAGGCAACACTTCGGCAAGTAGTTGTGGGTGATTCATGAAGTAAGAATTGAATTCTCGGAGAGCTACTGTTGAACTCTCGGTATCGCCGCTCGCGACTTTTCCACCCCAAAGCAGATTGTCGACGATCACAACACCACCAGTTCGCAGACGCTGCAAACCGAGATCGAGATATCGAGAATATTCTTCCTTCACCGCATCGATAAAAAGCAGATCGAAAGTCTCGTCGAGGCTCGGCATAACTTCCAGTGCCTTACCTCGTTTAATCACGACACGGTCCAGCAGCCCGGCGCGCTTCAGATAACCATTCGCTGCATTGATCATCTCGTCACTCGGATCGATCGTCACCACTCTTCCCTGCTCGCCCATACCCCGAGCCAGATGGACCACCGAGTAACCGATCGCCATCCCAATCTCCAAAGCCTTCCGCGCACCCGTAATCCGCGCAGTGATTTCTATAAATCGTGAGACTTCGCGATCGGCAATGGGCACCCGATGCTCGGCAGCGTAAGCTTCCATCTCGGCGAGCAACGGATCTTTTTGTGTGAGCAGCCCGTCCAGGTACTCAGCCTGGTCTTGTTGAATGATTGCGTCGAGTTTTGCCTTCATGATCTTTCCGTCAACTGTCGGGATTATCCTGCACCTCGCCGTTCACCGAAACATAGCGACGGCCGAGGCCCAGTTGTCTTAGTTTATGTTGGAGTGACTGCCGGTGCATGTCCAGAATCTCGGCCGCGCGCGTGACATTTCCCTGCGTGTATTCGAGGCAGCGAGTGATGTAGCGGCGCTCAAACTCGCGGCGATCTTCGCGGAAATCTGCCGTAAACGGAACTCGCAGGCCGTCGGTCTCCGACTCACCCTCGACAATCCCGTTCCTCGGCATACCCGCTGTGATCTCGTCGGGTAAGTCTTTTGGCGCGATCTCATCGCCCTCGGCCATGATCACCGCACGGTCAATCGTGTTTTTCAGTTCGCGCACGTTTCCGGGCCAGTTGTATTCAACTAGCCGACGCAGCGCTGCCTGGCTTAGCGATCGTTGCGGTAATTCGTAGCGCTCCCCCGCCATTCGCACAAATGTTTCCGCTAAGAGAGGAATATCCTCGCGTCGCTCGCGCAACGGTGCGATCTCAACTGTCACCACACGCAAACGATAAAAGAGATCCGCGCGGAAATTGCCGTTCGTGATCTCTTGTTCAAGCGGACGATGCGTGGCGCTCACGATGCGCACATCGACAGGAATCGACTCGTTCGCGCCGAGTCGTTCGATTCGTCTTTCTTCCAGCGCACGCAGCAACTTAGCCTGCACGTTGGAGCTCATGTCGCCAATCTCATCGAGAAACAACGTGCCGCTGTCAGCCTGTTCAAACTTCCCTTCGCGTCTGGCTGCGGCGCCCGTAAAAGCGCCTTTTTCGTGGCCAAAAAGCTCCGATTCGATCAGTTCCGAAGGCAACGCAGCGCAGTTGACCGCGACGAAGGAAGCATTGCGTCGCACGCTGTTGCGCTCGTGAAGTTCGCGCGCTACCAATTCCTTTCCCGTGCCTGACTCGCCACGCACAAGGACGGTCGCATCAGTCTCCGCCACCTTTTCGATCATGGCGCGCACTTTCTGCATCGCGTCTGAATTGCCGATGAGCGCTCCACGTTGTGAACGTTCGACTTCGATCCGGCGTCGCAGCGAATAGTTTTCACGTCTTAGTTGAACTGTTTCGGCGGCGTTTTTGACGACTAACCGGAGATCGTCGAGTTCGAATGGCTTCGAAAGGTAATCGTATGCGCCGGCTTTTACTGCCTCGACCGCCATGCGTTCGGAACCGTGTGCGGTGACGATAATCACGAGTGGCCCATTGCCGTTTGAGCTTTTGACCTCGCGGAGAAAGTCGAGGCCGCTCATTCCGGGAAGGTTTACGTCGAGCAGCAGAAGATCAGGTTCGGTTTGTTTTAGTAAAGCGCGGGCGGCTTCGGCGGAACCGGCTTCAGTGATGTTGTAGCCAAAGGTGGAGAGTGCTCGCCGCATGCCGTAGCGGGCGGCTTCCTCATCGTCGACAATCATTAATCGCAACGCGTCTTTTCTCACTTCCTGAGTAGTTTAGGGCCGTGTGGCCCTAAACTCCTAGCGCATTGCGTGCCACAAAAGATCTGACTATCTCGGGGCTCTCTTTGCCGAGACGACCAGAATGATCGCATCGCCAGACGGCCCTACATTGAGCGTGCCAACGATCACCGGCTCTGACTCACGCATGCTGATGTCAGTAGCGACACCTGTGTTTTCGTAATTGAAGTTCGGCGCCACCGCGCCGTTCGCTGCGATTGCACCACTTACTTGAATGGGAATACGGGCGCCGAAGTTAAAACCGAGCATCTGCACTATCGGCTGATTCTCGCTGTTGCGCACCAGCTTGATTTGCCGCACCTTGAACTGGCTGAAGCTTGGTGTTGCAGTCGATACACCACCGGAGGCCGCACCGGAGACAGACGCGAGTGGTCCACCAATCCAACTCAGCTCTACCCGGCCTTCATTCTTCACGCGATTGATCAACGTCGCGGCGAGCCGGTAGTTTTTAAATGGCAACGTCCCACGTAACTGTTTCACTACCGGATCGAGCGCTGCTGGTATACGCGGCTCGTCAACTTCCTGATTAGTGCCAACGATCAGATAGAGTTGTGTCTCGAGGTTGGCTTCATCGGGATCATTATTCTGAGCCTGAACTGTTAAGCTGCCGGCAAGGCACAATGCGAGCAGCATCGCACTCAGAAACATTTGCTTCTTCATTACTGTCATCTCCTTCAATCAAATAACGGGGTTCCGAGGTCAGAGCTATCACGCACATGCCTCGATAAAGTTCCAATGTCGCCACAAAAAGGCACAAGAAGCACAGGATTGCTTCTTAATTCATTTGTGAATTTTGTGCCTCTTTGTGGCTAAAGAGGCACGCGCAATTGAAAGAGTGCACCGCGTCCGTTGCGGCTGACGTCGAGTGAGGCTGAGCCGCCTACTTCCTGAACGCGCTTGCGAACGATGGCCAGGCCCAATCCGGTGCCGCGTTGTCGGGTAGTGAAGAATGGTTCCCAGATTCGTTCGCGCAGATCAGCCGGCACACCTGACCCGCTGTCCTGCACGCTGATCAATAATTCACTGTCTGCCGCGGCTGCGATCAGCTCAACTCTTCCGCCCTGTGGCGTCGCCTGAAGCGCATTGAGCAATAGATTCGAGAGCGCATCGCGCAGTGCCGAAACAGATTTTCCCGCGAGCTCTGCCTCAACTCGCACCTGGCAATCCAGTGCAATGCCTTGTTCCCTCGCATTCGCTCGAAATAGATCGACCACCGATCGCAGTAACTCGTCAACACTCAACGGCTGAGCCGCAGGACTTTCCTTTCTCGCAAAGCTCAGCAACTGCGTCACGCTCTGACTCAAACGATCCGTTTCACCGACGATCAAACCGAGGTCGCGTTCATACTCATTGCGCAGATTCTCGTCTTC
>DASYPN010000204.1:0-7317 GCA_036006625.1 Pyrinomonadaceae bacterium | reverse complement strand
CGCCACCTCGGCCTTGAGCGCTCCGGCGTCAGTTTCATTGAACAGAACTGTCCGGCTGAGATTACTCACCTCAATCCGATCCATGTCAAAAATCATGATGTGGCCAACGCCACTGAGAGCGAGAAGTTTAAGAATCTCATTCCCCAATGCGCCGGCGCCGATAACGAGGACGCGCGCCGCCGCCAAACGCTCCTGCTCCCACCAGGGAATCAAACGCTGGCGGTCGTAGCGATCTTCCGGCAGCACGCGGATGGTATCGAGTGACGAATCGAGCGCGCTCATTACCTTCCGCTTCCGGCTGTTATTTCGGGCTGAATGCGCAGGACGTCGTTGTCAACAACCTGCTGTTGACTCAGTGTTTGATCGTCGAAGAGCTGCACGCCGAGCCGGCGGTGGTGAAACTTGTAGCTCATGAAATCGCCCTGCGGGCTGTACTTCGGGAGCATCAGTCGCTCCACGAGTACAACCATGATGCGCTCGACAGGCACGTCTTCAGGCACTTCGACTGTGACCCGTTTGTTTCCGGTTACGTCCCAGACTTCAAGACTCAACATGTCAATCAATTTCCCCTCGGCGAGAATCCTAAAAAAATGGGCTAATAAAGCGGCGCTAACTGACGTGAGAACCAGGAAAACCTAAGTTACTGCTTGCGTTCGTCCAACATACGCAAAGTATCGAGGATAAGGTTGGTGTTGCTGAGTGCCTGGATGCGAGTCGGAAACTGCTCTTCGGTCTTTTGAAACTCGAATGTTCCGCTCGTGATCTCGACCACTCGCTGAAAGGCCAGCTCGCCGACCTCGCCACCACATGCAGCGTCGACGATTCTACCATCGTTGAACTTCACTTGACCCTCATGTTTTTCGCCATTGAGAGATAAAACTCCATTCAACCGTGCGTTTTCGAGGACCTGAATGGCGTCAAAGACGCTGACGGCACTGAGATCTCCGGCGAGAGTGAAGTGTTTGCGTTCGAAGTTCGCCTCTGGAGCGGGCGTGGGCTTCAGATCCGGGCGACGCGCGCGTCGAATCGCCTCCAAACCTGCTGCAATGTTTATCCGACCATCGAGCTGTTTTGCTTCAAGCAGACGGTCGTGGGCGGTGTCAAAGTCTTCTCGTTCGATGTAGATGCTGGCGAGGGCGAGGCATTGGCGAGCCGCCTCTTCTTTATAGTTGTGAATTGCGCAGATTTCACGGAGGCGTTCTCTCAATTTGATTGAGCGACTGTTCAGATCGAGGGCGGCCCGGAGGCGTTTAATGGCCTTTTCGGGCGCCTGGTACTTCATAAAGAGCTCAGCGTCGAGCAAAGCTGCTTCGATCTCGCTGATGTGCTCGGTTTGTGAGTCAGTCACTGACATCGGTAAAAGTTTACACGAAATAGTGTGAGGGGCGGTCCCTTTTTGCTGAAAAATGCGCGTTACAGTTGAGGGAAATACATTGGCGTGCAACTTGCGAGGCAACTCAATCGTACGGCCCTTTATCAGAAAGATAGGCAGGAATTAAGAAAATGAACCGATGGATGAAAAGACGAATCGAGCGCTCACGTGCTCGTTGCGAAAAGTTTCGTAGCCACAGATAAACACGGATTTCACGGATAGTGAGCTTTCTTTCTTGGGTTATCGTAGATCAGCCTCTTGAACTCAGGCTTCACACCGAAATTCAGCAATAATCCGATCTCAATCTCTGTAGCTCTCAAATAGTTCAGCAGTTGCGCTTTATGTGACGAGTCTAAAGTGCGTGCTGCTTTTAACTCCAGCAGCACACACTTCTCTACTAGCACATCCCCTTCGAAGTTGCCTACCTGGTGCCCGCGAAACCATACCGGAATCTCTATTGGGCTTTGAGCTGTTAGCCCAACATCTTTGAGTGCCAGAATTAAAGATTCCTGGTAAACAGACTCTAAGAAACCGTGTCCTAGCTCGTTATACACTTCGTAGAACACGGCAATAATGCGCTGCGTCAATCCAAAATGTCTTAGATCCGTGTTCATCTGTGTTCATCCGTGGCTAATTCGTATTCCAACCCTTATCTGCCGTGGTCTCATGGTGCGCTTCGGGAGCTGGTCTGATGGATTGATAAATTCTGATCCAAAACTAAACACGGTCTTATTCAGAACATTATCGAACTCGACCGACGGTCTAATCACCACACTCCCCACCCGAATCTCCCTCGTCACATTCAAATCGAACACAAACAGCTTCGGCCCACGTCCGGCGTTTCGCGGCAAGTTTCCCACCTGCCCGATTGGCGGCACGCTAAACCCTACGTTAGGGCGATCGTTCGAGACATCATCGAGATTACGATCCACACCACCAATCGAAATATTGAACGGCGCTCCCGACGCAACACGCCAGATCGGCGACAACTGCAACACACGTAAATCAAACGTTCCCGAAAAGACGAACCGGTGCCGCCGATCGAGCAGACTGCGCGCACGTTCCGCACGAAAATCTCCGGGCACAAGCGCGTCAGAAGTATTAACCACTCCATCGTCAATCAAACTCGAAAGCGTATAACCTGCCCGAAACCCAAACCACGAATTGGATCGCTTCCGCAGTTCGACTGTCATCCCACGATAGAAACTATTCCCAGCCGAGATAAGTTGCTCGAGCTCGCCACGCGAGGGATCCGGACGCAAGTTATTGATCGCCGCAAGCGCAACTTCGAGCATCGTCGTTGATGACGGACTGTTCAGATTCATTACCGAAACCGGAACCCCAAACTCGATCACACGACTGACCGTGTTGGAATTCCCGTAAGTAAACCTGACCAACTCGCCCGCAGTCGCAGCGTTGTAGAGCAAACGCGTTTGTGTAACCGGATTCACGAAGTTCGTGAAATCGCGTGAGGCCAGAAATTCAGTGAAGTTGCGATAGCCCGCAGGCAGCACGGGCGCGTTCGCATTGAATTCGCGCCAGAGATGTATGCCGCGCGTGAAACTGAAGTTTGCCTCCACGGAATAACCGCGGCCCAGATCATGCTCGACACCCGCGTTGAGCTGATAACTTTCAGGAATTCGCAGCGCCGGATCGAGTCGACGCGAAAAATCCGTGTTCAGCACACCAAACTCGCGCACCAAACTCGAGTCGCCGCTCAACTTCTCCGGAAACCGAAGATGTTCGGCAATGAATGCACGACGCTGATCGGCGCTCATCAGCTTGCCGGTTGATGGATCGCGAAGCAGGTTTGTATCGAAGAAGAGTTGTTGCTTGCCGAGTGTGAAGTCGTCAATTGTGCGCAGCAGTGGTCGATTGAAAAAGATCCCGCCGCCGAGTCGCAGCGCAAGCCTGCCTGAGTTGAATGGACTGTACGCCACTGAAAAGCGTGGCCCAAAGTTGTTTAGATCGCGAAGAATTGTTTCGTACTCATATCGCAGTCCAAAACTCAAAAGCAGTTGCGGCAAGATCTGCCACTCGTCCTGCACAAACAATCCTGTGTAACGATTCCGCTGTCTTGATGAGCTCTGGAAGTTCTGTCTAAAGCGACTGGGAACGCCGGCCAGAAAATCCCCCGCGCTGGCAAAGTTGTAAGTGCCGCTGATATCGGACAAGTCGATGAACGTCGAGCGCACGTGATGAAAATCAACTCCGAACTTGAGAGAGTGATCGCCACTCACGAGTGAAAGCACATTCTGCAGTTGCCAACGCTCTTCGCGTCGGTCACTGCCCCCGGATGTCGACGATCCAGCAACCAAAGTTCCGGTGCGTCTATCCGGATCGCCTGCCAGCAATGGATCGTTGAGCGTGATAAGCACGACCGGCGCGTCTCCCGAGCTCGTTTCAAAAGCCGGGGCTAGACGTGAATACTGAAACCGCGCCTGGTTCACCAATCTTTCTGAAAAGACAAACGTGTCCGAGTAAGAGATCGCGTCTGAATTGCGTCGTCGTCCCTGAAACGCTTCGGCCAAACGATTACCACCACCAAACTGTCTCAGGTTTATGAATCGGCCAACCTGGTACACAAACGCCGCGTTGTGCATTGGACTAAACTGAGGGTCGACGCGCGCAGTGATACTCGTGTTCTTAGTTGGCGTACTAATCGACGAGACGAACGGCGCGACCTCCGCCGACCGCGCCGGTGCGTTGGCATCCTCGAGACGAACACTGCCGAGCTGCGTCGGCGAAGGAAGCGAGAAGAGCGTGCTCTGCTTCACAGGCACCAAAGTGTCGATGAGCGCGCTGTCCAAAACTTTGTCGAGCTCGTAAGACGCGAAGAACACAGTTTCCTTGAGCGGCTTTAGCGGTCCACCAAAAGTGAATCCGGCGACGTGCTCCTGCAACGGCAATCGAGGCAGACCGAGCGAGTTGTTTCTGAAAGTATTTGCGTCGAGCGCTTCGTCGCGGAAGAAGTAAAACACTCGGCCATGAAAGTCTTTTGATCCACTACGCGTGCGCAGGTTCACGCGGCCGCCGGATGCTCGCCCGTACTCGGCCGAAAACTGATTCGTGATCACCTGTATTTCTGCCACAGCTTCGAGCGACGGCTGAAAACGCTCGCGTGCAGAACGATCGTCGTTGTTGTCGAGACCATCGATCGTCAGGTTGTTCGAGTAGGCCGGAGCGCCTGCGAGTGAGAATGTGCCTGCTTCTTCAGGTGTGTTTGCGTGAGTGACGTTTCGATCTTCAGCCAGATCGCGCGTGGAAAGTGGTTCCTCGGTGACGCCGGGAAGCGTGAACAAGAGATCCAGAACCGAACGCGTGTTGATTGGCAGAAGCTCAGTATCGCGCGCCGTGAGTGTCGCGCCGACGACCGTTCGCTTTGTGTCAATGATTGGAGCGTCGGCATCAGTGATCACTACCGGTTCGACTACAAGGTCTGAAGGAATCAGCGTCACATCATGCTGCAGGTTCTGTCCGGAGACAGTTGCGATGCCGATCAGTTCCTGTGGCGCGAAACCAGGGACTGAAACGCGAATCGTGTAAGTTCCGGGTTCGAGTTGGATCAGTCGATAACGGCCTTCGTAGTCAGAGGTCGTCGTGCGCGTGAGACCGGTTTTGATCAGCCTCGCGTGAATCTCGGCTCCCGGGATCACAGCGCCGGCCTGGTCCATGATGCGCCCGGCAATCGTGACGGTATCGAGATCCTGTGCGTGAATGTTTTGAAAGTTGAAAGTGAACAGAAAGATAGTGAGAAGCGTGAGACGTGAGGTCATGTTTTCTAACTCCTTGTGAGGTTTTTTCTAACAGAAGGACTGTATCACAGGATTTACAAGATGTAACCGGATTAGCCGCGTGAAGTGCGGCGTCGCAGCGCGGCGGCGCGCGTCATAGGCACAAGCGCATCACTTCCCTCCGGCGCCGCTTCGAAATTGGTGAGCTCTTCGGCGTGTGATTGCAGATACTGAAAGAACCGCTCAAACTCCTGCTGCATCGCATCCATCTTCTCGCGCATGTTGAGAATGATCTCAACTCCGGCGAGATTCACTCCGAGGTCGCGCGTCAACGAAAGAATCAACTCCAATCGCTCGAGGTCAGGATCGGTATAGAGTCGCGTGTTGCCTTCCGAACGCGACGGCTTCAACAACCCTTCGCGCTCGTAGAGTCTGAGCGTTTGCGGATGAATCCCATACTGATCCGCTACCGCGCTGATCGTGTATGTCCTCGGCTTTCTGCTCACTCCAACCCCATCTCCACTCGCGGATTCGTCCCGTTCAGCTTCGCATACTCACGCAACAATTCCTTCGTCTCTTCCGAAATCACTTTCGGCAACGACACCTGCACTTCCACAAACTGATGTCCCTTTGCACCGGGATTTCTCAGCGACGGCGCACCACGATCACGCAAACGAAACTTCTGCCCCGATTGCGTGCCCGGCGGAACGCGTAACTGCGTCTTCCCGTCGACAGTCGGCACTTCAATCTTCGCGCCGAGCGCTGCTTCCGGAACGGTGATTGGCACCGTCACGTAAATGTTGTCGCCCTTACGCGTGAAGTATTTGTGCTGACCGACGTTGGTGATGATGTGCAGGTCACCCGCGGGTGCTCCCATGCGACCGCCCTCACCCTTGCCGGGAATCCTCACGCGTGAACCGGTTTCGACACCTGCCGGAATGCGAACTTTGACAGTCTCCGTCTTCGGTGTCGTGCCCTTGCCGTGACAGAGCGAACAAGGCGTGCGCCGTCGTCCACTACCACCGCAATCCGGACACTCCTGCGCAAACCTCAGCCTGCCGCCGGCTCGCTGAACCTGTCCTGTGCCTTTGCAGGTCGAACAAACCACCACTGGTCCACCAATATCACCGGCGCCATTGCAGCGCGAGCACTGCTCAGAACGGTTGACCGTGATGTTTGTCGTCAGTCCTTTAATCGCTTCTTCGAACGAAAGGCTCAAAGGCATCTCGATGTCTGCGCCTCTCTGTGGCTGAGGTCGCGGCGGCTCCTTTTCTTTCGCGGCGCCACCACCAAACAAGTCAGCGAAGATGTCGCGAAAACTGCTGCCTCCTCCACCGCCTGAAGAAGTCGATGTGCCGCCCCAGTCAAAACCTGTGAAATCAAAACCAGGCGCGGTACGACCGCCGCCGGATGGACCAGCGCCACGTGCGGCCGCGTCCGCAAGATTTTCAGAGTACTGACCGAAGCGATCATAAACGCTTCTCTTCTTCGGATCGGAGAGCACGTCGTGCGCTTCCGACATGAGCTTGAAGCGTTCCTCGGCAGCTTTGTCACCAGGATTTACGTCAGGGTGATACTTGCGCGCCAAACGCCGGTAAGCCTTCTTGATCTCTTCGGGCTTGGCGTCGCGCTTAATGCCGAGTATTTCGTAATAATCCTGCTTTGCCATTTAGTTGTTAGTTCTCTCTGTGCAACCTCTGTGTTCTCTGTATCTCTGTGGTTAATTGAATTCCGAGTAACAACAACCACAGAGACACAGAGAACACAGAGGTTGCACAGAGAACCTAATTGCCGATTTGGAAGAAAAGGCGGAGCGAGCACTTCTTCTCCGCCTCTTCAACTTGCCATCGGCAATTGGAAATGCCCTTACTTGTTCTCGTCTACATCCACGTATTCGGCGTCGATGACGTTGTCATCACCTGCGCCACCTGACGACGACGCGCCGGCTGCCGAAGCCTGATCGCTATCCGCCTGCGCTCCCGGCGATGGAGCCTGCTGATAAAGCGCCTCTGCAAGTTTATGAGATGCGCTCTGCAGTTGATTGAAAGCATCGTTCAGTCGTTCAACTCCGCCTTCAGCCAATGCCTTCTTCGCCTCAGCAATTGCCGACTCGACATCCGAAGCCACAGCTCCGACTTTATCGCGATTGTCGGCAAGCGTCTTCTCCATCTGATAGACGAGTCCATCGAGACGATTGCGAGCTTCGATCTC
>DASYPN010000203.1:0-3704 GCA_036006625.1 Pyrinomonadaceae bacterium | reverse complement strand
GAACATTGCCGGAGTGACCCTCTTCCCTCAAAAAGTTTTGCCAGCTAGTCAAAGCATGATCAAAACCAGGTACAGTGTGGACATGCTCCATGTACAGATAATCCTCTATTTAAAGAACGGTACGATGTATTTCGTGATGGTAGGATGAAACCAGATTTGTTCACCCTTCGCAATCACCTGGCCGGCAGAGTTCTGCATCGCGACTGTCCTCTTTCTGCGCAGCCCACTCTTTCCAGTTCTTGAATCAGCGCGGTCGGAATTCTGGCTACAGGTCGATTACTACGACCAGCGGGCTATTAAGGTAAAAGGTGCGCGGCAAGTTGGGAGGAGCCGCCCGACAGGTTAACGAGTTAGGGGAAACGCGCGGCAATCTACTCCTCAATTTGTGTACTGTCAAATAAATTCTTTGGATTTTTTTGGAATCTGTGTAATCTGTGATTGCCCTTCCTCATTGCCCTAACCTCAACAACATTTCAATGCGCACTCTTCTTGTAATTATTTTTGCGTTCTTTTGCGTCGTGCTGTTGGCTCCCGGCAAGGCACAACTCGCGAATGCGCCGGTCTTATTGACTAAGACAAATTCAACTCGCGGGATCGCGGTGGAATCAACGGGTCTGACGGCCGAACCGTTCGGTGCTTACGCTTCAATTCCGTTGAGTGTCGATAACCGAACGCGCGTGATGTTGTTTGCGAGTAATCTCACACTGTTTCCGGGTGAGGGTGCAGCGAATGTCACGGCATCGGCTGAAGACGGAAATCACATGCAGTATCCACTGGCAGTTGAGTACGTCGGCAGTGTTCCGAGTCTTGCAGGTGTGACGTCCGTCATCGTGCGCTTGAACGACAATCTCGGCGACGTGGGCGACGTGCTGGTGGGAATCACTGTACACGGGCAGTCGAGTAATCGTGTTCGCATCGGTATCGGACACGTGGGTGGTGGTCCACCCGATGACGCGCCGGTGCCGCAACCGACACCTGAACTCGGTTCGGGCGCGAGTCTTCACGGCGCGCAAGTCTTTCCGTACGACAACGCCTGGAACCAGGACATCTCGAACAGTCCTGTCGATCCAAACTCCGCCAACATCATCGCCAACATTGGTCTGAATGCGAATCTTCATCCCGACTTCGGGACCGTTTGGAATGGCGCGCCGAATGGTATTCCGTACATCGTCGTCGCAGGTAATCAAGCGCCAGTACCAATCAGCTTCACGGCGTTCGGCTCGCAGAGTGATCCTGGTCCGTATCCCGTTCCCGCCAACGCGCCGGTTGAAGGTGGTCCAAACGGCACCGGCGATCGACATGTGCTCGTGATCGATCGCGACAATTGGAAGCTGTACGAGATGTATCGAGCGTTTCCGCTAAACAACGGCGCGAGTTGGAACTGTGATTCCGGCGCGATCTTCGATCTGAATTCAAACGCACTGCGGCCTGCCGGATGGACGTCAGCAGACGCGGCAGGCTTGCCGATCTTTCCTGGACTCGTGCGTTACGACGAGGTGTTTGAGCAACAGGAGATTCGCCACGCGATTCGATTCACGGCGCAGATCACGCGCAAGGCTTACATTGCTCCCGCGCGTCATTGGGCGAGCACAAACACGAGCGTTGATCGACCACCGATGGGAATGCGCGTTCGGTTGAAAGCATCGGTTGATATTTCCAGCTACTCGCCGTCGATGCAGGTGATTCTGCGCGCGCTGAAGAAGTACGGCATGATCCTCGCGGACAACGGCTCGAATTGGTTCATCAGCGGCGCTCCCGATCCACGCTGGAGCGATGATGACCTAAACAATCTGAAGCAGATCAAAGGTTCGAATTTCGAAGTGGTTAAGATGGACAACATCGTCACGCCTTAATAGGTCCTATAGGACTTATAGGACATATTTAAATCCACGGCTCACGGACCCTCCGTAATTCTGATCGAGTTCTACAAATCAGTTCCTATCAAGGAAGGTGTTACCGTGAGAAGATTTTTATTCATGGTGCTGCTTGCCGTGGCATCAATCACTGTTCTGAGCCACCAAGCGCAGGCTCAGATGAATTCAATGGACGACAATCCGATGGTTGGCGGCGCGGCGATGTTCAAGTCGAAGGATATCGTTGACAATGCCGTCAACTCAGCGGACCACACGACACTCGTCGCTGCAGTGAAAGCTGCGGGGCTCGTCGAAACACTCAAGAGCAAGGGGCCGTTCACAGTGTTCGCTCCGACTAATTCCGCGTTCGACAAATTGCCTGCCGGAACAGTCGACACGCTGTTGCGACCGGAGAACAAAGGGATGCTCACCAACATCCTGACGTATCACGTCCTCGCGGGCAGATTCGATTCGAATGCGATCGCGAAGAAGATCAAGGCGGGTAATGGAAAAGCATGGTTGAAAGCCGTCAACGGCGGAACGTTGACGGCGTGGATGGATGGAAACTCGATCGTGTTGACTGATGAGAAGGGTGGACAGTCGCGAGTGACGATCGCGAATGTCTATCAATCAAATGGTGTGATTCACGTCGTCGATACGGTCCTGTTGCCGAAGTAGGAAAACCCATCCGCAGATTACACAGATTATTTTCTGTGTAATCTGCGGAATCTGTGGATTACTTCTGGCCCTCGGTAGCAGTATTGCGCCTGGAGCCGTTCAACTGCTTCATCAACTCCTCAATCGCAGCTTCGAGTTGACGATCGCGTCCCGCCAGGACATCCTCGGGTTTGTTATCGACAAGCAGATCGGGTTGGACGCCGTAGTTTTCCATGTTCGTGTGTTTTTGATCCGCGAGATACACACCAACACCCGGCGTGCGCACAGTCGATCCATCGATCAAGCTGTAACTGCCCGTACCGATCACAGCACCCATCGTCGGCGTACCAACAACTTTCCCGAGTCCCAACGCACGGAAGCCCGCCGGGAACATCTCCGCATTCGACGCCGAGCGCCAGTTCTGCAAAACGATCTTCGGTCCGAAGAAGCCCGCAAACGGACGACCCGTCGCTTCAGTGCCGCGCGGCTGCCACACCTGATACTGCCGTTGGACCAGGATCGCGAGCAACTCCTGCTCGATGTTGCCGCCACCGTTCCAACGCTGATCGATGATCATCGCTTCCTTGTTGCGATACTCACGCAACTCTTTCTCAAACCTGCGCAGCGACGGTGGATTCATCGCCTGGATGTGCAAATAGCCGATGCGACCATTCGACAGCTCATCAACTTTCTTCCGTCGATCTTTCACCCAACGTTCATAACGCAACTGGCTGTACGCAGTTGCCGAAATCGCTTCGATGCGCGTGGTCCACGCGCCATCGTCCGCGGGTTTCGAGTTGAACGTGACGTTGACCTTGCGATTCAACCGCTGGTTCAAAAGCTGCCAGTATTCGTCGCCGGCCTTGACCTGTTTGCCATCGATCGCGAGCAGGTAGTCGCCGACCTTGACGCGCACCCAGTCTTTATCGGCTGGTCCATCTTCGTAGATGTACGCGACGCGATAACGGCCCGCCGCAGTGTCAGGCTCGAGCTCGATTCCGAGATGCGACGTCGCAACACCACCGCCGCCCTGTCCGCGTGGCGGCGGCGCAGCGCCGGTGTGTGAGGCGTTCAACTCGCCGATCATCTCGTTGATGATGTTGAGCAACTCCTGACGATCGCCGACGAAGTCGACAAGTGGACGATACTTCGCGCGCGCAGCGTCCCAGTCCATGCCGTGCATGTTTGGATCGT
>DASYPN010000202.1:0-3009 GCA_036006625.1 Pyrinomonadaceae bacterium | reverse complement strand
ACGAGTTTGAACTTGATGCCGGTGGGCCAACTTGATGGTGGTCACGGGACATTCGCCGTGTTCGGCGGTCGCGCGCATAAATTTATCGGGCGTGTTGTGTTTGTGATTGTGGCGGCGTTGGCGGTGCTGGGCTTCTTGTGGCACGGCAGCCCGAGTGGATTTCTTTACACGGTGCTCCTGGCGGTGATGATGAAGGTCCCGCACCCACAGCCCGCGGTGATGGAACCGCTAGGAACCAAGCGAATCGCGATCGGGATCATTACTCTGATCGTATTCGCGCTCTGCTTCCTGCCTTTTCCGATTACGATCAGTTAGTTAGACAGGATTACAAGATTATGCAGGATGAACAAGATAAATCCTGTCCATCCTGCATAATCTTGTAATCCTGTCTAACTAACTGCTGCGGGTAGAAGCCCCTTAATCTCCCGCACGACTCGCGCAACCTCGTCCTGATTGGCCAACGCGATCATGAAGAACTTGTAACCCTGATGGAAACAGATCACGCCGTTCGCAAACAGCCACACACCATCAAGAAACGGATTGCCGCCGAGTAACCAACTGATCGGCGCACCGGTGATCGCACCGGGTTGGAAGATCTGCGCCCACATCGCGGCACCTGCCGCGCAGCTAAACGCTCCGAGTAGCGGAGCACCAACGTACTTCACAATCTTGCGCTCAAACTCCACTCGCTGTTGCGCAGCTTCATCCAGGTCGCCATGCGAGATCAGGTCTTCCTGCTTCTTCAAATAGTCATCAAACTTCTCGCTCGCTTTGTGCAATCCCCAGACCGGCAACGCCGAGTGTGTTAACCAGTGCGGATGTGAACCCAGCAGCACCGCGTCCAAACCTGGGAACGCAGCACCTGCTCTGATACCGAGCACGAGTGACACTGAAACAACAGCAGCCTTGCCCGGGTTCTCTTTGATCCAATCGCGCGCCTTAATCAATCCTACAGTCGCAGCAGTCGAGGCTCGTGTGAATCGCGCGCCCGTATCGACGAAGTGTGATGCTCGATCGTAATAGGTCTTCGCGTCGTCAAAAACTCTCTTGCCCGTGTCACCCGCAACGTCGCGAACAGCTTTGCCCGCTCGCTTGACGTTTTTGACAGTCTCAGTCGCGGCACGTTTCGCAGCTTCACCGACTTCCTCGTCGTCTGTCAGCCGTTCCGCTTCGGCCCGTAAACGTTCAGCGCCACTCGCCATCGTCTCAGCGCCACGCTTTGCAGCCTCACTCGCCGCCCGGGCGCCTTCACCAACAATGTCTGAGATCGCGAATTTTTCGTCGAGCTCACGGGCCTTTCGGCGCGCTCGCTCCTGCCATTCGTCCAGCTTATCTTTGTAATCTGCCATCCTGTCCTCGCGATACAAGTCCTAGATTTCCATCGCCTTGTACGTCGCCCGCCGCCACTGAGTTCGACCTCAGCGGACCCGAGTTCACTACCCGGTCACGGCCGCTTCGCTTGGCTTCGTACAACGCGACATCCGCCGCCTTCAGGATCTCGACCGCAGTTTGCGCGTCAGTTGGACATTCTGCAACCCCAAAACTGGCGGTGATGTGACTGGCCCTCGGAATCTCAATCTGTTTGATAGCATTTCGCAGTCGCTCGGCAACTTCGTAGCCACCCTCTTTACTCGTCTCAACAAGCAGCACGGCAAACTCTTCGCCGCCGATTCTGGCAGCAAGATCGATGCCGCGCGTGCCTTCGCGCAAGACCCTACCGATGCGACGTATCGCCTCGTCACCTGCATCGTGACCAAAGCTATCGTTGAGATCCTTGAACTTGTCGATGTCGACCATCAGCAAACTGAACGGATGGCCAAAGCGTTGCACACGCCCGACTTCGCGCTCGAGCTGCCGCTCAAATCGTCTGCGATTTGCGAGACCCGTCAGGTGGTCCGTAAATGCCGCCTCCTCACAAACGTCGAGATAGGCTTTGAACTCGAGCAGCGTCCTGGTCCGAGACAGGAGCAGATCGAGATCTGTCGGGTCAGTGATGTAGCCCAAAGCGCCGACCTCATTGGCCCGACGAAGATCTTCCGAGCGCCGGCCCGCCGCCGTTTGCATGATGACGGGAATAAACTTCGTCAACGGGTTGGCCCTGATGCGCTGGGCCAACTCGTAACCATTCATTCGCGGCATCATCACGTCGGTTATCACCAGGTCCGGTTGGTACGACTCAATGGCCGCAAGTGCTTCATCACCGTCGGTGGCAGTGGTTACGTGGTAGCCGGCGAGACTCAAAGCGGCCTCGATCAGGCTCAGTTTATCGGGATTGTCGTCGACGACGAGGATGTTCGATTTTGACTCCATAAACGAAATAACGTTAACTTTTTTATATTTCTTGCGCGCCCGTTAGCTTCATGCTAAAGTTCGGGCCTCGGTTAAACGGCCGTGCCTGTACTCGCCCTAGCATCGCGTCAAAAGATTCAATCGAGAGTAACAAGCCTGGGAACATCGCGCGGGTTTCCTTACAATCGTAGTAAAAACTAACCCGCACAGGACCACTTTGAATAAGAGCAACACGCGGCGAACACCGATTCAAGCTGGAAACTGAGACTCGATGCCCAAAAGGACATGGAGATGAATGCCCTTCAGGAACAAAAGCGTGCGCGAGATCTAAGTGCGGAAGATCGCGCCGAATTAATCCGCCAGTTGGACTTTGGCTCAACACTTGACGATGCCCTCGTAGCCGATATGGCTCGCAGTTCAGTAGTTCTTGACTTTCGACGCCGGCGCTTCGTCTATCGTGCCGGCGAACCCGCCGATTGCCTGTATGCGATTATCCATGGCCGAATAAAACTTTGCCGAATCGAGCCTGACAGCGGCCGCGAGGCCGTAATCGATATCCTTCCTGAGGGGTCCCTATTTGGGGAGTCAGCTCTCTATTCTGCTGCGGGGCAACGAGCGAACTCTGCAATTGCCTATGAAAACTCCAGGCTCCTGCGAATTCAGGTCGGGGATTTCAAACGGGGGATGGCTGAGGATGACCGCCTTCATGATTACACTTTC
>DASYPN010000201.1:0-6598 GCA_036006625.1 Pyrinomonadaceae bacterium | reverse complement strand
GCTTCAAAGCAGCGAAGAACTGTCACTGACAAATCAACAGGAGAACACAGCCATGTTGAAAGAATTCAAAGAATTCATCGCTCGAGGAAATGTGATCGACCTGGCAGTTGCAGTAATTATCGGCGCCGCATTCGGAAAGATAGTCACATCGTTGGTGGAAGGCGTCATCATGCCGCCGATCGGATTAGCCCTCGGCAAAGCTGACTTCTCGAATCTCTTCATCGATCTTTCCGGACAGCGTCCGATTTCACTCGCTGACGCGCAGTTGAAAGGCTTGCCGGTGATTACGTACGGTGTGCTGATCAACGACATCGTCAACTTTCTCATCATCGGACTTGTGGTATTCCTGGTAATTAAAGCCGTCAATCGTCTGAAGGCTGCGCCACCACCACCACCCAACACGAAGGACTGTCCGCGTTGTTTGACCGCAATTCCGCTGGAAGCGTCTCGCTGTTCGGCGTGTTGTGCAGATCTGCCTGCAGGAGCCTAGACCAAGCCGGAGATCAAGATTTCCTAATTCATGCGCGAATGTCCCCGATGTGAACTCTGCTTCGAAGACAACGTCGAGATCTGTCCACAGGACCAGGTAAACACCAAGAACACTCTGCCTGGACCACGACTTCTGGTTTCACGTTACCTGCTCGAGAAACGTCTCGGTCGGGGCGCGATGGGCCAGGTTTATCTCGCGCGCGATCAGAACCTGCTCACACGTCAGGTCGCAGTCAAAACAGTTCGTCCGGACATTTTGAGCGACGAGGATCTCCAGGAAGGCGAAGCCATCGCGCGTTTCGAGCGTGAAGCGCGCGCGGCCGCGTCGATTCGTCATCCCAACGTCGTTGACGTGAACGATTTCGGACAAAGCGCTGACGGCGTGTTCTTTCTCGTGATGGAATACGTGCAGGGTGAGACGCTTTTTCACCTGTTGCGTCGCGAAGGCACCGTCAGTCCACAAAGAGCCGCGACGATCATGCAGCAGGTTGTCGCCGGAGTAGACGCAGCTCAC
Source organism: Pyrinomonadaceae bacterium (assembly GCA_036006625.1). Classification (GTDB taxonomy): domain Bacteria; phylum Acidobacteriota; class Blastocatellia; order Pyrinomonadales; family Pyrinomonadaceae; genus PSRF01. Next base: position 5,595 of record DASYPN010000201.1, on the reverse strand, counting down.
GATGCTGGAATTCTTCATCGCGATCTCAAACCCGCAAACATCTTCCTGATGCAGCAGAAGAGAAAGACTGGCGGTGAAGATGGCTTCGTAAAAGTGGGCGACTTCGGTCTTGCAAAGATCGTAAATGCGGATCGGTCCGAAGTTACTTCTGCCAGTGGGCCAGCATCGAGAGGAATCATCGGCACTCCGGAATACATGGCGCCTGAACAGATGCAACCGGGCGAGCAACTCGATGCGCGCGCCGACATCTACGCGCTCGGCACGATTGCATATCACATGCTCGGTGGGCGTCCTCCCTTCACCGGCAACATCACGCAACTGATCGCACAGAAGTTGACTCAGGCGCCGCCGGCACTATCCGGTTTGCGTTCGGACATCAGCCCAGAGCTCGAAGCGTCGATAATGAAAGCGCTAGCTAAAGACGTGAATGATCGTCCGTCGAGCGCGACCGAATGGTTTGAGAGTTTTGCCGCCGCGGTGGCGACGAGTTCAGACACTGTAAAGCGTAAAGACTCAAGACTTGTCATCATGGCGCCATCAGGCGCTGAGGTTTACGTCGACGATGAGCGCTATGGAAGTGTCGGTCGTTCGGGTCGAGTTATTCTGACCTCGCTTGCGCCGGGACAACACGTGCTTCGAGTTGCGAAATCGGGCGAGTCGGATGATGAACGCGTGATCGAGATTCGCAGTGACATTGCCGAGCAGATCATCGAAGCGCAACTGAAGATCGGTGTCTCGAGCAATCAACTGACTCCATCGCGCGGTGGTAGTCTCGACAGTAAGCACGGTGGACACTCGACGACGCTCGTTGTCGTGATGTGTACGAAGTGCCACTCGCGTTTCGCGGAGGGTGTTAAGTACTGCGGCCGGTGTGGTAACACGACTTTTCAGCCTGTTTCTGGTGAGCTGCATACACCGCCTAAGATGACAGCTGGCGTGACCTGCCCGCGTTGTAACCACGAGTATTCAGCGGGAACGAAGTTTTGTGGACGCTGTGGAATTCCAATTGGAACGGCCGCGCTCGATTGGCGGCCGCCGAAGCCGGTCGAAGTCTTCTGTCGCGAATGTAACAGCAGTTATCCCGCCGGAACAAAGTTCTGCGGTCGCTGCGGCAAGCCCATCAGGTCCTGATGGAACGTACTGTAGGGGCCGGCCCTCCGTGGCCGCCCTCGGTTTAAGACGGAATTCGAGATTCAACCGTCTCGGATTTGGTGAACAAGTTTCCAACCGAGGGCGGCTACGGAGGGCCGCCCCTACAGTATGCTCCGAGTAACTCAGTTAGAGCTTGTGATGGTTTGAGCTTTTCCTATAATCTGTGCCTTCACAAATGAAGCGCTGCCCCACTTGCAATCGCACTTATACCGATCTCTCCCTGAACTTTTGTTTGGAGGATGGCACTCCGCTGGCGGCCAATGTGCCGCCGGTCGATCCCAACGCGACGATCCGGTATCCGGCGGCGAGAGATACCGAGGAACCGCCGCCAACAGAAATTTATCAACCGCCACCGCCGGTCGTGAGTCCGCGTCCGACATCACCACCGCGGCCGCCGGCGCCACCTCCCCCACGACCGCCGCAACAACCACAGTGGACACCGGCACCGGTCGCCAGCGCACAACCGCGAAAGAAGTCCAACGCGGTCTGGTGGGTTCTCGGCGGGCTGGCGGCACTTTTGGTGATCGTCGTCGGCCTCGGCGTGATGATCTTCGCGTTGGCAAGTCTGAACACAACCAACACAAACAACTCAAACGTCGCGAATCGCAACGAAAATCGAATCAGCAACGTTTCGGTTAACGCCAACAACTCCAACACAAACGCGAATGCGAACGCTTCGCTTCCAACCTCGCTCGACGACGATTTCAGCCAACAGAAATGGGGCGTCGCTTCCGGCCCGTATGGCCGGGTTTGGTATGACGGCGGCGAGTATCACATGGTTTCGAAGACTGGCACTTTCGTGGTGATGTATGCGCCTTCCGACGACTACAGCACCGAAAACGCGACTGTGAAAGTCACTGCGCGCAGCGTGGATGGCGAGGTGCCGGCATCAGGCTTTGGTTTGCTGGTCCATTGCGCTCAGTCGAAGGCGAAGCAGCTTGAAGATTACGGTCTGTTGATTTATCCGGGAGACGAGCCGGAGTATGAAATCGTCAAACATAAAAATGGCACGCAGTCTCCGGTTGTGACGAAGACAAAGTCGAGCGCGATTCACTCCGGCAGCACTCCGAACGCGCTCGAAGTAAGAATTCGCGGCGCGGAGTTGTCGTTCTATGCGAACGGTCAGTTTTTGACGCGTATCACCGATAGTGAAAACTTCAAGCATGGCCGCGCGGGATTCTACACCAGCGACATCCACGAAGTTGTGTTTGACGATCTATCAATCACTCGCTAATCCCCCATGCAGGTCAATCTGAAAGTCACAGCGGGGCCGTACAAAGGCCGCATCTTTTCGTTCACTCAGCACGACACCTTCTTAATCGGTCGCAGTCCTGACGCGCACTTGTGTCTGCCGAACGATCGGTACTTCTCACGCAATCATTGCCTGCTCGAAATAAATCCGCCGCAGTCATATTTGCGCGATCTCAACTCGACTAACGGCACGTTCCTCAACGGTCATCGCGTCCAGGATGCGTTTTTGAAGAACGGGGATCGAGTTCAGTGTGGCGAAACTATTCTCGAGGTTGAAGTCACCGCGGAGTCGAAGGAGCTTTCTGAGACAACTCAGGACGCCGGCGTTCCTGCACGACCTGTGCTCGTGATGGTTGAGTGTGTTAATTGCGGTCGACGCGAACAGGCGCAGGCTTCTTCGCCTGATGAACATCTCACTTTCCTCTGTGAAGACTGCCGCATCGAGCTCAAACGTTCGCCGCAGTCGATTCCCGGATATGAAACGGTCAAGCTGCTAGGTCGCGGTGGGATGGGTTGTGTGATGCTGGGACGTGAACAGAGTACGGGACGAGCCGTTGCGATCAAAACACTGTTGCCTGAGTTTGCTGTTAGTGACAAAGCGATGCGCCGCTTCATGCGCGAGATCGACGTCGCCGCTGCGTTGAAGCACAAGAACATCGTCGAGTTTCTCGATCGCGGCACGCACAACGGCGTTGTGTATCTCGTGAGCGAATTTGTTGACGGTTGCGACGCGCAAAAACTCGCTGAAGAACAGGGCGGGAGTCTCTGTTACGCAGACGGCATCTCGATTATCTCTCAGTCGCTCGACGCGCTCGCGTTTGCACACGACCAGGGCTACATTCATCGCGACTTCAAGGATCAGAACATTCTCGTCTCTGGCCGCTCTCCTAATCTTGTCGCCAAGTTAACGGACTTTGGTCTCGCGAAGAGTTTTACGCACTCCGGGATGAGCGGAGTGACCATGGCCGGCGAGATGGCAGGCACACTTGCCTACATGCCGCCGGAGCAGTTACGCAACTTTCGCGACGTCAAACCACAGTCGGATATTTATGCTGTGGGTATGACGGCTTACAGTCTGCTGACTGGCAAACTTGCGATCGATTTGAGCAAGAATGGCAGCGTCAACGATACCATCCGCGCGATCTTCGAACAACCACCAATTCCGTTGCGTCAGCGGGCGCCGCACATCCCGCAAGCGGTCTGCGAAATCATTGATCGCGCTCTTGCAAAGGATCCTGCACAACGCTGGAAAAGCGCCGGGGCCATGCGCACTGCCCTCCTCCACTCAATATAATCGGTGAAATTCCGTGCAATACGTGGCATAATCCGGCCCGAGGAGAGTTGTTTTATATGAGGTCCATTTGGAAAGGTCACATACGGTTCCTGCTGGTTGCGATTCCGGTACGCATCTATAACGCCATCGAAACCAGCGAAAAGATTCAGTTCAACCAATTGCACCGCGACGATTTTGGTCCAATCGGTTACGACAAGCGCTGCAAGAAGTGCGACCAGGTTGTCACTAACGATCAGATCACGAAGGGCTATCAGTACGAGCCCGATCGCTATGCGATTGTCGAACCTGACGACATTGCGAAGATCAAGATCAAGACGACCAAGGCGGTCGACATCGTCGGCTTTGTTGACCGCGAAGCCATCCCGAGCACGTTCTACGACTCTCCATACTTTGCCGGTCCGGACGGTGCAGTGTCAGAGAAGCCATATGCGCTGCTTCGTGAAGTGATGAAGCAGACCGGGAAGGTTGCAGTCGGTAAAGTGGTCCTCAGAGATCGCGAAGACCTCGTCGCCGTGTTTCCACACGACGATGGCCTCGTGTTGCAGAAGCTTCACTATCCGCACGAGCTTCGGAAGATGGAGGATGTGCCGGATCTTGAGAGCGTTCAGAAACTCGATGCACAGAAGTTGAACAAGAACGAATTGAAACTTGCGACAACACTCGTGCAGGAAATGACCACCACACTTTCCGAGATTGATACTGAAGACAATTACTTCAACGCAATGCGGACTCTGATCGATTCCAAGATCAAGGGACGGAAGGTCGTCGAGTTTGAACCGGTTGAAGAAGTTCCGAGACTTGATATTATGAGCGCGCTGAAGAAGAGTTTGCAGGCGTCGAGTCGCAAACCGATGGTGAAGGCGCCGGCGACCGCTGAGAAGAAGCAACCGCAAATCACGCTGGTGAAACCACGCGCCGCTAAAAAGAGAAAGGTCGGATAAGATCTTTCTTTTGTGTTTTTGGTGCTTTTTTGTGGCTAATGAAAGATCAGAGCACTAAGGTAATCTCATTTCCCTCACCTGTCCCGTCGAAGGCAGATTACCAACGTGTCAAATCTTCCTATTCGATAAAAGAGATCAAGCAACTGTTCGGCTTGAGCGAGAAGACGCTTCGCCGCTGGACTGAGCAAGGCATCATCCAGGCTGCGCCGTCTTCCGTAGGCCCCGACTTCGTTTACGATTTCAATGCGCTGACGCAGTTTCGGCGTGTGCGTGAACTGCGCGCGCAGGGTCACAGCATTCGACAGATCGAAGCCGAGTTACAGGGGCAGTTGAATCTGTTTCGAGTGGAGACGCCGCGCATCGCTCGTCTGCTCACTCCGTTTGAAGAGGCATTACTGTTACATGAGCAAGGTGATGCGGCTGCAGCCGAACACTACCTTGAGGCGATCAAAGAAGGCGACAACGTTGCGGAAGCGTACTGCAACCTCGGGATCATCAATCTCGAGCGCGGCCAGATTCCGAATGCGCTCGACAACTTTACGCTTTCACTGAAAAACGATCCGCGGCACGTCGAGGCGCACTACAACCTGGCAAATCTCTACTACGACGCCGGCGATTTGCACCTTGCGAAACTTCACTACGAAGCCGCGGCGCAGATCGAGCCCGGCTTCTCGCTCGTCTATTTCAACTTGTCGCTTGTGTATCACAAGCTGGGCGACCTGAACGCCGCTTCGACAACGCTCGAGAAGTATCTTCAGCTCGAACCCGAAGACGAAGATCTCGAAGTGCTAAACCGACTCCTGAAGGCCATGAAAAGCCACAAGCCTAATGGAATTTGATTCTCGGAACGTACTGTAGGGGCGGCCCTCCGTGGCCGCCCGTGGCTCACGCTAAGCGGATTCAAGATGGGATGCCTCGGGTTTGACGAGTACCTATCAAAACCACGGGCGGCCACGG
>DASYPN010000200.1:0-38248 GCA_036006625.1 Pyrinomonadaceae bacterium | reverse complement strand
GTGTGGAAGGCTGTACTCCTCAGTTCCTAACACTTGGGACTTGCGAGGAGAGCGTGGTCAAACACTAGACCGCCAGCAGTACTCCGGTGTCGTACGCACCGCTTCCGAAAACAAGTGAAGCCGGAGCTTTCCGGCGAGGTTCGTCGCCCCACAGGGCAGCTAGCAGGGCACCCGGTGGGGCGAAACCGTGTTTAGCGGATTTTACGGATTTATCGGCGTAGATCTTCGCTGATAGATCCGTGTAATCCGCGGTTAACCCTTACCTCACGTAAATCGGGTTCGAGATTATCCAAAGCCGGTTTCCAAGCTGCGGCAAGTAGACCTCAGCCCGGTAAACTCCAGGCTCCTGCACCGAGAACTCTCTACTTGTAACTCCACTCTCATCCAGAAACACTGAGCCGTCCTTATAAATCACAACCCGACTTGGAACCGGGGTTCTGATCTTGAGCGACCTGTTTACTTTAATCTCATCGCCCTGTATGGCTTCAGGCTCCGCTCCGAACTCAAAGCCTGATGAGTCGCCGAGAAAATCAAAACCAATAAAGCAGTGACCGGCTCGGATCGCCTCAATCAAACTCGTCTCATCCAGCGGCTTGTTCTCCTCAATCAACACGTGCAGCCGCACGAGCCGAAAGCTAACGGCGTAAGGATCGAGTTGGATGCCGAGCAGCTTCTTTCCCGAGCTGTCGTTCAGACTCACGCCGATGTTGGCATGTGCATCGTTGCCGCCGGTCGCAGTCAGTCTCGCACGCCCTAATGCCTGGTCCCACTTCTTCAAACTCTCATCAGGTCTCTGGAAATACAGCGCGAAAATCAAATCCGGATAACTGCGTTGCGACCACAGCACATCAAAAAAAGCAATCACTGGATTCGCCCGCCGCGCGTTCGTAAAGACATTGTAAACCTCGACACCATTGAACTGACCAAGGTCCCAGTTCTTGAACTCCTGTGGATAAGCAACAATCGAGACGTTACCTGGAAGGGCCAGCAACCGGTCGCCATTCTGAGCACTCGTTTCATTCCCGTTGATAAAGAGCACTCCACCATGTGTGCCCTTCAATGTCATCGCAGCAGTGTCAAACTCTTTCTCCGTGTGCTCAGTCATGATCACAAACTGCAACTGATTCGCCTGGGCCGCGGAGATGATCTCGCTGAAACTCCCGGCGCTGTGACCGCCGAGAAACGAGTGCACGTGGATCACGCCCTTGTATTCCTTGAAACCGTTGGGTTGCGCGGGCGTGCGCTGCGAATTGAGTTGTTGAATCGCGTTGCTGAGACGGCGAAGTTTGAACCTGCGATATGCGAAGGGAATCTGCGAAAGAAGCAGCAGAAGGAGAACGACCAGAAGAATGAACTTCTTCGAGCGCATTAGTCGATGAAGTCCACAGAGGCAACGTGCGCGCTAATGCTCCTGCCGAATTCCGCGACTTTGACGTGTTCGGGATGAACCGTGTACGCGTCGAGCGCTGCGCGATCTTCGAAGATGCCCACAAGTCCGGTGTCGTACGAGCGCGGTAAGAAAAGGGTGTCAGAGCCGACTGCCAGACTCTGAATTCCAGGAATCAGGTTTTTCAAATTACGTAACAGATTCACATGCTCTTCGCGTGCGAACTGTTCGACGTCATCGCGATATTTCCAGATTACGATATGAGTCAGCATTTTGCGTCGCCCAGAATCTTGTTCATCATGAAAATCCTGCACATCCTGTTACAGGATTACATGATTGGCAGGATTGACGAGATATCTTTAAAAGCTGAAGCGGACTCTCAAGGTAATAAGTCGATTGCCGCCCGATCCAGCACCCGGACCAAAGGAGAAGTTATTTGAACCCGAGGGAGATTTCAAGAAGAACGGTGAGCTCATGTTGCCGACGGGATTGCCTCTGTTCGTTCGATTGAGGATGTTGAAGGTATTCACCGAGAACGTGAGCGAGTAAGGTCGCTGGACCGGCTGCTTTGCCGGAGGCTTTTGATCTTTAGTTGCGTCCGTAGTCTTTGGAGCGCCCGGCGGTGGTGCTTTGGGCTCGATCGCTTTTCCAAACTTGACCGTCTTGCTCATGCTTATGTTGACCGAAACGAAGCCTGGCCCACGTCCAAAATTTCGCGGAATGATCGTCTGTCCCGCTGAAGGTGTCGGATCAAAAGCTCCGAGCGGCGTGACGATAACTCCGGGCTCGTTCAAGTCGGTGGCGAATGCGGGACGTTCGCTGAAGTACGTATCGCCGTTTGTGTCGCGGCCGGTGGTGATGTTGAACGGATAGCCGGAGTTGGCAATCATAAACATGTTCAGGTTGATGTTGTGCGGCCCTGAATAACTTCCGCCACCATACATAAAGCTCAAGCTGCTGAAGTTGCCGCGCGCATACTCGTGACTAAAATCGTAAGCATCAAACGGCGAACCACTCTGACCACTGTCAGTGGCGCGGCCCTTGTTCAGGTTGTAACCACCCCAGAACTGCAGTTTCTTCTTCAGCGTTCCGTTTATGTTCACACTCAGTGTGTTGGTGACAGAATGACCGTTTGACTGATACTCCAGCACGTTGCCGGCATCCGCGCCGAGCGGACGCACACCACTATTTGGCACGCCGGGAATAAACGTACCGCCGAGCGGCGCGTTGATATTGACGAGGCGTTGGTTACGAGCCGCACGACTGTGCATGTACGTGAGTGAGAGTTTCACGTTTGCAGGAAGCGATCGCTCAACGGTGAACATGAAACGTAGTTGACGCGATGTTTGGAAGTCGTCGTTGAGCACACGACGTATCTGAGGTTGAGCAAAGTCATCGAGTGTGTCAACTGAAGGCACGAGGGGAAACAAATCCAACACCGCGGGATTCGTAACGAGAAACTGTTGCTGGTTCGTTCCGTTGAAGCGAATCGCCTGCAACGTGATGTCTTCCGAAGTGCGCCAGTAGAAGACTCCGAGGCCGCCGCGGAAGACAGTCTTCGGTGGACCAGATGGAGCAGGACCAGCAGCAGGAGCTGGCGTTGCTGCGGCCGTTCCGGTTGCCGGTGTTGCCGCTGGTTTAGGAACTTCCTTAGGCGCAGCCTTCTTATGTCCGAAGACTGGCGACCATGCGAACGCGATGCGTGGCGCGAAGTTATAGTTACTGTCGATATTGCTCTGGTTCTCGTAACGGAAACCGGGCGAGAGTGTGAAGTTGGGCCGCACTCTCCACTCGTCCTGCATGTAAACCGCAACGTCAGTCTGTTTCACTAAGGCTTCAGGATTGCCACCCGCAATCGAAAACTGCGTGGCGCCGCCGCCGAGCAGACGAATTGCCGCGGGAGTCATTCCCGCACGAGTGAACGCGAGGGTGCGTCGATAACGTTCAAGACTACTCAAGTCGATAATCTCAGGTTGATTATTCACCAGCACAACCTGATCGTTGTCGTCGAGTCGTGGCCCACGTCCGCCGGCAAACGTCCATGTGCCGCCGAAATTTCCTGGTGAAACACTGTCGACCTTCACATGACGCAAGCGGCCACCAACCTTGAGAAAGTGATTGCCGTGCGTCCACGAAGTGAAGTTCTGAAGTTCATAACGATCGGTGTCGTTCGAGGACGCGCCAACTTGCGAACCACCACCGCTGAACGAGTCCTGCACGTTGAGCGCAAACGCGTCGACAATACTCGACTGATTGAACCGGTTCCGCGTGAATTGAAACCGTGTTTCGTTCACGGTCTTCTCATTGATCAGCGCAGTTTCAGTCAACTGCACGACTAAAAACGAGCGCAGTCCGCGATAGGCGCGGGAAGGTAATGAGTAACCGCCGATGCCCTGCTGGTCCTGAGTGCTCCGGTTGTAGTTGAACCGGCCCACGATGGTGTGGACCTTGTTGATCTTGAAATCGAAACGCGCGTTGCCGTAGTTGTTGACGTCAGGAGTGACGAACGATTCGTTCACCGTCACCGGTCTCAAGGTCACCGGATCAAGTATCCTCGCATTGACGATTGAATTTGCATCGCTCGCGTAACGGCCGAAATAAAACGAGAACGACGCACGCTTCGGAATTACCGGACCACTGAGACTGAAGTTGTACCCGCGGTGCTGATACGGCGCGCGTTTTGTCGTGAATGGATTGCGCGAGTTCAGACTCTCATCGTTGAAGTCGAACGAGAATCCGCCGTGCCACTTGTCTGCGCCCGGCTGCGTGAAAATCTCGATGCCGTTCCAACCCGGAAACTCATTCTCAGCCGAAAACGGATTATTGTTAATGCGGACTTCGCGAATCGCTTCTTTGGGAGGGATTTGTCCATTTGAGAAACCATCAACTTTGATCTGAGCCTGGCCGCCTGCTTCAGGATCGATCGGACCGGCCATGGCCTGTAACGCTGATGCCAGTGCCTGTGGATCGTTTGGCAGTGCTTCAAGCTCTTTTCCACGCAGGACGATGGCGTTGGCGTTGTTGTCGGCGTCAGTGCTGATATTGCGGTCGTCAACTGTTACCTGTTGCTCTTCAATGGCGACTTCGAGTTGCGCATCAAGCGTTTTGAGTTCGCGTGGTCGAATCTCGACAGCCTTGTCTTCAAAGACACTGAACCCAGGCGAGTCGATCCTGAGCTCGTACTTCCCGGCTTCAAGTCGTCGAAACTCATAAACACCGGCTGAATTTGTATTCGCAGTCGTGCTGACACCGCGCGCATTGCGAAGCGTGACTTTGGCACCGACGACGAGACTGCCAAGCTGATCCGTAACCGTGCCTTTCAATGCACCGGTCGTTTGCTGCGCGAGTACACACGCCGCAACGCTGAAATATAGAATTACTCCAACTATGTGGACCACAGATTTCACAGATTAGGTACGGATTAAAGATCTAACTCATCCACGTTAGTGAATGAAAGAACCAAAAAGTTGCACGATGTTACACGTTAAGATCGAGTGTGAGTTGCAAAATTGCGGTCAACCTTCCCCGCGAATGGCTTTGAGGTCTTTTATCAGATCGCCGATGGCGTCTTCCGCATACAAAACTTTTCGTGCGCGCCAGACGACGCGCGGCGCTTTCAGTTTCTCCGGTGAGCCCTTCACGATCACAAACAGCTCTCCGTACGGATAAACGGTATTCAGAATCCTGCGAAACTCGACCACGTTAAAAAAGATCACGTAGTCGGCATTCGACAACTCGCTGGCAGCGCTCAGGCTCCTGTATTTGTGAATGTACTTGTTCAGCTTGTTGGCGAGTTGACTATAGACCCAACGATACCGGCCCTGCGGCTTCGGATCGGCTTTCAAGACGTCGTCGATGATGGCGCTCTCACGATCAGACACGTCAAGCACGCGCGACTTGAACACGATCAGCAACGCGCTGCGCTTATCGCGCACTTCTGCTAACGAGTTGAGATCGCCGATGGGCGCCTGTGCCGTCGCACAGAAAGAGAGCACTAAAAGAAGCAGGGTGGGGGTCAAAACTTTCATACTTCTAAAACTACTCTTACACCGACTTCGTGGCGCTCTTTGGGGGATGAGGTATAGCCGCGACGTCGTCTTCTACGTTTGCCGGCTCGAGACCGAGCTGTTCAATTCCCTGGGCCGTCAGGGAAATATAGTCGTTCCCCTCGCTTGTATGACGCACGAGGAGACGCTCTTTCTTTTCCAGGTCTTCCAGGGCCCTGACAATGTCGGCATTCGCGTAAGTGCTGGTGCTTGCAAAGAGTTCCTTTGCCAGTATCCGCGTCTGCTGCTGTTCCTTAAGGAAGACTAAGACGTATCGCTCGATCTGCTCTAACCGCTGTCTGTCCATCGTTTTACCCCAGTGATAGAAATTTTGGGGGATGGATTTGGAGAGATTATGCTCCTAATTGTAGTAAACTGGCTACACCTCACCGCCCCGCCAAAGGAGAATCAATGAGAAATCTTCTCGTAGTGTGGCTTCTCTTATGCTCAGTCGCGTTGGGTACTCAGTCCGAAACCTTTGCGCTGGCGAATCGTGTTGGGGAAGGGAATGAACGCAGCTTCTTTGTGTTGTCGACGTCGGCTGGTGGCTACGTTATCAGGCACGATGGAATGGGTGAGTTTACTTCGCCCGCGGGGCTGCGACGCGTTTTCATGTTGAAGGTTGGTGCGAAGGGACGTATCGACCGTGTTTACTTTCTCGAGCACCAGCGCGACTTGTTCTTGATGTATGAGGTGCATGATGCGTCGTCGCAGTGGGCGTATCTCGTACGTATGGAGCAGACGAAGCGGAAGGCGCGATGGATCACGGAGGTTGATGGTGTTGGTTTAGGTGCGCCGGTGATTCAGGGCGAGCTGATCGTGATTAAGAACCTGGAGGTTCGTATGGCTGACGGTAATGTTAGACAGGATTAACAAGATTTGCAGGATTAACAGGATATCTTGTAAATCATGAAAATCCCGTTAATCGTGTAAAAGACTACCTCTCAGCGTTGGCGCTCTGAGCTTTTAAGTAGGCCTTGAGTTCCTTTATTGACGTCTTGATCAACTTCTTGAGTGTCGGCAGGTGAATATCCGAGAGTCTCTTGATGTAGAGACACGATTTCGCATTACTGTACTTCCCCAGCTTATCCATCAGCTCAGTATGCTTCTCGAATCCCATCATGAGATACACCGTCAAATCTTTCTTGCGTGGTGAGAAGGCTGCGATGGGCCAATCGCCCCCGTGGCCGCTCGCGTACTTGTAGGTATAACTCCCAAAGCCGACGATGCTCGGTCCCCACATCTTCGGCTTTTCACCTGTGATCTCTTCCATCATCTTTGCCACCGCAAAACAATCCTCGCGTCTCTCAGCGTCCGCGATGCGGTTCAGAAAGTCCTCGACGCTCTCGTTCGTCGGTTTAGTCTTAGCTTCAGCCATCGATCGACTCCTAACGTATGGTCGGATATTTGATTCCCAACTGATCGAGATACGTGTCGTACTTCGACGGGTCGTAATAAAACTTCCGCATTCGTTCGCGATAAGTGTCCATCGTGCGTTGGTTCAAATACGTCGGCGGCTTGTCGTCAGGACCGATTAATGGTTGATACTGCGTATCCTTTGTCTGCACCTCACGATAATACTTCCACGCCTCTGATATGAGCTCAGGTTTCGTCAGCAAGTCGATTACGGTCATTGCAACTACCTTTGCGCCCGCGGTCACGCCTTTGTGCGCGATTGGAGTCGCCATCGCGATCGCGTCGGTCCAGTTGTGACCGGGTAGTCCGGGGATGTTCGATGGATAACGCAGCGTGACTGTCGGAACGTTCCATGACACGTCGCCGATGTCGTCGGAGCCGCCCCGCGCCTGTTGCTCTGCCGTTTCTGGACCAGCAAGAGGCATCAGATTCGTAGCGAGTCCCTGCTCGCGTGCTTTCAACTCTTTTTGCAGCGCCTTTGCGAGAGTTTGATCGGCGTCGCTCCATTGCGGTAAACCGACCTGCTTGATGTTTTCGTACATTGCTTCGGCTACTGGCCGATTGAAATGCTGCGGCCATGCTGAGCCAAGCACGCGTGAACTTACAGTCGTGTTGGTCATCATGGCTGCACCCTGCGCCATGGAATCCCCGATCTCGCGCATCTGTTTGATGTGTTCGTAATCGAGTTCGCGGAAGTAGTACCACACACTCGCGAGACGCGGAACAACGTTGGGTTGATCGCCGCCATTCGTGATCACGTAATGCGATCGCTGTTGCAGGCGCAGGTGTTCGCGACGGAAGTTCCAGCCTATGTCCATCAACTCGACCGCGTCGAGCGCGCTGCGTCCCTGCCACGGCGCGGCTGCAGCGTGCGCGCTTTCGCCTTTGAAGGTGTATTCGACAGACACGAGTCCGGTTGCGGAAGACTGTCCCCACGATGTGTTGAGATTGTTGCCAACATGCGTGAACAACACCACGTCCACGTCTTTGAAAACGCCGGCGCGAACGAAGTAAGCCTTGCCCGCGAGGAGCTCTTCCGCGACGCCGGGCCAAACCTTGATCGTGCCCGGGATCTTGCTTTTTTCCATCAGTCGCTTCACTGCAATGGCGGCAGTGATATTCAGAGGCACGCCCGAGTTGTGACCTTCGCCATGACCCGGAGCGCCTTCGATCAGCGGATCGTGATACGCAACGCCGGGTTTCTGTGAAGCTTGTGGAATGCAGTCGACGTCAGAGCCGAGTGCGATGACAGGCTTGCCCGTGCCCCACGAAGCGATCCACGCGGTGGGAATGCCGGCGATGCCCTCCTCGATCTTGAAGCCCTCTTTTTTGAGAATGCCGGTGAGGTACTTCGAAGTCTCAACTTCCTGAAAGCCGAGCTCGCCAAAGCTGAAAACCATGTCGACCATGACCTGCGATTGCTTTGCCATCGCCGCGACGTCTGCGACGACTTGGGCTTTGTAATCATCGACGGGCGAAGAGCTCAGCACGTGAGGCGGCTGAGTGCCGGTAAGCAGAGCGGCGAGACAGAGCACGATCACAACTGCTCGTAAGAGAAGTTTAGGCATAACGGGCTCCTTATTGGTCCCACTTGTACTTCTGATATTGAGGGTCGCTTTGAAGTTCGTATTTCTTGAGAAACTCCCAGGCAGTTTGATTGAACTTCGCCGCCTGATCGTAATACCAGTGATCGTGATTTTTGATTTCGATTAGTTCGACAGGAATCTCGGCGGTCTTCAAAGCATCTCGTGTTGCTCGCACTGTCTTGAGCGGGAAGAACTCGTCGCTGTCGCCGACCTGAATCGAAATCGGAATCTTTCGTTTAGCCAGTGGGATCAGGTCCATGCCTTCGTCAGTTATCGCACCCGCATGAACTGCGGTGGCGGCGAAGTACTGCGACTCTATCAAAGACATGTGCAGCGCGAATGTTGCGCCGGCAGAGTGACCGAAGAGATACACGCGACGCGGATTGATCGGGTACTTGCTCTTGAGCTCTTCGACGAGGTCGTGCAGGAAGTCTGGTCCATCCTGCGGCGACGCCCAGACCCGCAGGTCCGTCGCATCGGGGCCGGCGATGATGATTCCTTCTTTCCTGGCGTAGTCTTTCCACTTCTCGACAAGCGTTACGCCGGTGCGGTTGGATCCGTGCAGCATGACGATCAGTGGTGCAGAAGGTTTGACCGTGGATGGTACGTAGAGATAGTACGCGCGTGTCTTGCCGTTTGAAGTGATTAGCTCTTTAGTGATGTCGTCCTTGGCGAAGGCGGACGAGAGGGGCATGAGTAGGAACAGGAGGATGAGTGGAAGCTTCATTGTTTAGCTCCTTGTTTCACGCAAAGGCGCGAAGAAAAGCAAAAGCCGCAAAATCAAGCGCTATTCTTTGCGCCTTTTCTTACTTTGCGTCTTTGCGTGAAACTTCTTCATTTCAAGGCTTAGTCACCAGCGGCAGTTCGATGTAGCTTGCGTTGCCGGGGGTGTTGTAGATGCGTTGCGTTGCTTTCTTGTAATCCTCGGGTTTGGCCCAGAAGATACTCTTCACAAACGTCTGCGGATTGCGATCGTAGAGCGGGAACCAGCTCGACTGAATCTGCACCATGATGCGATGACCCGGTAGAAAGACATGATTCGCAGTCGGTAACGCAAAACGATAACGCAGCGGCGTGTTTGCCTCGATCGGTTTCGCAGTCTCGAAACTCTCGCGATAACGCCCGCGAAGCACATCAGCCGAAATCATCAACTGATAGCCACCCATATTCGGCTGTCCCGCGACCTGCGCCGGATAAAGATCGATCACTTTCACGACCCAATCCGAGTCTGTCCCACTCGTCGAAGCAATCAGATTCACAATCGGCTGGCCACTAATCTTCACCGGCTCCGTCAAAACTTCCGACGTGAACGCCAGCACATCAGGACGACCCGACATCTCGCGTTGATCGTCAACGAGCCAACGCGACCAGCTTGCGCCATCGATCGGCCGCGCGCGAAACGGCACAGGCTTCGACGGATCAGAAACATACTCCTCATAACCCGGCGCTGCTGATTTCGCAGCGAAGCCGGCGTTCAAGCCCGCGTTGAGATATAGCGGCGTCGGTTTGATGGTGCAGCCGTTTTCGCAGCCTCTGGGCCACGAAGACATGCGATGCCATGTGTTCGTTCCGGTCTCGAAAGCGACAACAGGAGCAATGTTCGCTTTGGGCGCCCCATCTTTCAGGTACTGATCGAGGAACGGGCGCAGGATCTCACGACGAAACGTCAACGACGTGTCGCTATTGAACTTGATCGCGCCGAGTGCACTGCCCTCACGAATCTCCTGCCCGTGATGCCATGGACCAAGCACGAGAAAAACTTTGTCGTTGTTGGTATCTTTCGGCTCGATCGCTTTGTAGACAGCGATGTCGCCATAAATATCTTCCTGGTCCCACAAACTGTGTACGAGCATCACGGGAACCTTGAGTGGCTCCTTCGCGAGAATCTTATCGACAGCCTGATCCTGCCAGAAAGCGTCGTAATTCGGATGCTCGAGTATGTTGCGCCAGAAGCCGACCTGTTCGAGACCACGACGACGCCCAAGCTCACCGGCGGAGACGGCTTCCATGAACATGTCGTAATCGTCGAAGTGACTGGTCCACCACTTAATATCGTTGCCGCGCGTTGCTTCCTGGTCGTAAATGTAACTCATGCCCTGCTGACGAAACGCGCCATTGTGGAACCAGTCGTCGCCCATCCAACCGTCGACCATCGGATTCATCGGCACAGAAACTTTCAGCGCCGGATGCGGATTGATCAGAGCCATCAAAGGCAGAAAGCCATCGTACGAGATGCCGAGAATACCGACGCGACCATTCGTCTCGGGAATGTTCTTCACGAGCCAATCGATCGTATCGTAGGTGTCAGTTGCGTGATCCACTTTGGTCGGGTTCCAACGGCCCTGGAGTGGACGATTCATGACGTACTCGCCTTCTGAGCCGTACTTGCCGCGAATGTCCTGGACCACACGAATGTATCCGCCCTCGACAATCACGTCCGTCGCATTGTCGTAGCCGGTCAAAGCCGATCCCATGTCTGAAGTGTCGGCGTGAGTTGTCAGCGCGTCGGCGTTATACGGCGTACGCGTCAGAAGGATCGGAGCGTTACGAGCACCCTTGGGAACGAGAATGACGGTGTGCAGTTTCACGCCGTCGCGCATCGGAATCATCACCGTGCGACGGACGTAGTTGAAACCATCATTTGTTGGTTCGAATTTTGACGGCGTCTCGTTTTGGGCGAGAACGACCTGGCAGACGAGTATTAAGACAATAAATACAATCAGGGGTTTCATATTCGATTGTCCTTTATCCACAGATTACGCGGATTAGTATTTTACAAATTCGAACTTCAATCGGACACTGCGGCCGGGGCTGTTGTAGAAAGTCCCGAACTGTTCGCTGGCGATGTTGTTCTGCACATCGCGCGGGTTCCAGTGATTGGTGATGTTGAAGATTGTGAACCCTGCACGTCCTTTGTATTCCTTGCCGCGGAAACGGAACTTCAGCGCTTTCATCACGAGCAGATCGAATGTTAACAGTTGTGGAAAGCGCCCGCCCTCATTCCGAGGTCCGACAAAGTTTTGAAGTCCGTCTACTATCGAAAACGGAAAACCACTGTGCCAATCGATCACCGGTGACAGAACCATATTGAAAGGCACTGCAAAGTCGCCCCAGAACAGCAAACGGTTCGGAACATCGAACGGCTGTTTGCCATACTCGTCCGGCTGAATAACAGCTTGCTTGAGATTGCCGAAGTAGGTGTTGAAGTCATTCAGATTTCCGCGTGCCTCAGAGCGAACATACGACAGAAAGATATTCCGTCCTTCCTGAAAACGAAAGCGCGCAGTCGCTTGTAGCTCGCGATAACGGGAGCGGCCAGTGTTCTGCAGAAGGAGTTTGGTGAAGGTCGGTACGAGCACGAAATCACGGCGAGTGTTTCGGTCTTCGTAACCGAGACGAAGCAACAGTCGTTGATTTAGTTGATGGTCGAGTTGAACGTTCCAGGCAAGCGAGTAAGGGTTCTCCAGATGGTCGGGCGCCGTGTTTAGCAAACGCTGGAAACCAATTGGCTGGATGTCGAAAAAAGTGATCGCATCCTGACTCTGATACTGTTCAAACGAACCGACATTGAGCGGAATCTTGTCGTAGAAAAAACCGACACCGCCGCGTACAACAGTGCGGCCGGAGTCGGTGGGCGTAACAACGAAGCCCAGACGCGGCGCCAGATTGTTGTTCTTTCCGATACTGTCGCGGTCATATCGCAGCCCCAGGTCGAATACCAGGTGGGAGTTTACGAGCCACTTGTCTTGCACGAAGGTCGAGAATTCGTTCTGCTCGCGTTCGAGAACACCGTCGCCGAAGAAGTCGATTATTTGAAATAGGAGGCGACTGCCATCAAAGTTTCTAACTGGCTCGCTTCTGTCAGTGCCGTGGAATGAAGTGTGACTGAAGTTTACGCCGGTCTTAAATGAGTGACCTTTGAACGGCGCAAAATTGAAGACTTCGAGCAGCTCGTAGCGCCGGCTCTCTCGATGTTGCCGATTGAACCAACCACCAAAGTTTCGGTCTGGCGTAATGAAATACAGAGCGCGGCTGTTGCCGAAAATATCGCCATCAAACTGCTTCACGCTGAAACTCGATTGCAGTAGCGCGCCGGACTTGAACGTCGCCTGCTCGTTGAGCGCGAGAAACCAGCCACGCTGGTGAAAGTTCGCCGTCGTCTCGGCCGGATTGAAGGTATTCAGATTGAAGTAGTCGATCTTCTGCGGAAAGATTGAGAAGCTCGCAGTCAGCCGATTGTTATTGTTGACGACGTAGTCGATCCGGGTGAACGAATCGAAGCTCTCGCGCTTGATGTCGCGTTGACCCTCATCGAGGTCTTCGAGACTCGGCACGTTCGTCCGCACGAAACGATATTCCACACTCTGAAAAAAGAAGAGCTTGTCTTTAATGATCGGACCACCGACAGCAATGCGCGGTGTCGCTGCGCCGATGCCGAAGAGCTTTCCGTCGCGCCAACGTGGTCGCGGCAACGTGCCTGTGAACACGTAACGCAGATCGTTGCTTCCCGAGCGTGTTTCGATCGTCGTCACGGCTCCAGTGAACTTTCCAAACTCAGACGAATACGGATTTGAATGCACTTGCACGGTGTCAACTGCTTCGAGTGGCAGTTCGATCGCAGGCGCGCCGGTGACGGGATCGGTGACGTTCAAACTCGAAACAAGAATGCCGCTCTGAGTTGGACGTGTTCCTTTGATGTTGAGGTTTCCGTCCGGTCCACGCACGACGCCTGGAAGTAGTGGCAACGCGTCCTGAAATTTCTGATCGACGAGTGGCGCGTCGCGTAATGCCTCGTTAGTGATGACCGATGGTGTTGTCGATTCTGTTTTGCTTCCGTCTGTTCGATCGTCGGTTACGGTCACCGACTCAGTTAGTGGAACCGGTTGCAGAAGAATGTCCTGTTCGACGGTCGCCTCGATCTGAACACTCAATCTCTTCTCATACTTCTTGAAACCCGAAAATTCGACCGTTAGGATGTACTCACCCGCAATGAGACCCGGAAAGTCGTATAGACCTTCCATGTCGCTGATGCTCTGAATTTTCTTGTCTCTAAGTCGATCACTGCTCAGAGTGACGACCACGCCCGACAGAGCTTTGCGTTGGTCGGGAATATCGGCAACGACTTTGCCGATAATTCTGCCTCCCTGTGCTCGTGCCGCACCAAAAACGGACGGGCCTCCGATCAAAAAGGCGGACAAAAAAACTGTGACCAGAATGGGGAGAAAAATACGCGTTAAGGGATAGTGCTGATTTTTGTTCATTGTCGTGTGGTGCGATTTGGCTTTGATGCATCAAAGTCCTCATACACCGACCTACCATCAAATCTTTTCTAACACCGAGGAGACCTCTCAAAAATGAAGAGCATTATAGGCGCTTTCGTTCTGACGTTGTTTGTTGTGTGTCTTGCTTTACCAAACCTGGTTCACGCGGATGCTGAAGGAGCTTCTGCCACCGGTAGTTTCAAGTTTGTGTTGGAAGACGGCGAAACAAGATTCGTTGAATTTAATGCTACCGAAGGCGTAGACGGCCAGGCGACTGGTGACGTGACCTTCAGCGATCCGGTTGCGATTCCGATCGACAATCCGGATGATACCGAAACTCCAAAGAACCAGGGCGTAATGGTGAAAGCCAAATTTGATTGCATGCAGGTAGTTGATAACAAGGCGGTGATCGGCGGTGAGATTTACGACTCGAATGTTAAGAGCAACATCGGGCAGCGGGTCTTGCTTGTCGTCGAAGATAATGGGATCGAAAAAGACAATTTCCTTTGGGGAATTTACCAGATGCCCGCGACAGGCTGGGTTCCTTCGGACGCCGAAGTTGAAGGTGACAAGGGTGCGGAATTGAAGTGGATTGCGACAGATTTCGAGCGCAAGGATGATGTCGGAATTCCTTCGGACATCAGCAAGGTTGTGACTTGCAAGAGCTTCCCCCTCGGCTCATACGAGTTTCCCGAGATCAAAGCCGCCGGCGGCGATCTTATAATTTCGCAAAGGTAGCCCATCCACAGATTCCACAGATTACGCGGAGCGATCCGTGTAATCTGTGGTTTGACTTTTGTTGGCCCGACCAGTTATATCCTAGTCCCAAAATCAGCCCAGACTAGGAGCCTCCCATGAAAAGAATTGTTTTCGCTGCAATTGCGGCGTTGGCGGTGGTGACTCTAACTTTGCCGTCACTGACGCATGCAGGTAATGATGGTCCCTCGGCCAGCGGTAATTTCCAGTTTTCCTTAGAAGATGGCCAACCAAGATTTCTCGAGTTCAATGCCAGAGAACAGAACAAGGGCACGGTCGTCGGTGACATGACGTTTAGTGACCCGTCTGTCGTGCCGGTCGGTGACCCGGACGCTTCTGATGGTTCAGGTACGCCAGGCGCACTCGTGCGCGCGAAGTTTGATTGTTTGAAGATATCGGGCAATAGGGCCGTGATGAGTGGCGTGATCTCTGAGTCCAATATTCTGAATGCTATTGGACTGCGCATTTTGCTTGTCGTGGAAGACAACGGCGAAGGTGTCAACGCCGTCACCGACAAACTCACTTGGGGTATCTATACGCCCCAGGGAACCGGTTGGACACCCAGGGATGCAGAACGAGACGATGACAACGGCGCCTCATTGAGCTGGCTTGCCAAAGACTTTGAGCGTCCCGATGACCTCGGCATTCCTTCGAATCAGAGCAAGATTGTTGGGTGTGAGAGCTTTTCGTTAGGAGCTTATTCGTTTGTTGATATCACCCACGGTGGAGGGAATGTCCAGGTCCAGCCTTAATACTTACCGTTAAGGTTAAGTTAGACAGGATTTACAGGATTTTTCAGGATTGACATGTAAATCCTGAAAACATCCTGTTAATCCTGTCTAACTCATCTTCTTCTCAATGCGTCGATCGGGAATCAACCACATCACCGCCACCGCGACATAAATCGCCAACCCGATCCACGGACTCACAAACGACAATCCAATCCCGACGGCGTAGATCACCATCGATATCTTCCCTTTGAAGTCCGATCCCAACGCTGAGGCAAGCAACTCATTTCCCGGCGCACCTAACAGTGCATACACGAGAATCGTGTACGCGACTGCCGCCATCAACAACACCATGCCATAAAGCGCAACGGGCCATTGCGCGAAGTGATTCTCGCCCATCCACGCAGTAATAAACGGAACGAGCGACAACCAGAATAACAAGTGCAAGTTGGCCCACAACGCACGTCCGTCAATATGTTTAGTCGCGTGGAGCAGGTGGTGATGATTGTTCCAGTAGATCCCCAGATAGATATAACTCATCACGTAACTTCCCATCACGGGAATCAGCGGTCGCAGCCCATTCAGGGTCGTGTCGTGTGGCGGACGCAGTTCGAGCACCATAATGGTGATGATGATGGCGATCACCCCATCACTGAATGCTTCCATTCGATTGGTGGTCATTTTTTGCGACCAATCGCAAAAACAGATTCAGCAGAACGCACGTACATCACGCCATCTGACAGCGCCGGAGTCGCCATCAGCAACTCGCCCATCGAGTTAGTTGAAATGTGATTGAACTTTTCACCCGCGGACACGACGAGGATCTCACCGTCTTCATTCGACAGATAGATCTTTCCATCAGACGCGATCGGCGAGGCGCTGAAGCCGCTGCCCACAAGCGGCAAACGTTGCCGGTAGAGTTCTTCGCCTGTCTTTAGATTATAGGCATCGAAGGTGCCGTTGTTGGCTAACACGTAAAGGATGCCGTTGTAGATCAACGGCGTCGGCATGTAAGAACCCCGACCGGTGCGACTCCATAAAACTGTGTCACTGCTGGTCTTTCCTGCCGGCAAAGTGAGATCGCCGCGAGCGCCCGCTTTAATGACGAAGATTGGTCGCTCTGGTGCACGACCACTCACCACGACGAGCATGTCGTCTGCAAAGATCGGTGTTGGCGCAGTGATTTTTGAACTGGGTCCGAGTCGCCACAATTCCTTGCCAGTGCGTGGATCGTAACCACGAATGAAGTTTGAAGCGTTGGCGACCAGCTCTTCGCCTCTTGAAGTGGTTGCGACTGTCGGCGTGCCCCACGATGGAATCTCGTCGCGTTTTGTCTTCCAGACGGCCTTACCAGTATTCGCGTCGAAGGCGATGATGAACGAATCGGCCTGCGTATCGCACTGGAGGATCACCAGATCCTTCCAGATGATCGGCGAACTGGCTGGGCCCCATTCGTACGTGGGAATGTCGTACGCGCCCATGTCCACACGTCCGAGGTTCACTTTCCACAAAAACTTGCCGTTCACGTCGTATGCGTAGACACCCTGCGACCCAAACCACGCGACGACGATGCGACCGTCAGTCACCGGCGTCGAGTTCGCATACGTCGACTTGATGTGACGTTTTTCGATCGGTTCGCCCTGGTAAGCGACTCGTTCCCACAGAATTTTTCCGCTCTGTTTGTCGAGCGCATAGATCATCCAGCGATGAACGGAGCGATCTTTCGACGCATCCCCATCACCGTACAAGCCTGGACGAAAAGTCGCTTTTGGATCGCTGCTGACCGCGGTCGTTACGAAAATTCGATTTCCCCAAACGACTGGACTCGAGTGTGCGAGTCCGGGAATCGGCGTGCGCCAGAGAATGTTCTCGCCCGTTTTGCCGTTCCATTTGTCGGGCAGATTCTGACCTTCCGCGACACCCGAGGCGCGTGGCCCGCGAAAGGACGGCCAACTTCCTTTGTCACTCGCAATAGGACGAGCGGGCGGACGTGCCGTTGCGACGTTGACGATCTCTCGTGGCGGCACGGTGACTGTCTCGCCGGCGGGGATCCACCTGCTGCGATCGATGATCATTCGGCGCGGCACACATTCATCTGCAACCACGTCGAAGGAAACGTGACTGCCGTCGCTGTTGAAACGATACTTGCCCGGAGCATCGCAACCCTTTGGTCCACCACTCATCGCCAACTCGACTTGATTGGCGTCGAGGTTCTTCCAGCTTCCGTTGAATTTCCCCCAGCCCTGGCCTTCGATTGTGAATATGCCTGCGGGATCGAACTGTGCGACAAAGACACCGAATTTCAACGGGTGCGTGGGTAATGTTGGCAGCGATGCCTGGCGATGTGTTTCGATGTATTTGCGTGCGAACTCATTCCAATGTGGGCTCTCACGCAGTCCGATCTTCTTCGCTTCTTCTTCGGCGTCTTCAACTTTCCAGCCATCACGCAGCACACGTCTGATCATCCAGAACGCGCCCACACGAATCGCTGCTGTGCAGTGAATAAATATTGGTCGATTGTCCGGGTCGTCTGTGATCTTCAAGAACTCCGCGACTTGCTCATCGTTTGGATTCCCGAAAGCGACCGGGATGTTGAAGTAACGCAGGCCGAGTTCTTTCGCTTTTGCTGCTTCTTCTTCGGCGCGGTGTTCGCTCGGTTGGCGCAGGTTGATGATCGACTTAACGCCCTCGGCTTTCAGTTTTTCGAGATGTTCGAGTTTTGGTTGACCGCCCGTGCAGAAGTCTTTGTTGACGCGCAGGAAGTTTCGAATCTCGCCCGGGTCCTGGGACATGAACGCCAAAAGCAAGAGTGACGCAATAAAGCTAGTCTTCATATGAACCTCGGATTTTCACGGATTGATGACGGATTTAAACTTGTGCTTTTATAACACCTTGTGGGTTACGAGCGCGACAAGGAAATAGTGTTTCGGCCGTTGTACGAGAGTCCGATCGTCAGCGTTCATGATTACTGCTGCCATATCGCCCAGGGTGGACCAGGCGCTGAAGAAGAGTCGGACGCGAATAACATCGTGCTCATGCGGCACGGTGCTTTCTCGAGACACTTCGGGCGACGCACCACCACCGCGGATGTCAACCAGGCAGTGTTCTTCTCACGCGAGTCGACGTACCGCGTGAGTCATCCGTCCGATTGTGGCGACCGTGGCACTGTGTTCACTGTTTCACCGCGTGTGCTCAACGACATCGTCCGCGAGCTCGATCCATCAATCGACGAACATCCCGATCAGCCGTTCCGGTTCGTCACTGGACCATGCGAAGCACGCGTCTTCTGGCGTCATCGCGAGCTCGTGCAACGTCTCGAGTCAGCCGATCAACTTGAGCCATTGTGGGCTGATGTTACCGCGCTGCAGCTTGTGGCTGATGTGCTCGAGTCGGCGTTCGTGCGTCTGGACGTCAGGCCCCAACCAAGAAGAGAAGCAACGGACGCCGATCATGCTCGACGTGCTGAGGCGGCGAAGACGTATCTGGCGTCGCGGATGAGTGAACGTGTCACGCTTGACGAGGTGGCGCGTGCTGTTCATGCGTCGCCGTTTCACCTTGCGCGAATTTTTCAGCAGCAGACCGGCGTGCCGGTTCATCGATATCTGACGCAACTTCGTTTGCGTGCCTCACTCGAACGGCTCGCTGACGGCGCGAGCGATCTCACGGCGCTGGCGCTCGAACTCGGGTTTTCCAGTCACAGTCACTTCACGGATGCGTTCCGGCGCGAGTTTGGCAAATCGCCGTCGGAGATGCGCCGGAAATAAGCAAGATTCTGGAAGTCAGGATTTTGGGTTATGGGTAGTCTGTCTCTGTTGGTAGTTAATTCATCTGCAAGGGAGACAAACTCATGAACACGAGCAAATGTCCGGTCTGTGATTGGGCGATCAATGATGGTGGGATCAAAGTAACCGTGGCCGGCAAAGAGATCACGGTTTGTTGTGATGAGTGCGTGGAAAAAGCGCAAGCAAATCCCGCACAGTACGCGGCAGCAGAGTAATCTTTGGACAGGATTGTCAGGATTTGCAAGATGAACAAGAATCATCCTGTAAATCCTGAAAATCTTGTTCATCCTGTCCAACACTACCTCGTCAACTGGCGATACTTGATTCGGTGTGGCGTCTCAGCCGCTGCACCGAGTCTGGCCTTTCTATCAACCTCGTAATCCGAATAATTTCCCTCAAACCAAACCACCTTACTATCACCTTCGAACGCGAGTATGTGCGTCGCGATGCGATCGAGGAACCACCGGTCGTGTGAAATCACCACCGCACAACCCGCGAAATTCTCGAGCGCTTCTTCCAGCGCCCGCAGCGTGTTGACGTCGAGATCGTTTGTCGGCTCGTCGAGCAACAACACGTTCGCACCTTCCTTCAACATCTTCGCAAGATGAACACGATTGCGCTCGCCGCCCGACAACATCCCGACTTTCTTCTGCTGATCTGAACCAGAGAAGTTGAACCGCGCAACGTAAGCTCGCGAGTTCACTTCACGATTTCCGAGCTTGAGCATGTCTTCGCCGCTGCTTATCTCCTCCCAGATCGACTTGTTCGCATCGAGCGTGCGACTCTGATCGACGTACGCGAGCACGACAGTTTCACCTTTGCGGATAGATCCCGCATCCGGCGGTTCCTGTTCCGTGATCATCCGAAACAGCGTGGTCTTGCCGGCGCCGTTTGGACCGATCACGCCGACGATGCCTCCCGGCGGCAATGCGAAGTTCATGTCGTCGACGAGAAGATTCTGGCCGTAGCCTTTGTTCACGTGTTCGGCTTCGATAACGACGTTGCCGAGTCGTGGTCCGGCCGGAATGTGGATCTCGAGATCCTCGCGACGTTTTTCATTCTCCTGGCGGAGGAGTTCTTCGTATGAATTGATCCTGGCTTTGCCCTTCGCGTGACGAGCCTTGGGCGACATGCGAATCCATTCGAGCTCGCGTTGCAGCGTTTTCTGACGTTCGGTTTCGGATTTCTCTTCGCGTCGCAAACGCTCCTGCTTCTGTTCGAGCCAGGAGCTGTAGTTGCCCTTCCACGGAATGCCCTCGCCGCGGTCGAGTTCGAGAATCCAGCCGGCGACGTTGTCGAGAAAATAGCGGTCGTGTGTGACCGCGATGATCGTTCCCGCATAACTCTGCAAGTGATGTTCGAGCCACGCGACTGACTCAGCGTCGAGATGGTTGGTTGGTTCGTCGAGTAACAGAATGTCGGGTTTCTGCAACAGCAGACGGCACAAAGCGACACGTCGACGCTCACCACCCGAGAGAACTTTGACGGGCGTGTCGGGTGGCGGACAGCGCAACGCGTCCATTGCCATTTCGAGTCGTGAATCGAGATCCCATGCATCGAGCGCATCGAGTTTTTCCTGCACTTCACCCTGGCGTTCGAGTAGCGCCGACATCTCGTCGTCAGACATGTCTTCGCCAAACTTCTCGTTGATCTCGTCAAACTCTTTCAGCAGGTTCACAGTTTCCTGAACTGCCTCTTCTACAACTTCACGCACGGTGCGCGCGTCGTCAATCAGCGGTTCCTGTTCGAGATAACCGACCGTGAAGCCCGGCGAGATCACCGTTTCGCCGTTGAAGTCTTTGTCGACGCCCGAGAGTATGCGGAGCAGGGAAGACTTGCCCGAGCCGTTCAGACCGATGACGCCGATCTTCGCGCCGTAGAAGTAAGAAAGGTAAATGTCTTTGAGGACAGGCTTCTTGTCGTAGAACTTGCTGACGCCGACCATCGAATAGATGACTTTGTTTGGTTCTGTACTCATAAGTTCTCTACGAATGTCTCACGCAAAGACGCAAAGGTGCAAAGCAAGACGCAAGAGAACACCTTTGCGGCTTTGCTTCACTTCGCGTCTTTGCGTGAAACCTTCTTATTGTTTCAAGAGTTCTCGAGCGTGGCGGCGGGCGCTGTCGGTGATTTCCGCGCCGGTGAGCATGCGCGCCAGTTCTTCAACGCGACCTGCTTTGTCTAACCGTCCGACACTGACTTGCGTGCGTCCCTTCAACGCTTCTTTCTGCACCACCAGATGACTATCGGCAAACCGCGCGATTTGCGGCTGGTGGGTGACGCACAATACCTGATTCGTCTGCGCTAGCTTCTTGAGTTTAATGCCGACAGCCTCACTGACCCGTCCGCCAATGCCCGTGTCGATCTCGTCGAACACGATCGTGCGTGGGAACTGCGATCCGTTTGCGACAGTCTTCAGCACCAGCATGAGACGCGATGCTTCACCGCCCGACGCAACGCGCGCGAGTGGCTTCACTTCCTCGCCGACGTTCGCGGAAAAGTAGAACTCCGTGTGGTCGATGCCTTTCTGGCCGGCCGAATCGACACTGTCGTTCACCTGAACCTGAAATCGCGCGTTATCGATTGCCACTTCCGCAATGCCTTTTTCAACTGCCTGCTCAAACTTTTTCGCCGCCCGCACGCGTTCTTTGTGTAACTTGCGCGCGAGATCGAGATAGCGCTCGCGAGCCGCCGCAAGCTCAGCATTCAACTCTCGCTCACGCTCATCGGAAGTCTCGATCTGTCGCAGACGATCTTCCGAACGCGCCAGGTGTTCGAGTGAAGCGGCGATCGATCCGCCGTATTTACGCTTGAGCCGCGAAATCTCCGCGAGCCGATCTTCAATCTCAGCCAGGCGCGATGGCGAGAACTCGAGTCGATCAGCGAAGTCGCGCAACGAGAACGAAAGATCTTCGAGCACCGCGCGCGCGCTTTCCAATCCTTCCAGGTAATCGCGAAAACTTGATTCGTATTCAGCAAGCTCTTCGACGTCTTTCAACGTGTGTCGCACGCGCGTCACGGCCGCAGCATCATCCTCATAAATCCGGCTGTAACTCGACTGGCAAAGCGTCGTCAGCTTCTCAACATTCCCGAGCCGTCGTCGCTCTTCTTCCAGCTTCTCGTCTTCACCCGGCGACAACTGCGCGCGCTCGAGTTCACCGATTTGAAACTTCAGCGTATCGACGAGTTGAAATTTCTCAGCTTCGTCATGACGCAAAGATTCAAGCTCTCGTCGCACCGCATTCCAACGCTGATACGCTTCAGCGACTTCTGCACGCAG
This sequence comes from Pyrinomonadaceae bacterium, assembly GCA_036006625.1. Classification (GTDB taxonomy): domain Bacteria; phylum Acidobacteriota; class Blastocatellia; order Pyrinomonadales; family Pyrinomonadaceae; genus PSRF01. The sequence continues at coordinate 16,006 of DASYPN010000200.1, read as the reverse complement.
CGCTCCATTGCCTGCGAAAGCGTCGAGTATTTCGAGATGTGTTTCCGGATTGAACAGCGTTTGCTGGTCACCCTGTCCGTGAATGTCGACCAGATAGGGACGCAGATCGCGCAACAACGATTGCGTGGCCAGTTGGTTGTTGATGAAGATCTTGTTGCGGCCGGTTGCAGCGATCTCGCGGCGAATTATGAGCTCGGTAGTCGAATCAAGCCCCGCATTTTCGAGCAGCAAATCCAGCTCCGGATTCGGAGTGACAGAGAAAAGACCTTCGATCGATCCGCGTTCTGCGCCTGACTTGAGTAGCTCATTCGTGAACCGTCCACCAATCAGCACACCCAGCGCATCGACAATAATCGACTTCCCCGATCCAGTCTCCCCCGTCAACAGATTGAGCCCACTCTCAAACTCAACCTGCATATCATCGATTAGAGCTATGTTGGAGATGTTCAGGAACTGAAGCATCATCCACAGATTACGCAGATTTATGAGACAATCAAGTCGTCAAACCTAATTTCACCTTAGGAGTCAATTTTATGAGCACCCTCACAGAGCGGGATTCCCGAACCTACAAGATTATTGGAGCGGCAATGGAGGTTCATCGCCAATTGGGTTGTGGCTTTCTGGAGCCAATCTATCAGGAGGCGTTCGCCCTGGAGTTAAAGACTCGCGACATACCTTACAGCCGGGAATTAAAATTTCCGGTCAGTTATAAAGGTCAGCGTTTACAGAATCATTATCGGCCTGATTTCATTTGTTCTGATTCTGTAATCGTTGAACTCAAAGCGCTAAGCTCACTTAGCTCAGTCGAAGACTCTCAACTGATTAACTATCTGAAGGTAACCGGTTACCACACCGGCTTGCTACTGAACTTTGGTGCTCGCAGCTTACAGCAACGCCGCTTCATCTTGGGTTGACGAAGCGGCGTTACTGTTTCACAGATCTGTGTAATCTGTGGATGGATTTCCTCAGAATGTATACCGGAGCGCGAACTGCATTACGCGGCCGGCTTTAGTTTCATTCAGAGGGGTTTGGGTTGAGGTGAAGCGGCCGAATTCCTGGCTCGGGTTGCTGGACCCGAGGAAGGGATCACGACCAAGACCAAGATCGGCGATGGTTAGACCATCAAACCGCTGCGTGTTGGTGACGTTGAAAACTTCCCAACGGAACTGCAGTGCATGACCTTCCCATGGCAGCTTGAACGACTTGTAGAGTCCCATGTCCAGAGCGATGTAGCCTGGAGCACGGAGCACATTTCTGTCGCCATCTTCACCCGGTCGAGCGCGACGGAAACTGCGATAAGCCGCGAGCCTGTCGGAGAAGACGTTGGGCTTTCCTTCAAATCCATTCCCCGTCGGTGACGATTCAATCGGCTGAACTCGAGTGCCGTTAGATTGCACGTTCCAGTTCGTGGCCCAAACACAGCAGTCAAACGGTGTCTGAATCGGAAGTCCACTATTCCAACGGAAGATTCCCGTCGTGGTCCAACCACCCAACACTTTATCAACCAGGTTGTTGGAATTCGTCCAGTAACGTTTACCGCGACCAAACGGAAGTCCGACCACCCAATTCGCATTGATGATATGGCGCGCATCGAAGTCCGAACTGGCGTAGTTCTGAGCCGGATCCAGTGCGTTGACGATGAACGCCGTGCCATAGCTGCTCGAGTTCTGCAAGCCCGAGACGCTGTCGAGTGAATGGCTGTAGGTGTAGTTGAAGTCAAACGTCACGTCTTCACGCAGCCGCTGACGCAGGCTGAGTTGCAACGAGTTGTAGTTCGAAAACGCGAGCGTCGAGAACGCTGAGAGCGCTCCGAACTGCGGTTGATAGAACATGTTGTTGAACTTCGCCGGACCTGTACCTTCGGGACAGGTGGTGCAACCCGGAGCGTCGTCCCAGATCAACTGCAAGGTCGTATAGTCCGTGATACCGAGGCCATTAAAAGGAGCAGCCGACGGTGCGATGAACGCGTACGCAGCCTGCGTGTTCGTCAGACCGGGCTCGCCCCAAAAATCGGACATGAATGGGAACAGGTTGTTGAAGAACGCGATATCAGGAACTTCGCTTGGGAGCTTGTTCTGATACTTGAAATCCACCAGCATGTTCATCGCCTCGTAGAACGTCATTCCCGACTGTGGATCCCTGATGTTGTTGAGTTGCATGATGTCGCGCGTAGCGAGCAGCTTGCGCGCGAAGCGTCCCACGTAACTCGCTTCAAATGACAGTCCTTTACCGATCTCACGGCCGTAGGAGAAGTTGAAGCTGTAGTTGTAGGGCGTGGTTAGTCCCTGGTCCAACGACGACTCGATGCGTGTTTCCTCATCTGAGGGAACCGTCAGCGGGAACTGCAGCGTAGTCGGAATCGGGCCAGTCGCGGCCGGGAAATTAAGCGCGCGAACATCCGGATTGAAACCGCTGAACTGCGGTCCCAGTTGAGTATCAATTACATCGAACGTGTTGGCGTTGATGTTACGGGCGGAAGTGAAGCCCGCGAGGTTGTTGAGATCGAAGTTGACGGCAAGAGCACTGCCGATACGATCGTACGTCATACGGAAACCACCACGAACAACACTCTTGCCGCTGCGTCCGAAGATCTTGCCAAAGGTGTTATCACCAAAGTCAGGTGACCATGCGAACGAGACTGACGGCGCAAAGTTGTTCCAATCCTGTTTGTAATAACCCGGCGCGTTGTTGGCCTTGCCGCCGAGAATGAACGAGATTGGATCGGTAAAGGGAACGCCGTTGAATGAACTCTGCACTCGCTGGTTGAAGTAATCGGTCAAGTTCACGTTTGGCACGACCTGAATGCCGTTTCGTTCGTAGACCGGTGTTGAAGTATTCCAGCGGATGCCGTAGTTCAGAGTGAAGTTCGGCCGCATGCGCCACGAATCCTGGAAGTAGCCTTCGTATTCTTCAGTGGCAAATGAACGATCGGTTGGTGTACCGACAGCCTGGAGTTGGCCGTTCGCGTCGTAAACGAGATTGGCGCTGTACTGCGAATAACGGCCAATCACTGACGCGAGCGCGTCGCGAAGATCGGTTTGACTTTCAAAGTCGTCAAACGGATCTGTAATCACTTCGCCCGATGCGGCGTAGTACGACGGATTGATAATCGCCGAGTCGTATGATGCGCCGAGCGAATTGCGATTGTTACGTATCAGACGAAGGTTGGCGCCAAATCCAAAGGTGTGATTCCCGCGGACCCAGGAAACGTCGTCCACAAAATTATGGACCGGCGTGGTTCGACGCAGCGTGCGTTGGAAAGCTGCCGGCGAAAAGATGAAACGGAAGTTAACCTGGTTCGCTTCCGAGTCGCCGTTCTGCGTGAATGCAGCGCGTGTGAAACCGTAGTTAAAACGGTTGACGATCGCGTTATTCACGGTCCAGATGTGGCCCATCGCAAGTCCTTTCGGATGGTTCCACGTGGTGAGCGGCGGAGTGTCCGGGAAACACTGAATGTTGTCACCCGGCGTGCTGCAATCCGAAGAGAAGTAAACCGCGCGTGTTACGGTGTCACTCTGATAATTGCCACGAGCGAATAACGTCTGGCTATTGGTCAGATTGAAGTCGAGTCGAGCGATGTACGTGTTCAACTTAGTCGGCGTGCGCGCATTGAAGCGAAAGCCGCCTGTGTTCAATCCGTCGCCGACCGTCGTGTCGTTTGCCGGATAGCGCTGGGCTGCAGCCGCGAGTACGGCGAGTGCCTGCGGGTTTATGCCCGGACCCGTATCGTTGTTGAAGTTTTGGAATGCGGACTGGATCTCAGCGGATGTAAGACAGTTCACGCCGCTCGGAGTGCCGGCCGGACAACCGGGATCGCTGGCGTGACTCGTTGTGCGGTAACGAACTATGCCCTGGCCCAACGTCGGGAGTGGAACTTCGCGCACGACCGACGTCGCAGTCGCTTCGCGAAAGCCCTCGTAGTTGAAGAAAAAGAAAGCGCGATCCTTCTTGATTGGACCACCGACCGAACCGCCGAAGATGTTTCTCAACAACTGCGGGCGGTCGACGCCGGCGGCGTTATTGAAGAAGTCGTTTGCAGTTGTGACGGTGTTGCGGTGTGTCTCGAACAGTGAGCCGTGCCACTGATTGGATCCGGAGCGCGTCACCAGTGAAACCTGCGCGCCGGATGAACGGCCCTGTTCCGCGTTTGGATTTGTTGTCGTTACGCGAAACTCCTGCAACGAGTCGCGGGTAACTCTCAACACGCTCGCAAAAGCCTCGTCAGTAATCACGTCGAGGCCGTCCTGTTGCTCGTTCACGTCGACCCCGTCAAGCGTGATGTTCGATTGGTCGGCGCGGCCGCCATTCACAAAACCGGCGCGACTTACGCCCGGTTGCAACGACAGCAGACCGACAACGTTATTGGCGTTCAGCGGCAATTCAACGATGCGTTTCCGCTCGAATGAATTACCGATGCTGGCGTCGCTCGTGTTGATTGCTGCTTCTGCTGTTGACGTGACATCGACTGTTTCAGAAACAGCGCCGATTTCCAGTTGCACATCTCTGACTGTCGGTGTGTCGACGAGTGCGACCATGCCGGACGCGGATGCTGTTTTGAAGCCTGGCGCGGAAATGTCGAGCCGGTATGTGCCCGGAGGGATTGCATTGAAGACGTAAGCGCCGTCCTGGTTTGTTTGTTGTGTACGCGAAAAGTTGCGTGCGGCATCTGTGAGCGTGACGGTTGCGCCACTCACGAGATTGCCCTGGGGATCTTTCACTGTGCCGCGAACAGTAGTGCCGCCTGCCTGAGCAAAACTGGTCACCGCGAACAGCGTTATCACTAGCAACGAGACTAGAGAAAAACTTCCAATTCTAAGTTTGCTCATAAACAAATCTCCCTGATTCCTTACTCTCGGGTCGGGCTTTTAGTGGTTGAGTTTTCTCAACAGATTGATGGATCGATCACTACGTTTTCGTAATGCTGATCGAGCGATGATTGGGGAGAAACATCGCAGAGTGAAGATGCAGAAATTGTTCCAATCGGAAAAATCAAGTAATCACGGATCGAGGGTGAAGTTGATCCAGAGATCAGGTCCAAAAACTTATTGGTGCTTGCCGATTTTGAACTGCGAAGAATTGGAGCGTTTTACAGTGAGTTGGATTATTCAATTCAGAGGGGTAATCTTTATCTCAACGTGGCCGTTAACCCGATAGATATTCTGCTCGTGATCATGATCCTTTTGAGCGTGCTCAACGGGTATCGACGCGGCTTTATTCATGGTGTGCTCGACCTCGCGGGAGGGGTGCTGAGTTTGGTCGCGGGGTTGCGTTATTACCAGCCGGTCGCGCAGTGGCTTGGACCACGTTTTGATTTGTGGTCTGAAGTTTGGGATCAGCCGATCGCGTTTGTGCTCGTCGCGGGGCTGGTGGGAGCCGCTGTGCAGATCGTCGGCTACCTGTTGTTGAGACATCTGCCTGAAGAGATTCACGAGCGACGCGTGAATCAACTGCTTGGCGTCATTCCGGGTTTTGCAAATGGACTGATTGTCGTCGCGATCCTCTCCGCGCTGTTACTCGCGATTCCGTTGAGCGAAGGATTGAGCGAGCGCACGCGTGACAGCGCGCTCGTGAATCGTCTGGCTGTTTACGCCGAACAGCTCGAGGGGCAGTTACGACCGGTCTTTGGTGACGCGATTGCGCGCACGATGAATCTGCTGACGATTCGTCCGGATTCAGATGAGCGCGTAACGCTTCCTTTCAAAGTCGAGAACACGCGACCGCGTCCTGACCTGGAGAAACGAATGTTGGATCTGGTCAATCAGGAGCGAGTGGCGAACGGGTTGTCGCCACTGCAGGCTGATCCTGAGTTAACCGAAGTTGCGCGAAAGCATTCGGCGGACATGTTTGCGCGTGGTTATTTTGCTCACGACACCCCCGAGGGACTCTCACCATTCGATCGCATGCGCGAGGCGAACGTTCGCTTCACCACCGCGGGTGAGAACCTCGCCCTCGCACCCACCATCCCCGTGGCCCACACCGGCCTAATGAACTCTCCTGGTCATCGTGCGAATATTCTGCGCCCTCAGTTCGGGTGCGTGGGGATTGGTGTCATGGATGGTGGGATGCGCGGGCTGATGGTAAGCCAGGAGTTTCGGAATTAGTCTCTCTTCGCTTCCTTGGCTACGACCTCAAACGTTAACTTCTGCACTCCGCGAATGATAGTTACAGGCGTTCTCTTTCCAATGCGCTCGTCAGTAAGCATCTTGTGCAGGTCGTCAATGCCGCGAATCGGCTGTCCATCAAACTCAACAACGAGATCGCCAGCGAGTAGTCCGGCTTCCTGCGCGGCACTCGTCTCGCCATTCGTTTCAAACGAGACGATCAGCACTCCCGTCTCGACCGGCAACTGATAGAACCGAACAATGCGACGCGGAATCGGCACGTTCTGTCCGGCCACGCCGATGTAACTACGACTGATCTTGCCGTCGCGAATCAATCGTCCTGCCACAAACTTTGCCGTATCTATCGACGTCGCAAAGCAGATTCCCTGCGCCGGAAGAATCATGGCGGTGTTTACTCCGATCACTTCGCCACGAGAGTTGACCAGTGGCCCACCTGAATTTCCCGGATTCAACGCTGCGTCAGTCTGAATCACGCCATCCATCAACCGTCCCGATTGTGCTCGCAGCGAGCGTCCGAGCGCGCTGACCACACCGGCGGTCACCGAGTACTGGAAGCCGTACGGGTTTCCAATCGCGATTACGAGTTGGCCGACGCGGATCGATTGCGAGTCGCCGAGCTGAGCGGGCACAAGGTTTGGCGCCGTGATGCGAATGACGGCGAGATCGGTATCGGGATCGTCGCCAATCAACTGCGCCTGGAACCGTCGACCATCCATGAGCGTGACGTCGATCTTTGTGGCGCCGTGTACCACGTGGCTGTTCGTGAGAATGAAACCATCTGGGGTAAAGACGAAACCCGATCCGCTGCCCGTTACTTCATTCGGACCTCGGCGGCGACGATTTGATTGTGCTGTTACCTGAATATAAACGACCGAAGGACTAACCCGCTCCGCGGCTTCAATAACCGCACGCGAATAGGCATCGAGCAACCCCTCGTCGCCGGGTTGCGACGGCTGCACGGTCGCGGGCGTCTCAATCATCTCTCCTTCATTATTAATCTTTCTTGCAACTGCGTACTTCATTTGTATCTCTTGTATCTCCTGATCTAATTGTCTGTCTGGGGTAATTAGATCATACGCTTTCCTGTCAAGCGGACCTCCTTGGAGTGCGGTGACTTGTCACCGCTTTGGTACAAATACCAAAGCGCCAACAAGTTGGCGCACTCCAAAGAGACGCCTAATTGCCATGGCACTTTTTATATTTTTTCCCTGAGCCGCATGGGCAAGGATCATTGCGGCCTGGCTTGGGTGTCTCGTACTTCACCGTCGGGTTCTTCAGCTCGTCACCTGTCACAAAACGCCAGTGCCCATTCTCACGCTCAAACAGGCTCTTTTCCCGATGACTGCGATCCTCTCCATTCTGAGTAAACCGAGCCTCAAACGACACGAACGCTTTATCTTCGTTGACGATCTTTGTTTCGAAGACTTCCAGCCCATGCCACGTTGATGTCTCGGACCACTCCCGTACAAAGTCCAGATCGATTTCCTTACGCGTGCGCGAATGCGTGGAAGAGACGATGAAGTCGATCGCGTGAGTCACAAAAGCCGAATAGCGTGCACGCATCAACTCCTCGGCTGTTTGACTCTCACGCATGCCGTTGATGATTGGCTCGCAACAATCTGCAAAGTTAGAACCGGAACCACACGGGCAGGTTTGATTATTTTCAGTCATGGTTACAGCTTACGGGTTTTTAGTCTGTGAATGTGAGCTTGCCGAGGGCGCCTTTGGCCCCTGCGCCCCAGCCAGTCTGTTTACCAGGTGCAAAGCTGAAGGTGTCGAAGCCGGGGCCGTTGATGGGTGTCCACGTGCGTCCGTCGTCTATTGAATAGTCGCCGCCGGATGGGCCGATGGCGATCAGTGTCTTGCTTCCAGGAACGTAAGCCACAACTGAGCGAAAGCCTGAGAGACCTTTGACGAGTGTCCATGTGACTCCACCGTCGTTTGTGACTGCGAGGTTGTCGACTGCGTCCGATTCTTTTCTGTAATCGCCGCCGGCGACAATGCCGTGTTTCGCATCGCGGAAGGCGATGGAAAAGATTCCGGACGATTGTCCTGACGCAAGTGGTGTATCGGCAACTTGCCACGTGTGGCCACCGTCAGAGGTGTGCAGGACACGCGATTTAGTCGCCGCGCCTGTGCCGATCCACGCATGCGATTTCCCGAACAGAGCGATGTTGGTGCCGCTCGCGGCAAACGCTCCTTCGTTTTCCTGTGCTGGCGGCAGTTTCTCAGGCGGAACGCGCGTCCACGTGTTGCCGCCATCGGCGGTCGTCAGTATGTAGAATTTTTTATCGACTGAATCGCCGAACGCGATGCCGTGGTTTGCGTCCCAAAACGACATGGCATCGAGGAACGCTTTCTCATCGTCGTTCTTGAATTGCAGTTTCCATGTTTTGCCTGCGTCGGTGGTTTTGTAGATTCGTGTAGCCGGACCATTGCCGATGCTGAGTATGTACGCGGAGTCGGCGTCGATCGCATCGATGTCGCGGAAGTCGACTGCGTCGTCCGTAACGTGGAGTTTCTGCCACGTCTGCCCACCATCGACAGTTCGCAGCACAGTCGATCCCGACCCACTGGCCCACGCCACCCGCTCACTCACGGCGCTCACACCACGCAATCTCGCGGTGACACCACTCGTCTGAGTGGTCCAGCGCGGCGTTGCGAGCATCGTTAGCATGAAAAGTACGGATGCAATACTCAATTCTCACCTCAGACAACACGATTTGGAGATTATTCCAGCACCTGTGCGGTCTTCACAATTGCGGTGCTGTTCTCCGAATGCTTCGCCTGTTGCGTCGAAGCGCCAAAGGCGCGAAATATGAAAGCCAGGGGCAAGCGCGAGCGAAGCGAAGCGCGTCGCCCCTGGTTAGCCATTCAAAAAGCGGTGCCGAGGCCTGAAGGGCCGAAATAGACACCGCCGTATTTCGCCCTTTCAGGGCTCAACGCTTTTGGAGGGAACCGGGTCCAGGGGCGACGCGCTTCGCGCTTGCCCCTGGCTATCATATTCCGCGCCGTTGGCGCGTTCAGGATATCCCACGCCGTTGGCGCGTTCAGGATATTCCACGCCGTTGGCGCGTTCAGGATATTCCGCGCCGTTGGCGCGTTCAGGATATTCCACGCCGTTGGCGCGTTCAGAAACTGCTTGGGCGCTCTCCAGACACGAGCGACACAAACAGCCTTTGTATTTGCTTCGCAGTGTCTGCAACGTCTCGCCGCTGAGTTTGACTTCGGTGCACCAACAACCCTGCAGGTTGATCTCACACGCGAACGGCTGGCCGCACGCGGGGCAAACTTGTGCGCGGTTGAGCGTCGGTAATACTCTGGTCAGTAACGCAGGTAACTTCATTTTCTTACGCAGCAGGTTTTGGAATTCTATAGACCGGAGTAGTATTCAACAAGATGAAAACCATAGGAATCGTCGCACACAGCGCTGAAGGTGCTGCACTTTGTTTCCTGACCGCTTGTCATGAGGGATCGGCGCAGCTTGGTCCACATATGTATCCGAACATCGTCATGAGCGCGATACCAATGGCGTTGAGCCTGCCGGGTTGGGAGAAAGACGATCATGCGTCGGTCGGAAAATTCTTAGCAGAAGGTGTGCAGCATGTCGCGGACAGCGGCGCTGACTTTTTCGTTTGCCCGGATAATACCGCGCACATCGTGCTCGAGAAGATCGCCGGTGACTTGCCACTTCCCGGCCTGCACATCGCCGAAGTCGTTTGTCATGAAATCAGTAAACACGGATACAAGCGAGTCGGGTTGTTAGGCACTCGTTGGACCATGACCGGCCCAGTCTACAAAGCGGCACTGGAGAAACGTGACTGCGAACGCCTGGTTCCCGACGAATCGACGAGAGAGCAACTCAACACAGCGATCTTTGACGAGCTGTGCAATGGAATCTTCAACAAAAGCACGACCGATCTCTTCTTAAGTGCAATTGAGGACTTGAAGTCGAGAGGAGCTGAGTGTGTGATTCTCGGCTGCACTGAGATACCTCTGATCGTCACGCCGGAGAACTCCAGTTTGCCGACGTTTGATTCAACACGACTCCTCGCAAAGTATGCTGTTCGCGAAGCGATCGGTGATCGACCCCTCACAAAGACTGGTTGGCTACCAGTTTTTTAGCCACGGGTAACACGGATCAAAGCCCAGATTAGCCTCCCAAGTTTGTTCTTCCCCCACAAGACCAGCACCAAAACTTAGGAGAAAAATCATGGCTGCAAGAACCTTACTTCTAGTATTAACGATTGTGTTATTGACGACGACCGTGGAAGCGGCAGCGCCTGTGGGCCAGACCATCTGGATACGCGCATCAGCAACCGGTCTTTTTGTATCGGCGGATCAGAACCGCGGAACGTGGGCGCCGCTGGTTGCGGATCGATCATCTGTCGATGCGTGGGAACAGTTTCAGGTGGTTGATGCCGGCGGCGGCTTTATAGCTTTCAGAGCAATCGGAACGGGCTTGTTCGTATCGGCGGATCAAGCGCGCGCAACATACGCTCCACTCGTCGCCGATCGCGCGTCCATCGGAACGTGGGAGCAGTTTACATGGACCGACATCGCCGGTGGTGCGTTCACTCTCAAAGGACGAGCGACCAATCGTTTCGTGTCGGCTGATCTCGCACGGGCAAGCTGGGCTCCACTCGTATGCGATCGCACGGTTGCAAATACGTGGGAACAGTTTACGTGGGGCGCGGTTGGTTCACAGCCGCCGGCAGGAGCGCCGCCAGGATTTTCCACGTTGGTCTGGTCCGATGAGTTCAATGGCTCAACCATCAACACAGCGAACTGGGGCTTCGATCTCGGCGGCGGTGGGTGGGGCAACAACGAACTCGAGAACTACACGAGCAGAACAGAGAACGCTCGAATCTCAAATGGCGTGCTCGTGATCGAAGCGCGACGCGAGAATTTTGGCGGCAGCGCATACACGTCGGCACGCATGAAGACGCAAGGGAAACAATCGTTCGGCATCAACACGTGGGTCGAGGCTCGCATCGACGCGCCTCAAGGTCAGGGCATCTGGCCGGCTTTCTGGATGCTTGGCAATAGCATCAGTACGGTTGGTTGGCCTTCTTGCGGTGAGATCGACATCATGGAGATTCAGGGGCAGAACCCGGCGAAGAACTTCGGCACGATTCACTGGGCTGACGTGAATGGCAACCACGTTTCGTTCGGAGGAATTTACAATTCGTCCACCTCGCTTTCGGCTGGATTCCACACATACGCAATCTCGCGCACCAGCACTTCGATCAAATGGTACGTCGATCGGATCCAGTATGCGGAGGCAAACATCTCTGGTGGAATCAACAGCACGTCCGAGTTTCAGGGCCCATTCTTTATCCTTCTCAACGTCGCTGTAGGCGGAAACTTTGTCGGAAGTCCCGACGGAAGTACGGTGTTTCCGCAGCAGATGCAGGTTGATTGGGTTCGAGTGTGGGGAAACTAAGAAACTTTTAGCCACAGAGGGACACGGATAAACGCAGATTTCATTTCCAATCTGTGTTCATCCGTGTAATCTGTGGCTAAATTTTCCTATGATCGGCCAACTCCTCCTCCATTATCGTGTCGTCGAAAAAATCGGCGAAGGTGGCCAGGGCACCGTTTACAAGGTTATAGACACGACACTCGATCGCGAGGCAGTGATCAAAGTTCTGCCGCCCGACCTCACCGACAGCGCTTCCAATCTCGCGCGCTTCGAACGCGAGGCCAAGCTGGCGTCTTCTTTAGACCACCCAAACATCTGCACGATCTTCGGTCTGCATAAAGTCGGCGAGGTTCAGTTCATCGCGATGCAGTACGTTGAAGGCCGCAACGTGCGGCAGTTGGTCAATGGACAACCACTCGATCTACGCCAGGCACTTGCGATTGCGATTCAAGTTTGTGACGCACTCGGAGCAGCGCACAGTCGTGGTATCGCGCATCGCGACATCAAAGCGCGAAACGTGATGGTCACACGCTCCGGAACAGTGAAGGTGCTCGACTTTGGTTTAGCGAAACTGATCGAGAGTCCGCACACAGGCTCGAGCGATCCACAACTAACTGAAGTCGGAGTGCCATACGGCACATCGACCTATGCCGCGCCCGAGCAGGCACAGGGACTAAGAGCCGATCATCGCGCCGACATTTTTTCAACCGGCGTGTTGCTCTACGAAATGCTTGTCGGCACATGGCCGTTCCGCGGCAAGACGGCACTCGACGTTCGCTATGCAGTGGTCTATCACCAGCCAAAGCCGATTGTCGAAGCAAGAGGAGACGACTCGCCCGCGCTGCGTCGTATTCAGGAGATTCTGGATAAAGCACTCGCGAAAGCTCCCGAGGATCGTTACCAGAAGATCGAAGACATGCGCACCGATCTGCTGGAAGTGCTGCGCGAGATCGATGTCGATACGAGTTTTGGCAGCACGTTAACTGACGCTCCGCTTGCCGCCGCGGCCAGTTTTCTTCCCAAACCGGCGTCCTTTTGGACCACTCCGCGCAAGATTATTGTCGGACTCGCCTTCGTGTTGATCGTCGCACTTGCATTTCTTGCACTTCGGCCCAATCGCTCGACTGCAGAAGCCACTCCGACCATCAACTCGCTCGCCGTCCTGCCATTCACGAACAGCGATCCCAACAGCGAATATCTTTCCGACGGAATAACCGAGAGCCTGATCGATAGTCTGTCGAGAGTTCCAAATCTGAAAGTCAAATCAAGCAGCACTGTCTTTCACTACAAAGGCCGCGAGACGGATCCGAAGAAGATCGGGCGCGAGCTCGGTGTGCATGCGCTGCTCTCCGGCAGCGTGTCGCAGGTTGGTGACGATCTGTCGGTGAGTGTCGAGTTGATCGACGTACGCGACGACAGTCACATCTGGGGCGAACGTTACGGTCGCAAAGTTTCGGAAGTCGTGGCACTACCACAACAGATTTCGCGCGACGTGTCGGAACGACTGCGCTCGCGCACAGATAACATGGACCACGCGCAGTTGACGAGAAACTATTCTCCCGACTCCGAAGCGTATCGTCTCTACCTGCAAGGTCGTTACAACTGGAACAAACGAACGGTTGAAGGTTTGCGAAGCGGCATCGACTATTTCGGCAAAGCCATCATGCGAGACCAGGATTACGCGCTTGCATATGCCGGACTCGCCGACTGTTACCTGCTGCTGAACGTCTACAACGTCACCTCGGCCGACGAGTCATATCCAAAAGCCGAAGCCGCCTCACGAAAGGCGTTGTCGATCAATGAGAGTTTGGCGGAGGCGCACACGTCCCTCGCGTTTGTCAGTTATCGTTACTATCTGAAGTGGGCCGAAGCGGAGCAGCATTTCAAGAAAGCGATCACGCTCAATCCAAACTATGCGACTGCGCACCAGTGGTATGCGAGTTATCTTGCGGCAGTGGGTCGACTGGATGAAGCAGTCGTTGAGGCGAAGACTGCGCACGAGCTCGAACCGTTTTCACTAACGATCTACAGCGACTACATTCGCGATCTTTATTATGCAGGTCGTCTTGACGAAGCACGGCAGGAATCGTTAAAACTCGTCGAGCTGGATCCCAGCTTCGCGCGTGCTCACTACGAATTGGGCCTGGTGCTGGAGGAGGAAGGGAAGCTCGACGAAGCGATCGCCGAATTCAAAACCGGATTAAAGTATTTGCCCGATAACGTCGCGGCGCTTACTGCGTTGGGCCATGCGCAGGGACGCGCTGGTAGACGAGTTGAAGCGGAGAAAGTGATCGAAAAACTTCGGGAGCTTTCGAAGCAGCAGTACGTTTCACCGTTTCAGACAGCGGTGATTTACGCGGGAATGGATGAACGAAAGCTTGCGATCGACTGGTTGGAGAAGTCGCGTGATGAACGTTTCAATTGGATGCCGTTCATCAAGATCGATCCAGTTTTGAAGAATCTGCGGTCTGAGCCGCGATTTGTCGAACTGTCTAAGAACCTCGGACTATAACCACGGAAAACCACGGATGATTACACGACGTAAGTTTATTTCAACTAGTGCGAAAACTGCGGTCGCAGTGACTATTTTGCGTTCGTTGCCGAACGTGTTTGCCCAGTCGGCGGCAGTGCAACCGGTGTTTGCAAAGCTCGATGACTTCATAGCGCGACATATGCGCGAGACGGGCGCGCCCGGACTAACACTCGCGCTCGCAAATCGCGACGGCCTTATTCGCGCTTCGACTTACGGTTACGCGGACACCAAGGCGGGCCTGAAAGTCGCACCGGAAACGATGTTTGAGATCGGCTCGATCTCGAAGTCGTTTGTTGCTCTGCTGCTTTTGCAATTGCACGACGAGGGAAAACTCGATCTCAACAAGCCGATCGCAGAGTATCTGCCATGGCTAAAGATCAATTCGAAGTTCCAGGCGATCACAACGCATCACATACTGAGCCACACCGGCGGACTTCCCGGCGCGCCGCTACTGCTTGACGCGCTGCTAAGCGAGCTTTGGACCGCGTGGGAGCCGGGCAAACGTTTCCTTTACTCAAACACCGGCTACAACATCCTCGGTTTTCTGATCGAAGCGATCGATAAGCGACCGTTTGGCGAATCGATGCGCGCACGAATGCTGAATCCACTCGGCATGACTGCGAGTTCGCCGATCATTACAAACAATCTCCGTAAGGTAATGGCGATCGGCTACGAACCGCTCGCGGAGAGCAAGCCTTACTCCACCAATGACCCGCTTGCTGAGGCCCAATGGGTCGAGGTCGATATCGCTGCGGGAAGTGTCGCTTCAACTCCGGCCGACATGGCGAAGTACATGCGCATGCTTCTCAATCGTGGCGCGCTGCCGAAGGGTCGTCTGCTTTCCGAAGAAGGCTTTGCGCTCTTCACAAAGGCGGCGATCAATTCGCCCTATCGCGGTGAACCGGCATCGTATGGTTACGGCATTTGGGTGAGCGACATTGAAGGTCACACGCGTCTGCGTCACACGGGCGGTATGATTGCTTTCAGCTCGTCGATCGATGTTGACATCACTGGAAACATCGGCGCGTTTGCGTCTGTCAACGCGAACCTGCGTGGCTATCGACCGGTGGCGGTAACCAAGTACGCCGTCGAGCTGTTCAATGCATCAGCGGCAGGGAAGTCGCTTCCCGATCCTCCTGCGCCGCCACCGGCTGCTGATGAAGTGAAGAACGCGGCCGATTACGCCGGAACTTTTACTACGCTCGATGGGAAGAAGCTCGAGTTCGCGGCGGAAGGAAATAAACTCGTTCTCGTTCACAGTAACCGGAGAGTCGTGCTCGAGCGTGTTGGCCCCGATCGCTTTCTCGTGAAGCATCCGGATTTCGATACGTATTTACTTGGGTTCGTCCGCGAGAACCAGCAGGTAACGCAGGCGGTTTACGGTCCTGATTGGTATTTGAGTGAGAAGTACAAGGGGCCAAAGACTTTTGAAGCGAAGAAAGAGTGGGAGGCTTTTGTTGGGCACTATCACAACGATAGTCCGTGGTATGGCGATACGCGAGTGGTGATGCGCAAGGGCCAACTGTTTCTCGACGGCGCTCAGCCGCTCGTGCCGCGTGGTGATGGGAAGTTTGGACTTGGTGATCCGGAGGGGCCGGATTGGATCAGTTTCGAATCGATCGTTGATGGACGCGCGATGCGTCTCAGCTTGTCGGGCATCATCTTCCGGCGTGTATTTACACCGTAGGGTTTATCCACAGATTACACGGATTACATTAATAACGACTCGACTCGGTGCGCGTGGACCATTTCCTCACACGGTGACCAGGCGAAGACCGTGAATTTCCCATCCTGTGAAGCGACTAACGCCAGCGAATCACGCTGATCGTAAACAAACTGCGCCGCCGAGAGATGACGCGTGCCACCGTGTTCGGTCGGTTGCACCACGATCGGAAGATTACCGACGACAGGCTCAGTGATCACCCA
>DASYPN010000199.1:0-3785 GCA_036006625.1 Pyrinomonadaceae bacterium | reverse complement strand
CAAACCAATCGACGATCAAGGCTACATCAATGGTGATGGCGTTCTGATCTATCCAGGTGAAGACAAGCTTCATCCGGAACAGGACCGCGGCATCGCCGGACCAATCTCAACTATTCAGCTCGCAAATTTCCGGCGCGGTCTGCAGGACCATCAATATCTAACGCTCGCGCGCAAATTGAAACTTGATGCAGTAGTTAACGACGCAGTCCAATCAGTGGTCCCCCGTGTGTTTTCCGATTCAGGTCCAGCGATCGGTTTCTCGGAAGCTGGGAATGATTACGAACGTGCTCGCTACAAACTCGCGCAAGCGATTGCGAAGCAGAGTGCGAAATGACGTTCTTCTCTGTGCAACCTCTGTGTTCTCTGTGGCTCTGTGGTTGATTGTTTTGTGAGATGAAGTTAACCACAGAGACACAGAGAACGCAGAGGTTGCACAGAGAAACGAAGGGAGAATAGATGAAACACCTCATAGTCACACTGTTCCTGATTGCTGTTTGCGGTAGCACCGCTCTTGCGGTGACCTATCAGGTTGGTCCAACTCGAACATTTACGAAACTGCAGGATGTCGCACCTCTGCTTAACCCCGGTGACATTGCGGAAGTGGATGGCAACGCAACCTATCCGGGAGATTTGATATTTACACGACCGGGCACTGACGTTAACAAGATTACGATTCGTGGGATAAGGGTTAACGGTTTGCGTCCGGTAATCTCGGGCGGTACGAACACGGTGGAGTTTCGTTTGTCAGATCATTACGTCTTCGAAGGCTTCGACGTGACGGGCGGCAGCTTTCGAGGTATTTATCACCACGCACACGACATTACCTTGCGCGACTGCGTGGTCCATGATTGTCCGGCCCACGGAATTCTCGGCGCCGATACAGGCTCGGGATCGCTGTTGATGGAGTACGTCGAGGTCTATCACTGCGGTAGTGGCACTGGACAACATCCCGTCTACATGGCCACTGATGAGTTCATGCATCCCGGCTCAGTGTTCCGCATGCAGTACTGTTACCTGCACGATCAGAACGGCGGCAATAACATCAAGAGTCGCGCCGAACGCAACGAGATCTATTACAACTGGGTGTCGGGCGGGTTCTATGGCGAGATCGAACTCATTGGACCAGATCCGCACGGCAACAAGAATGTCAGCCACGATACAGCGCGTGAAGACTCTGATGTCGTGGGAAATGTGTTTCAGCACATTCCGACTCAAGGCACGCGCATGGCCCGCGTTGGTGGTGACGGCACCGGAGATACTGATGGTCGGTATCGCTTCGTCAACAACACGTTCATCCTGCGCCAGGGACAGACAAGTCCTGTGGTGGAGGTCTTCAACGGCATCGAGAGTCTCGAGATGCACAACAACGTGTACTTCCGCGTCGGTGGTGCGCCGATTGATAAGGTCGTACTCGAGACGCGTGTGCGTTGGGTGAATGGTCGCGTCAGCACCGGCAGCAACAATTGGGTGACTACAGGCTCTGCGCTCATTCCGACTGCATGGACTGGAACTGTACTGGGCGCTAACCCGGGATTTGTAAACATCGCGACTCTTGATCTCCGGCCAGCGGCCGGCAGTCCGCTCGTCGATGCAGGCAATGGCGCGCCGCAAAGTCCGGCAGGTCATCCATTCATCAGTCCTTTATTTCCGCCGGCTTTCTTGCCGCCGGTTCATACTGCGCTGGCAGTTGGCACGGCGCAGGCGCGACCGGTGTTTGGGGCGATCGATATAGGAGCATTCGAGTTCACGCCGTAAAGGAAACGATATGTTTCGCGCAAAGGCGCAAAGTTTATGCAAGACCAGGCTTGGCGTCCTTCTTAGCGCCTTTGCGTGAAACTTTTCTTATGAAGCTGGCTTTTTCAACGCTTGGTTGTCCTGACTGGGATCTCGCGGAAGTGATCTCGGGTGCGCGCAAATATCGTTTCGACGGTATCGAGTTGCGCGCACTCAGTGGAAGTTTGGATCTCCCTGGTCGTGACGAATTTGCTGCGGAGCACATCGCCACGACCAGGGATTATCTTAAACGAGAGGGAATTGAAATCTGCTGTGTTGACACTTCGTGCTCGTTTCATTCAGTAGACGCGAGTGAACGAGCGGATCAGGTAAACATGGCCCTCGTCCATGCTGACCTTGCAGCAAAACTCGGTGCTCCAATCATTCGCGTTTTCCCTGACAAGATTCAGGCTGGGGCGCAACGTGAACAGACGCGGGATTGGATCGCGGCCTGTCTCCACGAGATTGCGGAAAAGATGCCGGTTGATGTTGACGTGGCGCTAGAGACACATGGCGATTTCGCTCGCGCGGAAGCGACGGTCGAAATTGTGGAGCTTGCTGATCATCCGAAGGTCAAACTGATTTGGGATGTCGCAAATTCAGTGGCGGCCGGCGACATGATCGAACAGGCTGCGAGAATTGTTCAGCCGCATCTGGCGCACATTCACCTCAGAGACGCAAAGCCGGTCAGCGGTTCGGAACACTGGCTACCAGTGTTGGCCGGGCACGGTCGCGTCTCGTTTGCCGAAGCGCTGGCCGCGATCGGAAAATTGAATTACTACGGCTACATCAGTTTCGAATGGGAAAAGTACTGGCATCCGGAAATCGAAGAACCGGATGTTGCATTGCCTGACTTCAGCAATGCGATTCGCAATCTGCTCGGAGATCGAAGTGACGCGACCGAATGTTCTGGTGTTGGCAAGTGAAGTCTTGTTCCAACACTTCTTTACTGAGAGATCGCTGAGAAAGCTCGAAGAGGTATCGAGCTGGAGCAGATCTGCTTTACGTGAAGATTCGCCGGAATTGCGGAGTGAGATTGCGAACGCCGATGTTCTCATGACGACCTGGCACTCGCCATTTCTAACGGCGGACATGTTGGGCGAGGAGCGACGAGTGAAACTGATTGCTCATTGCGGCGGAGAGGTTAAGTCGCGGGTAGCCGAAGAGATTTTTGAGTTCGTGACGATTACGAACGCTGCGGATCCGATGGCGCGAGGTGTCGCGGAGATGGCGCTGGCGTTGGCGTTGACACTCGTGAGGCGGATTCCCGACTACGCGCGGGAGATGCGTGAGGGAGTTGTTAGAACAAACGCAGAGGTTAGTGAAGGTGAGACGTTCTTTGGGCGCCGCGTGGGGATAGTTGGGTTTGGGCGGATTGGTCGTGCATTTGCGAGACTGTTGCCACCGTTCGGCGTCGATGTGTTGGTGAGTGATCCGTATGCGCCTGAACACTCAATCGAGCTCGACGAGTTAGTTGCGTCGTGTTCGGTGGTTGTTATATGCGCGGCTTTGACGCCGGAGACTCGAGGGATGTTTGACAAGCGTCGTTTGTCCCTGCTGATGGATGGGGCGTTTCTGATCAATGTTGCGCGCGGCGGGTTGATCGAAATGGATGCGTTGCTCGATGAGTTGCGGCGGGGACGTATAACTGTCGCGCTCGATGTTACGGATCCTTTGGAGCCGTTGCCGGTCGAGCATGAGCTTCGTCGATTGCCTAATGCGATTCTTACGCCACACATCGCGGCCGGTGGCATCGAGATGCGTCGCGAGATCGGAGCGATCGCAGTTGAAGAAGTGGTTCGGTTTGCAAAAGGCGAACCCCCCTTGAACCGGGTAACCTCCGACATGCTCGCAACGATGACTTGAAAGTGTCGGTTTGAAATCTGATTTGGGCGTAACTGTAGGGGCGGCCCTCCGTGGCCGCCCGTGGCTTTGAATCGTGTTCGAGAAACTGACGGCGCGCTACTTGAATCACTTTAGCTCAAACCACGGGCGGCCACGGAGGGCCGCCC
>DASYPN010000198.1:0-4840 GCA_036006625.1 Pyrinomonadaceae bacterium | reverse complement strand
GCTGCATTCCTTTCGACAGTTCCATCGAACGTTTGTTCTTCCACTCCGAAAGCTTTACCCGCGCCAGCCACTCGTCGATCTTCGACTCGATCACCTTTTTGCGAATATTTTTCAGTTCGGCGAAAAATCGCAACTGGTCCGCGACACGCATGCGCCGGTAGAGTCCGCGTTCTTCGGGAAGATACCCAATGCGATCCTGCACGGTGGGATCGATCTTTTGACCGAAGAGTAAGATGCTTCCCGAGTCGGGCGCGGTTATATTGACGATCATTCGAATCGTCGTGGTCTTCCCGGCTCCGTTTGGTCCAAGCAGCCCGAACACACGCCCCGCCCGCACACTCAGGCTGAGCTCCCTAACCGCGGTGAACTCCCCAAAACTCTTGGTCACCCCATCGAGTTTTACGGTTATTTCGTGTGATGACATTTGCAAGTAACGCCGAAGGCGTCGGCTAACCTCAGCCCAGGCTTGGAGCGTCAGCGACAACCCTGGGAACTAATTAAGAAGAGGCGCTTGAACCCTGAAAGGGTTTCTCTCAAGACGAACCCTTTCAGGGTTTGTTTCTTTTTTGTTGATGTGTACCCAGGGTTGTCGCTAACGCTCCAACCCTGGGCTGAGGTTAGCCAACGCCTTCGGCGTTAACCCGTCTCTCAATCTCGCCAACGCCTTCGGCGTTTAAGACTAACAGATGAAGCTTTTTCATTGCCACCGGGCGCTGTTCTGATACATATTTACGACGTCACCCCTGCACTTCGTAACCGGTAATCCTGTTTATGCGGTCTCGACACCTGTTCTGCCTATCGTCGCTCTTTCTCCTGATCACCTCGTCGGGAACACAGGCTCAGACTCCGTCGCCAACGCCCAAACCACAAGATGACGTTGTACGTGTTTACACGGAACTCGTCCAGACCGACGTGATGGTTTTCGACAAGCAGGGAAAGTTTGTCAACGGCCTGACTGCTGACAATTTCGAGCTGCGCATCGACGGCAAACCGCGCACTATACAAGGCTTCGAACAAATTACCGCGGGCAGCGACGAAGAGAGCCAGCTAGCGGCCGCTCGCGGCTCGACCACCATTAATGTCAAACGTCCGGTTCCGCTCGACCGCGGGCGCATAGTCTTTTTCTACCTTGACGACTTTCACATGGACCTTTCCGGTCTAAATTCAGCAAAGAAAGTCATCACGCAGTTCATCGAAAAAGACATGGGCCAAAACGATCAGGCCGCGATTGCGTCAGCCACCGGTCAGATCGGTTTCCTGCAACAACTGACGACGGATCGCGTGATACTGCAACGTGCGTTGGACCGTCTCAATCCACGAAGTTATTCAGTTCGCGATGCCGACAGACCGCCGATGAGCGACTATCAGGCTCTTCTGATCGATCGTCTCGATCGTCAAGTGTTTGATTTCTTCGTTCAGGAAACAATGCGAGTCAACCCGGGGATGCGTTTGGACACAGCCTCCGCTCTCGTGCGTGCGCGCGCGATGCAGATACAGTCGCAATCAGCTCGCTTCAATCAAAACACCCTCAGCGGACTCGAGACGCTGATCAAATCCGCACGGAATCTTCCCGGAAGAAAAATCGTCTTCTTTCTCTCCGGAGGATTCTTTGTCGATAACCGTCGCGGTGATGCAATGGACAAGATGCGCCAGATCACAAACGCGGCGGCAAAGAGTGGGGTCGTAATCTATTCGATGGATACGCGCGGCCTGGTTGGCCCACCTAACGATGCCGCGACGGAGCGGCCTTTCGATCCTTCTGGCCAGCTCAGTCTTTCGGATCACCAGGAAGTGTCGGCGTCACAGGACGCCTTGAACGCGCTCGCCGCCGATACCGGAGGCAGAGCAACATTCAACACGAACGATTTGCGAAAAGGACTCACGCCTGCGATCAAAGAAACTTCAACTTACTATCTGCTGGCCTGGAAACCCGATGCGGAATCACAAAAGCAGGGAAGATTTCGAAATCTCGAGGTCAAGCTGATCGGACATCCCGATCTAACGGTGCGAGTACGCAAAGGTTATTTCGATCTCGATCCTCCCGCACCGGTTACTGCGAAAGCGCCGCCCGCACAAACAAAACCTGCGACGACCCAACTCCGCGAATCGATCGCGGCGGCTTACCCCACGCGAGATCTGCCGATTCTCCTCAGTGCTGATTATTACGATCTGCCGAACAAAGGACCGACGATCTCCACGGCGATTCAGATGCCCGGCGAGTTTCTCGTCTTTTATGAACGGCCTGACGGAAAGATCCAGGCCGCTGTCGACCTGACCGCTGTCTACTTCGATGAGAAGGGAGTCTCTAAAGCTAGTTTTACGGAACGCATCGTGACCACGGCGCCGAGTTTGGAGCAGGCCAAGACTTATAGCAGCGACATCACGTACACGTATCCCGCACATCTACCGCCCGGCATTTATCAGGTGCGAGTCGCTGCTCGTGACGATAAGAGCGGCAGGATCGGAGCGGCGCACGCGTGGGTTGAGATACCGGATCTGTCTGACAAGAAACTCGCGATGAGCAGCCTGCTTTTGGGTGAGCGGACGCAGTCGATGATGACTAACATATCGAATCCCGGTTCGAACCCTATCGCGCTCAGTGCGAGTCATCGCTTTAAGCGAGAGTCGACGTTGCGCTTTCTCGTCTTTGCTTACAACATGTTGTTATCCCCCGCGGATCAAAAGCCGGACGTCGTTGTGCAAACACAGGTCGTTCGCGATGATCAACCAGTGGTCACGACCGCGTTGCGGAAAGTCAGCACTGATGGTGTTCTTGATCTGACGCGACTTCCCTACGCTGCTGAGATTCCGTTAGCCGAGTTGCAGCCGGGACGATACGTGTTGCACGTCTCCGTACTCGATCGAACTTCAAAGCAGAGCACTTCACGTCAGACCCACTTCGACGTCTACTGACTCACTTCGTGCCAAAACCCTGGAAACCGACAAAGGAACAACTTCTCGCCGCAACTGACAAGACGGTTCGCGATGTGATCGCGCCTGACCTGCGTGTGCTTTTCTGTGGCATCAATCCTGGTCTGTACACCGCCGCCGTGGGCCATCACTTTGCGCGTCCCGGAAATCGCTTTTGGCCCGCGCTTTATGCCGGCGGATTTACTGATCGGCTGCTGTCACCGTTTGACGAGCGTGAGTTGTTGAAGAGTAGTTACGGAATCACGAATGTTGTTCAGCGTGCGACAGCGTCGGCAGATATGTTAACGAAGGACGAGATCGTTGCGGGTGGCGAGCGACTGCGAGCGAAGGTGCTCCGGTATCGACCAAAAGTGTTGGCTGTGCTCGGTGTCGGTGCTTACCGCACGGCGTTCGCTAAGCCCAAAGCGAACGTTGGCCGGCAGGATGATCAGATCGGGCAAACCGTTCTCTGGGTCTTACCGAATCCGAGCGGATTAAACGCCAACTATCAGGCACCCGACCTCGCGCGCCTGTTTCGCGAGTTGAGAGAATCCGTGGATAACGCCGAAGGCGTTTGCTAACCCCAGCCCAGGGTTTGAGCGCAGCGACAACCCTGGGACCAAGCCATAATAAGAAACAAACCCTGAAAGGGTTCGCCGCGAGAGAAACCCCTTCAGGGTTATTCGGGTTCTTTAATGTTTACCCAGGGTTCTCGCTACGCTCGAACCCTGGGCTGGGGTTAACAAACGCCTTCGGCGTATTCAAATTAACTCGCGCTCATAAATACGATAGCCACCAGTCTTTTCGTCGCGCCTTCACACCTGCAAACCACTTACACAACGGATACAGCAACAACACGCCGGCGATCCATGAGAGATAGACCACACCGAGGTTGAAACCGATTCCCTGCGGCGGCGGACCGAAGTTCAGCGGCGCTTGAAACAGGAAAGTCGTCGGCTTACCAAATGCGAGGTGCAGCAGCAGAGAGATGACGTGCGCCGTGTACCATTGCAGCAGGTAGAAAAACAGCGGCACACGACCAAACGTCACGAAGAAGTTTCTGAGCCAGTTCCGCGGCCCTTCCGATTCAAAGAACGCGAGCGCGAGAATCGCTGGACCAAGTGTCATCAACAGGAAGAGCAGCGATGGCGGATACTTGGTCGTGTTCAGAAATGAAAGCACCGTGTAAACGAGGTTCTTTTGTAACGACCACTTACTGGGATCGCCATAGATATTGATGGTGCGAATAATGATGAACAGCAGGACGGCCGAGCTGCCGATGATCACGAGCAGTCGCTTGCGTGGTTGTGGATGCGCACGATAAAGCGCGCCGAAGACATACCCGACCGCCATGACGCCAATCCACGGAATGAGCGGATAGATAACAAACACGACAGGACTCGGCCAACCAGCGATGGGAAAACCATCAAACGGCTGGTGCAGCAGTATGAGGAGCTTGGTGCCGAGGCTCGGCACAGGCGAACCTGGCCCCTGCCAACCAACAATTCGAGCCCCATCAAAAAGGTTGTGCAGCGCGATCATCAACAAACCAAAAACCGCGATGACACTCTTTGGCAAGTGAATCAGCCCGGCCAGAACGATCATTGAAACGCCGATGACCCAGATAACCTGTAGGAATCCGACGAAGCGATAGTCAGGTTTGAAGGTGATACCGATTGAGATGACCGTGACTTCGAGCACGATCAGCCAAAGCCCACGTGTGATCAAAAACCACGACAACTGCTTCTTACTCTTGCCGCGAGCCCACTGCAAGTAAGCGCCCGTGCCCGCGAGGAAGACAAACACCGGCGCGCAGAAATGTGTGATCCAGCGTGTGAAGAATAGCGCAACGTTCGTGCGTGATAAATCAGTTGGATCAAATGCGAGGGCTGCGTTGTGAACGAAGTCGCGCGTGTGGTCCAGCATCATG
>DASYPN010000197.1:0-9263 GCA_036006625.1 Pyrinomonadaceae bacterium | reverse complement strand
GCGAGAATCGACTTGCAGCCCGTGCGGCAGCCCAAACGACGAACAGAGGTCGCGCGCTCGATTGCTTCACCTTCAACGGCGCATTTGCACTGCATCTCGCGCCGGTATGTGAAGAGGTGATTGGTATTGATATCTCTGGAGAAGCCGTTGGTGCTGCGCAACGAAACGCGGCGCTGAACCAAATAACCAACATTGAGTTTCGTGAAGCGAATGTGTTCGACGTGCTGCGTGAAATGGAACCTGGCTTTGACGTGATCGTGCTCGATCCGCCAGCGTTCGCGAAAAACCGGGCGAGTTTGAAAGCCGCGATTCGCGGTTACAAGGAGATCAATCTGCGGGCGTTGAAGTTACTGAAGCCCGGCGGCGTGTTGATCACGTGTACGTGTTCTTATCACGTTTCTGAGGAGTTGTTTTTGGAGATCCTGGCCCAGGCCACACTCGATTCGCACAAGCGTGTGCAGCTGATGGAGAAGCGGATGCAGGCCACAGATCATCCGGCATTGGTGGGCATGCCGGAGACCTATTATTTGAAGTGCGTGATTGCGAGAGTCATTTAGCCACCGGATAAAACGAATCACTGACCCGGATCATTCTCGACAACGATCTTAGTCGTGTAGTCCTTGCCTCCGACAGTCAGCTTGAGGTTGTAGGTGCCGGCTTCGAGCGGCAGGCCCTGGTTGAAGAAGCCGCCGAAACCGCCACCGCCACCGCCTCCACCGCCTCCACCACCACCGCCACCGCCACCGAAACCACCGGCCGGACGTGGAGGCGGATCGCCGCGCAAGTTCCACTGAACTCTGTTCAGACCGACATCAGTCGTTGGCGTCAGATTTCGAACTACTTTACCCGTGTAGTCCAGCACCGTGAGTTTTACATCACCCGACGGCGCTGACTTCAGGTAGTAACTGATTGCAGTTCCTGGAGCGGGATTCGCGCCTCGGAAGAGCTTTGATCCACCCCAGTAACGACCAAGCCGCGGATCATTCTGCCATATCGTGCCTGGTCTCACTTCAAACAGCGTCGCGTCCGTATCCATCACCTTCTGCGACATCTGCTGCAACGCGCTGATGTCGTCGAAGATGTAAATGCCGCGACCGTGAGTGCCAATGATCAGATCGTTGTCACGCGGGTGGACCAGGATGTCGTCGACGCGGATGATTGGCATGCCCGACATCATCAACTTCCACTCAGCGCCACCATTTAGCGAAACGTAGAGCCCATATTCCGTTCCCACGAACAGCAGATCTTTATTCTTCGCATCTTCGCGAACAACATTGACCGTGCCCCACTTCGGAAGATTGTTGACGAGTGAAGTCCAGGTTGCGCCGTAGTCTTTTGTGACGAATAAATAAGGCTTCAAATCGTCAAGACGATGCCCGTCGACAGCGAGATAACAAGTGCCCGCATCGAAATGCGATGGCTCGACACGCGTAATGTGATACGTGTCGCCGATACCCGGCACGTTCTTCGAAACGTTGGTCCAGGTTGCGCCACCGTCTTTACTGACCTGAACATTTCCATCGTCAGTTCCCACCCAGAGGACTCCAGGTAACTTCGGTGACTCCGCGACAGTTACGACGTAACCATATCCGGTATAGCCGTCGTGCTTCGAAGCCATCGGATCCTTGCCGGACACTCCCATGATCGGAAGCGTGTTGCGATCGATCTGCTTGGTGAGATCGATCGTTGCGGTCCAGGTGTCGCCGCGGTCCAGTGATTTGAAAAGTTTGTTGCCGCCCGCGTAAACAAGCCGCGGATTGTGCGGCGAGAGATAAATCGGGGTGTTCCAGTAGAAGCGAAAGACTTCGGTTGCAGGCGGTGTCGGCACGACATTCGATTGCAGGTTCTGGGCGCCAAAACCGCCAAATCCCTGCGACGCAGCAAACTGAGCAAGCTGCGCTGCCGTGTCTGGAGTTGGCGACGAGGCTGGAGACGGACTTGCGGTTGGCGTGCTGCCGCCCTGTCGTCCGCCGCCTGGTCCACCTCGTCGCTGTGGAATACCACGCGGTCGAATGCTGACACTGCGACCAGTGCGCAGATCCAGACGCTGCATCGCGCCGCCCTGCGATTCGGCGTAGACGGTGTTGTAGTCGGTCGGATCGACTTGCGTGTAGAAACCGTCGCCACCACCGACGCGGTACCAGTCAGCATTCGTGATGCCATTCTGCAGACTACGCGTCTGGCTTGGACCACCCCACGATCCGTTGTCCTGCAAACCACCGTAGACGTAATACGGCTTACGCATGTCGACGCCAATGGCGTAAAACTGCGCCGCTGGAATCGTGTTGACGAACTCCCACGTCGCGCCCTGATCGTAGCTGACATTCAAGCCGCCGTCGTTGCCGACCATGATCTGATCGCCGTTTTGCGGATTGATCCAGATCGCGTGATTGTCGCTGTGTGCTATTCCCGACTGCAGCGATTTGAACGTCTTGCCGCCGTCAGTCGACTTGCTGAAGTTCAAGCCGCCAACATAAACGTTTTCAGGATTCTTCGGATCGACTCGAATCTGGCTGTAGTACATCGGGCGGTTGTTTTCGTTGCTGACGATCCGCCAGGTCTTGCCCTTGTCGTCCGAACGCCACACGCCGGGTTTCTTCGGATCCAAAGGAGTGGGCGTTGGGGACGCAGCCGGAGAAGCGCTTGGTGACGGTGAGGGACTCGGGCTCGGTGCCGGTCCACCGGCAGTCGGTTCTTCGCCACCTGTCCCGACACTCGCGCCGACTTCCATCTGCGCGTAAATGATATTCGGATTTGAGCGCGAGACATCGAGACCGATGCGACCGAGAAGTCCTTCGGGAAGCCCGCCGCCTTCGAGTTTCTTCCAGGTCTTGCCGGCGTCTACCGTTTTCCAGATCCCGCTGCCTGGTCCACCGCCATTGAAACCGAAGCTGGTGCGGCGTCGCTGGTAAGAAGCAGCGTAGAGAACCTTGCTGTCCGAAGCGTCCATCGCGAGGTCCGTAAATCCGGTGTCTTCGTCGATGAACTTCACGTTGTTCCACGTCTTACCGCCGTCCGTAGTTTTGTAGACGCCGCGTTCTTTGTTTGGTCCAAAGAGGTGGCCCAGAACGGCGACGTAGACGATGTTCGGATCCTTCGGATCGATCACGATACGCGCGATCGTCTGTGAATCCTCGAGACCCATTTTTGTGAAAGTTTTGCCGGCATCCGTTGACTTGTAGATGCCGTCGCCAAAGCTGGAGCTCTGTCGATTGTTGGCTTCACCGGTGCCGACCCAAACGATGTTTGGATCAGAAGGCGCGATGGCAATGTCGCCGATCGAATGAGTCCCGTAAGTGTCGAAGATTGGTTGAAAGGTGGTGCCGTTGTTGGTTGACTTCCAAACGCCGTTGGTCGCGAACCCGATGTAGATGATGTATGGGTTCTGCTCAACCGCCGTGATGTCGTCGATGCGACCACCCATGCTGGCTGGTCCAATACTGCGAGCGACGAACCGTTTCAGTACCGGATCTGTGGACCAGTTGATCGGCGTTGGGGTTGGACTTGGAGTTGGACTAGGTGTCGGCCTTTGCCCGTCTTGCGCCGCTGCGGGTGCTGGAGTTTGAGTTGCAATTTGGTTTTGTGAATGAACGTTTATGCTGGCAAACGCCACAGCACTGATGATGACAATCAGCAAGCCAAGATCGTACACGGAGCGCGACCGGTCTTTCATGCGAAAGTGTCCTTTCAACATTAAATGTAGAACGATTGCCGTTTAGAAAAGGCTAGGTGAACGTGCGGAATATAAACCAAAACGGGGAAGAGATCCAATAAGTTGTATCTTGAGCCACAAAACCGCACAAAGAAGGAGTAGCCACAAAAAGCACAAAAACCACAAAAGGAAGAAAATCATTTTAAGAACTTCTTTTGTGCTTCTTGTGCCTTTTGTGGCTACTTCTTCTTGTGCTTTTTGTGGCTACCCCTGGTAGACGGTGCTGTGCGCCATGTCGGCGAGACGCTTCGCATCCGGCAGAGCATCGAGGGCGCGCAGCACTTGCGGATCGCTGTCGAGCAACACGCGGGCGCCCGCGTCGTTTGAATATGCTGCCGTCACGATCTCCTGCCGTAGTCGCAGCTTTGCAAACTCGAGTTCCTCGTCGATCTGCGCGGGTTGTACCTGGAAGTCAGGTTGCGTACGAACGAAATTGCGGAAGGCTTCGAGCACCCGATCGGTGATTGGAAAATCTGTGGGTTTCGCATTCTTGCCGTACTGCACCTTGTCAACTCTGTACGACTCCAAGCCGGGCACAACTCCCGCTGCCAGTTGTCGCGTGAAGAGAAATGCCGCTTCAGCAATACGCAGACGCGCAGGCGTGTTGAGAGCTTCCTTAACTTCGATGTCCGGAGTTATTCCGCCACCGCCGTAAAAAACACGGCCGGCAGCAGTCTGGACTGGAGGTCCTGTGTGTGGATGTGGAGTCGGCGACGCCAGTGAGAGTGGCGCTTCAATGTTGTGTGGTCCATTCGCTCCGGCGGGCGGAGTCTGGTTTTCAGTCTGGTCGTGTCGCGTGTAGTAGTCGTAAAGTGAACCGCTCGAATAGTCGCGTTGCAGTGAACGCCCGTACGGCGTGTAGTAACGCGCGGTCGTGAGCGTGAGTCCAGTGTTGAAAGGCAACTGGAATATGCGCTGCACGAGCCCTTTGCCAAAACTCGTTTCACCGACAATCAAACCACGCCCGTGGTCCTGAATCGCTCCCGCAACTATCTCTGAAGCCGAGGCACTATTCCGATTGATGAGAACGACGAGCGGAACAGTCGCCGGCTCTGAACCGGTGGACTTGTAAACAATCGGTTCGCTGTACTCGGTACGACCCTTTACCGAAACGACAACCTTACCGCGCGGCAGAAACTCACTCGCGACATCGATCGCCTGATCCAGAAGGCCACCGGGATTACCGCGCAAGTCGAGAATCATCTGGCGCATTCCCTGCTCCGACAGGCGCTTCATCGCCTTCGAGAGTTCTTCATCACTCGATCTCTGAAATCCTCCCGTCAAACCGACGTAGCCGGTGCCAGGACGAATCATGTACGAGTTACGAATCGTCGGGAGCGGCACGGCATCACGCACGATCGTGAAATACAATGGCGCTTCCGAACCCGCGCGTTCGACTTTGATCGTTACCGGTTCACCCAAACCGCCGCGAACATTCTTCGAAACCTGTTCGCTCGTCCAATCCTTCGCGTTCTTCCCGTCCACT
The DNA here is from genome assembly GCA_036006625.1 of Pyrinomonadaceae bacterium. Classification (GTDB taxonomy): domain Bacteria; phylum Acidobacteriota; class Blastocatellia; order Pyrinomonadales; family Pyrinomonadaceae; genus PSRF01. Next base: position 4,065 of record DASYPN010000197.1, on the reverse strand, counting down.
TCCAGAATGCGATCGCCATACTTGAGACCAAGCTTCGCAGCCGGTGTCCCTTCGACAGACGATTGCACGTAGACACCGTCGCGATGCTGGACGATCGTGACGCCAATGCCGTAGAAGCGCGAGTCCTGATCCTCTTTTAGTTTTTTGAACTCACTGTAAGGGAAGTAAGCGGAATGCGGATCGAGCGTGGAAAGCATTCCCTGAATCGCAGCCTGCGTTGCTCGTTCGTAATCGATATCGCCGGAATAGTTGGAGCTGATAGTGGAGACTGCTTCGTTGTAGTCTTTTTCAATCTCGTCGGCGACACGATATGAGTTCCTGACGTTGTTGGACGTGAAGTTGCTCAGATTCCGACCGCTGCCGATCGTCCCGCCAAAAATCGCCGCCGCCAGAATCAACACTGCCGCAGCGAAAGCAAACTTCCTGCTCATCCATGGTTGGCCGTATGACGGGGATTCGGGTAATTGGCGTGCAACTTCCATTGGCAAAATATAGCACAGAGCGAGCCTGTGATATATTGCGAACGGGTACATGTCGGCTTCTCTTTCGGTCATTATTCCCGCATACAATGAGGCAGCCCGGCTGGAAAAGACGCTACGGGGTGTTGTGGACTACTTGCGCCAGAACCGGCCCGAAGCTGAAGTGATCGTCGTCGACGATGGCTCGGCTGATGAAACCGCGGACCTTGCGCGAAAAGTCTTCCAGGATTCAGGAGACCTGCGCACTTCGGTCATCAGTTACAAGTCAAATCTCGGCAAAGGAAGAGCGGTCAGACTGGGTCTGCTCGCTGCGCGCGGTGATGTCGCGCTGTTTTCCGACGCTGATCTTTCGACACCGATTGCAGAAGAGAAGAAGCTGGTCGAGCCGATTGCGAACGGAGATTGTGACGTCGCGTTTGGCTCGCGAGCGTTGGACCGAAGTCTGATCGGAGTGCATCAATCGTGGCGACGCGAACAAGGTGGACGCGTCTTTAATCTGGTGGTTCGGCTCGCGACGGGAATGCCATTCTGGGACACGCAGTGCGGCTTCAAGGCATTTCGAATGAGCGTGTGCCGTCCGCTGATCGAAGCAGCCACAATCGATCGGTTTGGATTTGACGTCGAGTTGCTGTATTTGGCTTTTCGCGCGGGTTTGAACCTCAAAGAGATTCCGGTGCGTTGGGACCACAACGAGGGCAGCAAGATTACGTTGTTTACCGACAGCTTTAAGATGGTGAATGAGGTGGGCTTGATCCGGCAACAGGCGCGCCGCGGAGTCTACGACAGCGCGATTCGCGCCGTGCATGAGCTGAAGAAATAATAGGTCCGATAGGACCTATAGGACCTATAATTAACAAGCATGACCGCTCGTCTTAACGTCAACATCGATCACGTCGCCACAGTGCGGCAAGCGCGTCGCGCGCCGGAGCCGAGTATCATCGCGGCTGCGATGGCGTGTGAGCTGGCAGGCGCCGATGGCATCACCGTCCACCTGCGTGGCGACCGCCGTCACATTCAGGATCTCGACGTCGAACTGCTGCGCAAATCAGTCACGACTTATCTCAATCTCGAGATGGCCGCAACTGAAGAGATGTTGGGGATCGCACTCGATGCGAAACCTGACGCAGTCACGCTCGTGGCAGAAAAACCAAACGAGATCACGACTGAAGGCGGTCTCGATGCAAAAGCAAACATCGCGATCGTGCGCGCGACCGTGTCGAAACTCCGACTCGGAAACATCCTCGCCAGCTTGTTTATCGATCCCGATCCGGAACAGATCGAAGTCGCACACGACGTCGGCGCACAGCAGGTGGAATTGTGCACTGCCGCATACTGCGAGGCTACGCTCGGCGCGCTCGGTATTCACGGTGAAGGAGCCGCACACGCGGCGCATGAGTTACGCAGATTGAGAGAAGCCGCAGAATTGGCGACGCAGTATGGATTGAGCGTTGCTGCCGGCCACGGGCTCACTTATCGAAACGTCGGGTCCGTTGCTGAGATCAAACAGATCACGGAATTCAACATTGGCCACAACATCGTAGCGCGTGCGATCTTTGTGGGATTGGATAACGCAGTGCGTGAGATGAAAAAGGCAATAGGAGCTTAATAGGTCCGATAGGACGGATAGGACCTATCTTGCAGCTAGCTGAAGCCGAACCATCGAGCGATCCAATTTGGTCTTTGCGACCTCGAAATCTTCTTCCGATCCACTCCACGTATTCAGTTGTTTCTCGAGTTTGTCTCGCGAGACCCTGGCACGCGCAGCGTCGATCTCGTCGGGTCGCTCCGCAATTTCAGCCAACACGGAAACGTGATCGTCTCGAACCTCAACGAACCCGCCTGACACGTGCATCTGAGAGCTCTTGCCGTCCTGAACGTAAGTCAGCACACCGGTTTGAAGTTGTGAGATCAGCGGCGTGTGGCCCGGAAGAATTCCCAGCTCACCTCCCAGACCAGGCACCGTCACCATATCAACCGGCTCCGCAAGAACCCGTCGCTCCGGGGTTACAACTTCGAGTTGAATCTTTTCTGCCATAGCCCCTACTGAGCGATCGACTTCGCCCTTTCGATTGCCTCTTCAATCGTGCCGACCATGTAGAACGCCTGCTCCGGTAGATCGTCGTGTTTGCCGTCAACCAGTTCGCGGAATCCTCTGATCGTGTCTTCGAGTTTGACGTACTTGCCTTCGAGACCGGTGAACTGCGCCGCTACGAAGAACGGTTGCGAGAAGAAGCGCTGAATCTTGCGTGCGCGCGAAACAGTCAGCTTGTCTTCGTCAGACAATTCATCAAGACCAAGAATCGCGATGATGTCCTGCAGATCCTTGTAGCGCTGCAGCACGCGCTTCACGTCCTGCGCCGTGTCGTAGTGCTCCTGACCGATGACGCGCGGGTCGAGAATGCGCGACGATGAAGCGAGTGGATCGACCGCGGGATAAATTCCGAGCTCGACGATCTGTCGCGAGAGTGCTGTGACGGCGTCGAGGTGCGCGAAGGTCGTTGCCGGCGCCGGATCAGTATAGTCATCGGCAGGCACGTAAACCGCCTGAATCGAAGTGACTGAACCAGTCTTCGTCGACGTAATGCGCTCCTGCATTTCGCCCATCTCGGTTGCGAGATTCGGTTGATAACCCACCGCGGAAGGCATTCGACCGAGCAGTGCTGACACTTCGGAACCGGCTTGTGTAAACCGGAAGATGTTGTCGATGAAGAGCAGCACGTCGAGTCCCTGATCGCGAAAATACTCGGCGACAGTCAGACCGGAAAGCGCGACTCGCAGACGCGCGCCCGGCGGCTCTGTCATCTGGCCGTAAATAAGCGCCACCTTCGATTGCCCAATCGCGTTCATGTCGACCTTCGTGAGATCGAACGCGCCGGTGTCGTGGAAGTTTTTATTAAACTTTTCGCCGAACTGAATAACCTGCGACTCGACCATTTCGCGTAGCAGGTCGTTTCCTTCGCGCGTGCGCTCGCCAACACCGGCGAACACCGAAAAGCCTGAACGCGCTTTCGCGATGTTGTTGATCAACTCCATCACGATAACTGTCTTGCCCACGCCTGCGCCGCCAAACAGCCCGATCTTTCCACCACGCAGAAACGGCTGGATCAGGTCGATGACCTTGATGCCGGTTTCGAACATCTCTAACTGAGTGGACTGTTCTTCGAACGTCGGGGCGTGACGATGGATGGGGTAGCGTTTCTCGTGCTTTACGGGACCGAGCGTATCGACCGGCTCGCCGATAACGTTGAGCACGCGACCGAGTGTGCCTTCGCCGACAGGCATCGTGATCGGACCGCCGGTGTCGATCGCCTTCATGCCACGCACCATGCCGTCGGTCGGCAACATGGAAACCGTGCGCACGCGGCCTTCGCCGAGGTGCTGCTGAACTTCAGCAATGACGTCAATCGGAGTGGGTACATCAAACCCGTCCGAGGTCACTCTCAGTGCCTGGTAAATCGGTGGCAGGTAGCCTCCCTGAAACTCGACGTCGAGCACAGGGCCGATAATTTGCACGACTTTACCGACGTGACCGTCGGCGCTCATGTTTCCATTAGGCGTAGCCATACTGTTCTATGAACTCCTCTTT
>DASYPN010000196.1:0-9370 GCA_036006625.1 Pyrinomonadaceae bacterium | reverse complement strand
TCAAGCTCACTGTTATTAAAGGAGGTGTCCCGAATGAGAAGTAGGTTCTGGATCCTTCTCTTTTCGATTCACTGTCTGGCATTCACAGTGTTCGCACAGAATCCGGCGAAGCGCCAGATCGTGCTTCAGGTTTCTAACGGCGGCTTCGTCGCTTTTCGAAGCGAAACGCCGGGCAGCAAGAGTGTTCCTGAAAACAAATCGCTCGCGTCGCTGCTCTACTCGCAAGCTTTTGCCGGCGAGAATCGAATCATTCACCGCGTGCTGACGGACGCACAGCAGAACGTCGTTTTCGGTTATGACCTGTGGGTGAACGCTGACCCAAATACCAAAAAGTTTAGCGTCGCCGTTTTGCCGGCCGACGAAGCATTTCGACGAACGTTTCTGAAAGACTACACCCCACTGCGACCGAATGGTCCGTTCGCAACTTTTCCCAAATCCACTTCGCCGCAAACGCTGGACGACGGTGACGCTGTGTCGCTCGAACTGCTCGTCAATAACGAATCGGGCGTCAAGATCGTCGACGTTGTTAGTGTCACATTCGATCGCTCGACTCTGCGTGAGAATCATCTTGAGTCAGCTCCGAAAGACTTCACGCTCGATGCTGTCGAGCTCGGAGTGAAGAACTACAGCTTGTTGATAAACGGCACTGTCGTCGGCAAGAGCAAGTCGACTCTCGGTTTCACCGGCACGTTGCTCTGGTTCTATGTCCCCGATCGCGGCCGCTTCATCTTCTCACTCGTGCCGCGTGAAGGATACGAGTTCGCAAAGATCGCGGTGCTCGACGATAACCGGATCGAATTTACGTTGAATAACGAACGATACGAGTGGCTTTCAAGTGAGTCGATCCTCCCGACCGGCGGCACATGGAATCTTTGGGTACTGCACGACACGCGCTACACACCGCTCTTTGGTTCTGACATTGTCGTGCCGCGCGCGTCTCCAAAGCTGCCAAAAGTACTCGACAAGATTGAGGGCGCGCTCAACAGTCAAGGCGCATCGCTCAGCCTAAATTTACCCGGACGACCGCGCGAAACCAGGACTGGTCCAGTGGTCCCGCAACGCGTGATGGTTGGCGGCGCCGACAGTATGGAAAACCTTCTGCCCAAAAGTCCCTAGCTCCCTTTAATCAAGTCTCTCAATTAGCGCTGACAGAAATCTCGGCGAGTAGTATTCGCCCTCGTCGGGATAAGTGTGTGCTGAATCAAACTCAAGGAGATCCAAATGAACAGAATTCAATTTCTAATCGCATTGATTGGTTTGTTGCTGGTCCAATCGCTCGTGGTCGCACAAACTCCCGAAGTGCCGAAGTACGAAGTCGCGGCGGAATTCACAACGATGGACCGAAAGAATTTCACTGGAGGAATGGAAGCGGGAGTCGGGGCGAGGTTTACTTACAATCTGAACAAGACTTTCAGTCTTGAGACTGCGGTCTACCACTTTCCGAGGACGTGCTCCACTTGCGAGCACGACGGAACAGTTACGGAAGTCTTTGGCGGATTAAAAGTGGGCAAGCGATTTGAGAAGTGGGGCATCTTCGCGAAGGGACGGCCGGGCGTGGTGAGTTTCAGTCGCGGCGAATTCAACCTCGTGCCGGCTCCAGGACAGCCGTCGTTTCCGTTTAATTTCGAATTTAAGCGGGTGAACAGTTTTGCTGTTGATGCCGGAGGTGTGGTGGAGTTTTATCCGTCAAAGCGCATTGTGACGCGCTTCGACGCCGGAGACACAATTATTCACTTCGGTCGCCGTCAGGTCAACACTGTAGTCTCCGATATTTCGGGTATGACATTTACTCCTTTTACGTTCACGGTACCCGCGAAAACGACCCACAACTTTCAGTTCATGGCGAGTGTCGGGTTTAGGTTTTAGATCCGAAACTAATCCGCGTTTATCTGCGGTTAAATGCTTACTCTACAACCCAGGTTTCGCCGCTGTTGATGAGTTTCTCCAGATTTCCGGGACCGACTTTCGCAATCGAAGCCTCGATCTGGTCGACCATCATTTCCTCGTAAGTGGGCCGGTCGATTGTTCTGAAAATCCCCACGGGCTGCGGGAATTCAGGCTGCTCCATGCGTGCGAGCATGAACGCTACCGACGGATCGCTAAGATTGATGTCGTGGACAAGCAGGTCGTTTTCAGTAATGCCGTTTTCACCGATGGTGACCACTTCCGGAAGGGCGCCCTTCATCCTTATGCCCTTGTCACGATTCTTGCCGAACACCATCGGCTTGCCGTGTTCGAGGTACAGCACGCGATCGGAACGAACGGTACGTTCAGCGAAATAATCGAACGCGCCATCGTTGAAGATGTTGCAGTTCTGGTAGACCTCGATAAACGAAATGCCCTTGTGCTTCGCAGCGGCTTCAACCATCGCGCCAAGATGTTTGACGTCGATATCAATCGCACGCGCTACGAATGTCGCCTCACTCGCGATCGCTAGCGAGAGGGGATTGATCGGATAATCGATCGTTCCCAACGGCGTTGATTTCGTTTTCTTGCCAAACTCAGACGTCGGACTATACTGCCCCTTCGTCAAACCATAGATGCGGTTGTTGAAGAGGATGTAATTCAAGTCGAGATTGCGACGAATGGCGTGAATGAAGTGGTTGCCGCCGATCGACAGCGCATCCCCGTCGCCCGTGATCACCCACACGCTCAAATCCGGATTCGCACACTTGATGCCGGTAGCAATCGCTGGTGCGCGGCCGTGAATACTGTGAAAGCCGTAGGTATTCATGTAGTACGGAAAACGCGACGAGCACCCGATACCCGATACAAACACGATCTTCTCGCGCGGGATGCCGAGTTCCGGCATTACCTTTTGCACGTTGTTGAGAATGGCGTAGTCGCCGCAACCCGGGCACCAACGCACTTCCTGATCGGAAACAAAGTCAGCCTTTTTCAACTGTCCCGGCGGCGGCGCAACGCGTCCCGAAACAGACGAACCAGCTTCACTCTCAGCCGAAACCACTGGCGCCAGCGGTTTGTTTCCATGTCCATTCCCACCATGTCCGTTACTCTGTGTGCTCATTATTTCTCCTGACTTGATTCACTCTTTCTAACGGCTTCTTCCAATTCTAAATACTTTGCCCTTACGTAGGGATCTAGCTTGAGTACAAAGTCTGCATCAAGCTGCCGAATCTTGATCAACTCCTGAACGTCTGCGAGATCTTTTAGCCTATCCGCGGCGGAAATTCCGGATGCGAGTTTCAACTCGATCAATTTCTCAAGGGTTACGAATTTGATTCCGTCAATTTCGATCGAAGCCTCGGTCGGACGCGGCATGCTAACGGGCTTCGGCTTGCCATCACCGGGAAACTCTCCGGTAGTCATCACTTCAATCGATACATTGTCTGCCGTCGAACGTAATCGTTTCTTTGCCCCGGAGAACGCCGGTGAATAATCCAAACCAACCAGTTCGTCGTGAAACTTTTGCAGGCCTTCACGGGTCATCACGAGATCGATGTCTTCGGTGAACCTTGGATAACCATGGGCCAGCAACGCGATCGCACCGATGACTATGTAATCGATCCCACGCTGCTCGAGATCATTTGCAAGACGCGCCAAAGTTTTGTTGATCGTACCTTCACCCATAAAGTAGCGCAGCCCTTCGGCGTAAGCCTCGGGCACTGTCCTTTCTCGCTCCAGATTTGTTGGGTGGGTAACCATCAACAGCCTAATCTTCTTCTTTCTCGATTACCTTCGTCAGCCAAAGATTTTATCCAGCGAGACTCGGAAACCCGGCAGAAGGTCTTGCGCTTCAAGGTAATCAGACCCGGAAAACTTCGTGGTGTCTGATTCTGATCGGTAAACCGTTACTGTTCGGTGCTTCTCATCCGCAACCCAAACTTGTTTCGTTCCGAAACTAAGCCACCGCGATATCTTCTTGTTTACTTTGCTCGGGCGATCTCCAGGACTCAAAACTTCGACCGCAAGATCCGGCGAGCCTTGCCAGTAGCCTCTGACTTCTGCGACTTCGTTCAGGCGCTCTTTTGAGATAAAAGAAATATCCGCTCCCAAAACAGTGTCCGGATCATGTGTCAGTTGAAAACCGGCATCATTACTGTAAACCTGGCCCAGATCATGGTCTGAAACAAATTGCAAAAGCGACGCGCCGAGTAGCAGCGCGATCCGGCCGTGAGGAAGTCCGGGCACTGGCATAGTTATTAATTCTCCATTAATGAGTTCAGCACGATAGTATCCGCGAGGCAGCTGCATTAGCTCCTCGGCGGTCATTAGCGCTGTTGAGGTTGTACTCATCGCTTTACTCCTACGTTGATGTGCGTGTGAGGAACGCTCCAACATTACAAATACTCTTCGACCTTCCTGATAATCTCGCGGATCTGGAACGGGCGGCCTTTGACTTTCGAGAAAGCCACTGCGTCGATCAGGTACTTCGCTCGGATCATCGTGCAAAGCTGGCCCAGATTCATCTCGGGAATGATTACGGTCTCGAAGCCGGAAAGGACCTCACCGAGATTTCTCGGAAACGGATTCAGGTGACGAAGATGTGCACACGAAACACTCTTGCCCTCATTCTGCATTTTCTCGACGGCTGAGGTGATCGAACCGTAAGTCGATCCCCAACCGAGAACCAGAACCTTCCCAGTCTTTCCTCCCATGACTTCGACCGGCGGCACGTCTGCAACTGCACGATCGACTTTCTCCTGGCGCAGCTTAACCATGAAGTGGTGATTCTCGGGATCGTAATTCACATTCCCGGTGATGTGCTGCTTCTCGATTCCACCTACACGATGCTCGAGCCCCGGCGTGCCGGGAAGCGCGAACGGACGCGCCAGTGTTTCAGGATCGCGCGCGTAAGGCATGAACGTCGATGGATCGTTCGCGAAACTAACATCAATCTTTGGCAGCGACTCGATCGAAGGAATCGCCCACGGCTCAGCACCGTTCGCGAGATAACCGTCCGACAGGTAGAACACCGGCGACATGTATTTGAAAGCGAGTCGCACGGCTTCGATTGCCATGTGGAAACAGTCTCCGGGCGTCGCAGGTGCGACGACGATCGCAGGACATTCGCCGTTTCGTCCCCAAACAGCCTGAAACAGATCCGCCTGTTCAGTTTTTGTCGGCAAACCGGTTGATGGTCCACCACGCTGAACGTTGACGATCACGAGCGGCAACTCAGTCATCACCGCAAGTCCGATCGCTTCCTGCTTCAGCGCCACGCCGGGTCCGGACGTGCCAGTCAATCCGATTTGTCCCGCGAAGCTGGCGCCGATGGCGGCGCAAACTGCCGCAATCTCGTCTTCCGCCTGAAACGTCTTCACGCCAAAAGCCTTGTGACGCGAAAGCTCGTGAAGAATGTCCGACGCGGGCGTGATCGGATACGACCCGTAAAACAACGGACGACCTGAAAGCTGCGACGCAGTGATGAAACCGATCGCAGTCGCTTCGTTGCCCGTAAGTTTCCGATACTTGCCCGGAGCGATCTTCGCCTTCTTAACCGTGTAGTGCGTTGTGAAAACTTCGGTCGTGTCGGCGAAGTTGTAACCGGTCTTGAGCGCGATCTCATTCGCCTTCGCAAGCTCCGGACTCTTGGCAAACTTGGCGCTGATCCACGCGAGCGTATTCTCCATCGGACGGTCGTAAAGCCAGTAGAGCACGCCGAGAGCGAAGAAGTTCTTCGAGCGATCGATCTCTTTACGCGAGAGCTCAACGTTGCCCTTGAGAGCATTCATGTTGAGCGTGGAGATCGGCAGCTTATGGACGCGATAGCCCGCGAGGGAATCGTCTTCGAGCGGGTTGCTCGCGTAGTTCGCGTACTTCAAATTCTCCGCCGTAAAACCGTCCGTATTGACGATGAGGGTGCCGCCTTCTTCAAGGTCGGGAAGATTCACTTTCAGAGCGGCCGGATTCATCGCCACGAGGACATTCGGCTGGTCGCCGGGTGTCTTGATGTCAGTGCTGGAAAAGTTCAACTGGAATCCGCTGACGCCGGGCAAACTTCCGGCAGGAGCGCGAATCTCGGCAGGAAAGTCGGGCAACGTAGAAATATCGTTGCCGACGACAGCCGAGGTGTTGGTGAACTGGGTACCCGTCAACTGCATGCCGTCGCCGGAGTCGCCGGCGAAGCGAATGGTTACAGTCTCAACTTCTTCGAGGTTCTTCTCTACCTGCGTGACAGGAGGCTCTATAACAGTGCTCATTTGATTGTCGTCAAACCCTTTCCAAATAATTAATGCGGACTATCGGCGAGCGCCTTCCGCCGAGGCTTGCAGGCCTCGTGTCGTATGCCGAAGTTGCGGGATTGTACGCAACGGAGTGGCAGCGGAGGGGAAATTCCTCGCAATTACTTCTTCACGCGTGGCAACAAACACCGCATGAATTCTAACAGCAAAGCTGAGACCACAAAAGTGGTTTCACCGGATTTACAAGATTTTCAGGATTGCCAAGATGAATCCTGTAAATCCTGTTCCATCTTGTCAATCCTGTGAAACTGCCCGTCAGACTTTGAGCTCTTCCTGGTAAGGAGACATCGCGGCCAGCTTCACGATGATATCAGGAAGGACACCCAGAGTGGTTTCAATGTCTTCTTCCGTGTTGTAGCGTCCGAGTGAAAATCGAATCGACCCTTGCGCGACTGGATACGGTACATTCATCGCCTTCAACGTCGGTGACGACTCGTGCGTGGTCGAGTGGCAGGCTGAGCCGGTTGAAACACAAATGCCGGCCTGATCGAGATGCATCAGAATGTTCTGACCATCAACATATGCGAACGAGATGTTTGACGTGTTCGGCAAACGCTTCGACCGATCTGCGACACCGTTGAGACGCGCGTTGGGAATGGTCTTCAGTATCTCGTCTTCGAGACGGTTACGAAGCCGCTCGATTCGCGAGTGACCACTATCTTCATGCGCGAGCCGGCAAGCCGCCCCCAGCCCGACAATGTTGGGAACGGCCGATGTTCCCGCACGACGTCCCTGCTCCTGACCACCGCCAATAATCCACGACGGCAACGAAACTCCGTTGCGCATGTAGAGCGCGCCGATTCCCTGCGGCGCGTGCAGCTTGTGTCCCGATAGAGCAAAGAGATCCACTTCGATCTTCTTTAAGTCGATTGGGATCTTCCCCACAGCTTGAACGCCATCCACATGAAACAGCGCTTCCGAATTCTCACGCACGATGCGCCCAATCTCCTCGATCGGAAACAACACACCAGTCTCGTTGTTCGCAAGCATGGTGGATACGAGCGCCGTGTCGGGCCGGAGTGACGCACGCAGTTCGCCGAGATCGAGTTCTCCGTTGTGATCCACGCCGAGCCAAGTGACTTCATAACCTTCGCCTTCGAGTAAACGGCAAAGATTACGAACCGCTTCATGCTCGACTAGCGTCGTGACGATGTGTTTCTTCTCGGGTCGCGTCGCAAGCACACCACGAATCGCCCAGTTGTCTGACTCCGATCCGCACGACGTGAACACGATCTCGTTCACATCCGCGGCTCCGACCAATCCCGCGACGTGCTCGCGCGACTGGTCCACCGCCTTCTTCATCTCGCGTCCTAACGCGTGCGCCGACGAAGGATTGCCGAATAACTGGCCCAGGTACGGGTGCATTGCGTCGAGCACTTCAGGCGCAACGCGTGTGGTGGCGTTGTTATCGAGGTAGATCATTTGCTTCAAGAATCTCCTGAATCAGTTGGTGGCACGATCCGCATCCGCCACCGGCGTTACAGACGCGCGTGACCTCAGCAACAGTCGTCAGCCCACGCGTCTGAATCTCACGTTCAATCGTACTCTCTGAGACGAAGAAACAGGTACAGATTAACGCTTCATCGCCTGCCCAATCGTCGCGTGCCGCGTTGCTGTATTCGCGAATGGCATCGAGCAACGCATTGCAGGCGAGCTCGACACAGCGCACATTCTCGGTCCCGATCTGTTGACTCAGCGTTACAGCCTGAATTCCCGCAGCCTCAGCCGTGGTCATGCCCTGGACCTGCTCGGTTAACACCGACGCAGCGGCAATCAAAACGTCGCAACCTGCCGCTCTGAACCTGGCCTGCGATATCGAATGCGCCTCATCCACCTGAAGCGAGAACCGGACCAGCGCGCCGCAACCCAACGACGCTGAACGGCCCGTAAAACTGGGTTCGCCAGCATCGCCGACATTGCGCGGGTGGAGGAAATGATCTACTGCTTCTCTGTGCAACCTCTGTGGTCTCTGTGTCTCTGTGGTTAGTTTAGCCAATCGCCATTTAACCACGGAGACACAGAGAACACAGAGTTGCACAGAGAGATCCAATCAGCTACGCTTTCCCGTTAACCATATGACACAACTTAACGAACAACTCATCCTCGACAGTCTCCGACAGATCAAAGATCCTGATCTACACAAAGACATTGTTACACTCGGTTTCATTCGAGACCTCAAAATCGACGGCGGCAACGTGAGCTTTCGCATCGTGCTGACAACCCCCGCCTGCCCCGTAAAAGCCGAAATGGAAAGCGCCGCGAACGAGATCGTCAGCGCGCTTCCGGGCGTAACGAGCGTATCCGTGACGATGGACGCCGAAGTCCCGAAAGGCCGTGGTCTTGGCGAGAAACTCGTGATCGAGGGCGTGAAAAACATCATCGCCGTGTCGTCAGGAAAAGGGGGCGTCGGCAAATCGACAGTCGCCGTGAACCTCGCTGTCTCCCTCGCCCTCGATGGCGCGCGAGTCGGCCTGATGGATGCCGATGTCTATGGACCAAACGTGCCCATCATGCTCGGCGCAAGCGATGCGCGTCCGGAAGTCGACGTTAACAAGCTGATACCAATCGAAGCGTTCGGCGTGAAGTTCATGTCGATGGCGCTGCTCCAGCCCGGTGATAAACCGATGATCGTGCGTGGCCCAATCCTGCACGGTCTCGTGAAGCAGTTTTTGTCAGACGTGAAATGGGGCGAGCTCGACTATCTGATTGTTGACATGCCGCCGGGAACCGGAGATGTGCAGTTGTCCCTGGCGCAACTGGTTCCAGTGCAGGGCGCAGTCCTGGTCACTACTCCTCAAAACGTCGCCGTCGCAGACGTTCGTCGCGCGTTGAGAATGTTTGAGACTGTCGCCATCCCGGTGCTCGGCATCGTCGAAAACATGAGCTACTTCATCGCGCCCGACACAGGCAATCGCTACAACATCTTCGGCGAAGGCGGCGGGCAGACCCTCGCAGCGCGCTACAGCGTGCCATTTCTTGGGGCAATTCCGCTCGGCATCGAAGTACGAGAAGGCGGCGACAAGGGCGTTCCCGTTGTTGTCAGCAACCCCGATTCGCCTGAGGCAAAGGCGTTCCGGAAGGTCACAGAAGAAGTGGCGCGCCAGGTGTCGATCGAGGCGATGAAACCTGAACTTGTCGTTTTAGGCAAAGGGCATTAGGATAAG
>DASYPN010000195.1:0-11195 GCA_036006625.1 Pyrinomonadaceae bacterium | reverse complement strand
AAAGGCTCGCAGCAGCCTGCCATCACCCAACAATACGCGCAATAGTTTGTTGTAATCGATGTCGATGTTGTGAAAGCGAGCTGCATGGAAAAGATTATTACCGTCGATAAAAACTGCTACTCTTCCGCGATGACCTAGTTGCCATGAAATGTTATTCGTAGGATCAAAATTGTGCATAAATGACTCCGAAAACACCCTCCGTGATCTAAACCTAGAATGCTTGGTTTGCTGTTCACTGGTCAAGTAAGCAAGGTCCAGTGGACGGTCTATCATGATGTTGCAATGATTTCATCAGATATCGCGTCGAGATAGACCTTACTTATAGGGCCATTGGTGACGTCCAATTCCCATGCGAGTCTGATCTCAAGACCGCTGGGTGGGACTTTTGAGGGCTGGGCGTAGACGACGAGCTGACGGGCTTCGACTACTGCGTTCGCGGGTAGGGTTAGGCTCTGTTGCTGACCGGTCGCATTCGTAAAAGCGATCCGTTGGGTCTTGATATGGTTTATGGCTTGTTCAGCCGTTACCTTTGGAGGCAGACCACTCAATGTTGCCTGAAGACGATCGGCGTTGGGAATACAGTTGCTGGAGAAGCCGATCAATTGTCCGTTACTACGAAACCGAATCTCGAGACTGCCGAACCCGCCAACCAGCGGATAGCGAAACGGTCGCTGTTCGTAACGAGCGATCTTGACACCTGATGGTTCGTCGATTCTTTCAACGAGGGAAAGTTGGTTTGGATCGGAACCGATGAGTCGTTGCCATTCGACGATGAACCGGCGTAACGACTCGCGTGTGTCTTCTTCAGTCGGATTTGTTTGTGAACCAACTTTGGGGAGATAAATCGGCGCCGGAAGATTTGCAGGCAGGCTTGCGAGAGTAGCCGTGTACGGTTGCAGGTTCGCTTCAGTTTTTACTGGCAGACCGTAGCGTTGCGAGAGTTGATACCAGGCTACCGACGCTTCTTCCATCCTGCTTCCGAGGTCGGACAGTGCAATAGGATATTGTGGGAGATTTGACGCTGGACCATTGGCGTCAGTCGGTTTGAATGCTGCACACGCACTCGCCAGCAACAAGGCGACGAAGGCCAGTGTCAGTTTCAAACCTCTGCCGTTTATTGAACCAGCAAACATTCTCTTAGCCTCGAATTTTCTCATCGTCGTATAATCAAAATAATTGGAGGAGCTGTTGCCTAAAGATAACGAAAACATTCCCTTCCCTGGACCAATCGAACAGGGGGAGCCACAGGGCTTTTCGGCAGAACAAATGATCCGATGCGAAGAGTGCCTGAGAGCAAATCCTCCTACAAGAGTAAGTTGTCTTTATTGTGTCGCTCCGTTGCCAGTAACTCAATCTTCCGCAAGGCTTCGGAAGCCGGTCCTGCGCCGGCCGGAAAAGCATCAGCCGGGTTATAACAACATTTTGATTCCGACGGATCGGGCTTTATCCGCTGAGACTGTCAACGAGGCGGCGGCGTTGCTAAAGTTATCGCCTGAGAATGTGCAAGCACTAATGTCTTCAAGCGTACCAATGCCGGTCGCGCGCACTGACAGTCGGGAAGAAGCGGAATTGGTAACAGAAAGACTACGGAGTCTCGGGTTGTTGTGCCGTACGCTTAGTGACGAAGACCTCGGTCTATCGTTTTCAGACAACACCTTGAAGCGCGTGAGAGCGATGCGTTTCGATGAAGTTTTTCTGACAATTCAACTGGCCGGAGGAGAGGAGATTGAGGTCATGTGGGCCGACGTCATTTTGATTATGCCGGGCCGGCTAATCGAAACGAGAGTCGAGATCACAGAACGCCTGACACGAAAACCTGAAACGGAATTGGTCGACACGAGTGAGTTTTTCAGAGACGAGACAGTAATCGATTTCTATACGGCGACGCACCCGTTTACGTGGCGCGTTGGTGCGAGTGGTTTCGATTTTTCGTGTTTGGAAAACGAGAAGACGCTGATTGCAAATGAAAACATCGCGAGATTGCAGCGAGTGCTTGTTGCCAGAGCAGTGAACGCGCAGTTTGATGACGGGTATCATCGCGTGCGCAATTTGCTTGAACTGGCGTGGAGCACACAACAGGAAAATCAATCGAGTGGTTGGCGTCGTTCAGCGCCAGGCAAGCTTAGTGTTGGACTCTCCGCCACGAAGAGTAATGAAACTCAGTTTACGCGGTATTCGCGTTTGCATTACTACTTCGTTAAAAACTGATGCCATCGCAAAAATCTGAGAGACAGGATGTGATCTATGGTCCAAACGCTGTACTCGAAGCGTTGCGCGCCGGTAAACGCCCGATCGAAGCGATCACGATCCTCGAAAGTGCGCGACCAGATCGTCTGAAGTCGCTGCTTGATCTCGCGCGTGAAAAAGGAGTACCGATCCATCGTGTCCCGCGCTTCGATCTCGATCGAACACTTGGCGACGTTAAACATCAGGGAGTGGTGGCGCGCATCGCGGCCGCTCGTTATGCTGACGCAGAAGCATTGTTGGACCAGTTAGAGGCAAGAATCGGAACGGCCGATCCGCCGCTAGTGCTCGGGCTCGATGGTCTCGAAGATCCACGCAACATGGGATCGATCATTCGTACGGCGGAGTGTGCAGGTGTCCATGGAGTCTTTATCGCGGAACGACGCGCTGTCGGACTGACGAGCGTGGTTGCCAAAGTTGCAGCCGGTGCGCTCGAGTACGTTCCGGTGGCCCGCGTCACCAATCTCGTTAGATTGATAGAGCAGTTGAAAGAACGTAACATTTGGGTGATTGGAGCGGCGGCCGAAGCCAAACAGTCGTATACCGACTGGGACTGGAAACTGCCCGCCGCGATCTTTCTCGGAAGTGAAGGCCACGGATTGCACCGGCTGGTTCGAGAACACTGCGACACCCTCGTGCGTATTCCCGTGGCGGGTCGATTGGAATCGTTGAACGTATCAGTGGCCGCGGGAATTTTGCTTTACGAAGCGAGACGCCAGCGAACATTGACACTGAGAGGCGAAGAATAGATATGTTCTGTCCGAAGTGCGCCACAAACAATGTCGACGGTGCGAGTTTTTGTCGCGGGTGCGGAGCCAATATCAGTTTAGTGCCACAGGCTTTGACCGGACAGATGACGCCAGCCCCAGCCCCCGTAGAAGAGGTTGAAGAGTATGGACGCCGTGGCCGCCGCCGCCGCGCCAGGGGCGAGGTGACGCTCGATCAGGCGTTCAAAAACGTGTTCATGGGCGTCGCCTTTTTAGTCATCGCCATTGTGGTCTCGAGAACAATCGGATACGGCTGGTGGTTCTGGATGTTGTTACCGGCTTTCTCGTTGATGGGGACCGGCCTCGCACAATACATTCGATTAAAAGACAGAGAGAAGCGCGCGCCACTCGCCGGACCGCCGGTGAATACGGCATTTCAGCCGCCACCGCAACATCCTGACGAACTCAGAGCTCCCGTTGGGAGTGTGACCGAAGGGACCACGCGGCATCTCGGCGTTGAGGCGCCTACTCGCCATTTCGATGCAAGCGAGCACAAGTAACAGACCACGCGTTTGCGTACCGGTGTGTGAGAAGGATCTCGGTGCGCTGCGGAATGGTTGTGAACTCGCGACCGAATGGGCAGACGTGATTGAGTTGCGCCTGGACTGTCTCACGGAGCTTCCTGAACAGCTTCCGAGCGATTTCTCCCGGCCAGTGATTCTCACGTTTCGTCCAACAGAACAGGGCGGATATCGCGATTCAACTCACGCAGAACGAAAAGCGTTCTGGACATCACGCGCGCCGCAAATTCAATCTGCCTATTGGGACGTGGAAGCTGATTTGGTCGCCGAGCTTTCTCTCAATTGGCCGCGCATCATCGTTTCACATCACGACTTCTCCGGAGTTCCAGACGATCTCGAACAGATCTACGAACGACTCGCCGCTACACCCGCTGCTGTTGTGAAAATTGCGGTGCAGGCTAATGACATCACTGAGTGTCTGCCTGTGTTTCGTCTGTTGGATCGCGCACGCACTGAGGGTAGGGAATTGATTGCCATCGCCATGGGGAATGCTGGTATTGCGACACGCATACTTGGCCCATCCCGCGGTTCGTTTCTGACTTATGGCGCCCTCGATGACGACGGTGCCACGGCGCCGGGACAGGTTACTGCGCGCCGGTTACGATCGCTTTATCGCGTTGACAAGATCGACAGCGAAACAATGATTTGCGGATTGGTTGGTTTGCCGGTGATGCATTCGGTGTCGCCATACATTCACAACGCTGCGTTCGAGTCGGAAGGAATTAATGGAGTTTACCTGCCGTTTGAAGTTCGAGATGCGAAAGAGTTTTTTAGACGCATGGTTCATCCACGTTCGCGAGAGTTGAGCTGGAATTTGCGTGGGCTGAGTGTTACGGCTCCGCACAAACAGACGGTGATGGAGTGTTTGGACTGGATCGATTCGACGGCGCACGAGATTGGCGCTGTGAATACGGTGGTTGTCGATCGAGATCGTCTGCTGGGATATAACACGGATGCGGCCGGGTTTATCGAACCGTTGCTCGCGCGATTTGGATCTTTGCGTGATGCCACCGTTGCGGTCGTTGGTGCTGGTGGTGCTGCACGTGCGGCTGTTTATGCGTTGCGACAACAGAACGCTGTTGTCACAGTCTTTGCACGCGACGCTGAGAAGGCGAAGTTGTTGGGCGTCTCGTGCGAGTCGCTCGAAGGTGCTTCGTTCGCGGGTTACGACGTTGTCATCAATGCGACGCCGTTGGGATCCGGTGCGTACATCGATCAAACTCCAGTAACGAGCGAGCAATTGAACGGCGTTCGATGTGTGTACGACTTAATCTACAATCCGCGAGAGACGAGACTTCTGCGCGAAGCCGTCGCGGCCGGCTGCGAAAACCTCGGTGGCCTCGAAATGCTAATCTCCCAGGCAAAACTCCAGTTTGAATTATGGACCGGCAAGAAGGCGAGTTCTTTGGCGATCCACAATGCCCTGGCACATTTATAGGTCATATAGGACTTATAGGACCTATTTCAAACCATCGTTCGGAGGCCCGTTTGCATCTCAATCAGTCCTTTTGGTCACAGAGTTCTCCCGTCGCGTGTTACTCTGAGGTTATAACTCGGGATTGCATTACCTCCCGTGTCCCGCGCCGAGCAAATGAGTGTTCCTGCCATGAATGACGCAAACCCGGTTTTTTCTCGACGACTGGTGCGTTACGGACTGATCTGGGGAGTGTGGACGATCGTCGCAATCTTCTTCAGCACCCAGGTCTATGTGTCGTATTTCACTCAGCGAGAGCCAATAAAGTTTCGCGAATTTCTCTTCCAGGCCACTGCCTGCTATCTCTGGGCGCTTGCGACGCCACTCGTGCTCTGGCTTTCCCGGCGTTATTGCATCGAACGTCACAACTGGCGACGACGAGCGGCTCTTCACTTCGGTGTAAGCATCCTTCTAAGCAGCGCGCTAGTCGCAGTTCATTATCCTTTATTCATGGTTTTTGCGGGCCGGGCGAGCAGTCTCACCTGGCTTCGTACCTTCAACGTCATCTTATTAAACCTCGACAAATGGATGCTCATTTACTGGGTCATTTTAGGAATGAGCCACGCGTTCAGTTATTACAGCAGTTTCCGCAAAGGCGAGTTGAAGGCTTCGGAACTGCGCACGCAACTCGCGCAGTCGCAGTTGGAAGCTCTGAAAATGCAGGTTCATCCACATTTTCTCTTCAACACGCTCCACTCAATCTCGGCATTGCTCAATAAAGACACGGAAGCCGCACGCAAGATGATCACGCGACTCGGCGACTTCCTCCGCCTCACGCTCGAGAATTCGGGAACTCAGGAGGTCACGCTGCAACAGGAGATCGAGTTTCTGAACGGCTACCTCGAGATTGAGCGCATTCGGTTCCAGGATCGTCTCACTACCGACATTCGCATCGACCCGGATGTACTGGACGTGCGCGTGCCCAATTTGATCCTCCAGCCGATCGTCGAGAACGCAATGCGACACGCGATTGGAAACTCAACCTCCGGTCGCGTCGAGGTGACTGCCGCACCGCGAAACGGCGTCGTGCGTATTGAAGTGAAAGACAATGGTCCGGGGATTCACGCCGAACAACTTGCTGAGGCCGGGCGCGGTCGAGGAGTCGGCCTGGCTAACACACAGGCACGACTCGCTGGGCTGTATGGCGACGCCGCGCATCTCGAGTTGAACAACAATCCCACAGGTGGTCTGGTCGTCGCGCTGGAGATTCCACGCTGATCAATACGGAAAGTCGCACCACTTTCCACTTTTTCGTTGGCTCCAAAAAAATTCTCGTACTTCCCGCGTAACCCAACGACGAAACATCGCATCCAAATTTATCGTAAGCAGCCGAAGAAATTGCTTTTGACGCCCTTTGTCGCGTCACAAGTATTTCGACTGCGGTGTTCATTTACTGTGTGACCCTCATTCACCGTTCATTGCGTTATTCACAATTTGGTAGGAGGCAAAGTGACGAACGCAAGACGTATACGCGCGTTAATCGTCGACGATGAACCACTCGCTCGCGAAATGATTCGCGAGATGTTGGCTGATGATTCGGATGTCGAGATAGTTGCGGAGTGTGCGAATGGTCGTGAAGCAGTAGATGCGATCAAGTCGCTCCGGCCGGATCTCGTCTTCCTGGATATACAGATGCCCGAGCTCGGCGGCTTCGAAGTGCTTGCCGCGTTCGAGCGGGAGTCTGCACCCTACATCATCTTCGTCACTGCATACGATCAATATGCGGTGCGCGCTTTTGAAGTGCACGCTTTCGACTACCTGCTGAAGCCGTTCGACCGCGAAAGATTCGATGTTGCCTGGCAGAGAGTCAAAGAGCAGATCAAAGTCGACCAGAGTGGCGAAAGAGAACGTCACATTCTCGCCTTGTTGGAGGAGTTGAAAACGGGACCGCGCCACCTCGAGCGACTCGTGATCAAAAACGGAGGCCGAGTCTTCTTTCTCAACGTGCAGGATGTTTACTGCATCGAGTCAGAGGGAAACTACGTGCGCGTCTACGACAACCAGAAGGGCTATCTCCTGCGCGAGACGATTAGTAACCTCGAAGAGCAGCTTGACCCGAAGCAGTTTCGGCGCATTCATCGTTCCGCGATTGTTAAGATCGACCGGATCAAAGAAATGCAGCCATGGTTCCACGGCGAGTACCGCATCATCATGGAAAACGGTAAAGAGCTCACCCTCAGCCGCAACTACCGCCAGAACTTCCAGGGTGCCGTCGGCAACAACATCTAAAAGAGGTTTCACGCAAAGGCGCGGAGAAGACGCAAAGCCGCAAATAGAACTCTCGTTAATGTTCTTTGTGCCTGCGTCTCTGCGTCTTCCTTTGCGCCTTTGCGTGAAACCTTTTCTAAGTCCGTTTGTGGCCAGTCCATCCCAAAAATTAGCCGTTCTGTCACAGATCGGGATCGACTGTCGAAAAACTCTGAGATATTCACACTGGCAGCCGCTCCAAGACTCCCCAGAGTGTAGCCCAGCGGCGTGGCTGCCGCCGCAATCCCCTCGGAGGAATTATGACAAGCGAATCGATTTTGGGATTAGAACTAAACAGAACTGAATCGGCTGAACAAAAGCCCAACGACAACACCGTCGATGTGCGACTCAATACCTTGCGCGAGACGGTTCTCCAACTACTGGATGAAGTTGAATCTCTGGCGATCTCCAGACCAGTGGACATCAAGCATGGAGCGCGTTTTTCTGAAGAAGTAAGGCAGTTTGAAGTAAGTCTTATTCGCACCGCGCTCGGCCGTACCTCCGGCAGCCAAACGCGTGCGGCCAAGCTGCTCGGTCTGAAACCGACGACGCTGAATGCAAAGATCAAGCGGTACGGGATTATGGCCTAGTGCCTGATCTGTGGCGGTTCACTGCTATACTGACGGGCAGTGGACGAGCGTTACAGCAGACAGATTCTCTTCAATGGAATTGGCGAGGAAGGACAGCGACGGCTGCTTGCCGCGCGAATACTGATTGTCGGTTGCGGTGCGCTGGGCTCGGCCCATGCTGAATCGTTGGCGCGTGCGGGTGTGGGCCACCTGCGCATTGTCGATCGCGACTTCGTCGAGCCTTCAAACCTGCAGCGGCAGACGCTGTTCACGGAGAGTGACGCAGAAAGGCGTTTGCCGAAAGCCATCGCCGCTGCGAATCACCTGCACGAGATCAATTCCGAAATAGAAGTCGAACCTCACATACTCGACGTCAACCATTCAACAATCGAGGATTTGATCAAACACTGTGACGTCGTTGTTGACGGCACAGACAACTTCGCCACCCGCTACCTCATCAACGACGCCTGCGTGAAGCACGATACAAACTGGATCTACGGCGCCGCGGTTGGTTCATACGGCGTGACGATGACGATTCGACCACACGAGACCGCGTGTTTGCGTTGCGTGTTCGAGGAAGCACCGCCTGCCGCGAGTGCGCCGACTTGCGACACGGCCGGAGTCATCATGCCGATCATCAATATCGTATCGGCAGTGCAGGTTTCGGAAGCTGTCAAACTAATCACCGGACACGTCGAAGCTCTGCACGGATCGTTGATGCAGTTTGATGTCTGGCGGAATGAGTGGCGCAGAATTGGACCAGGAACACCGCGCGCGGATTGTGCCACCTGTGGGCTCGGACTCTACGAGACTCTCTCGCAGGCAGGGGAAGGAGCTGCTGTGTTGTGTGGTCGCGATGCGATCCAGATTTCTCCTGCTCAACCAACGCGCATCAATTTCTCGACACTCGCTGAGCGACTTCGACGCGCTGGTGAAGTAAAGTTCAACGAGTATCTCCTCCGCTTTAAGACCGGAAACTTCGAACTCACTGTCTTCCAGGATGCACGCTCCATTATTCGCGGTACCGATGAGATCGCAATCGCTCGCTCGCTTTACGCCAAGTACATAGGAACCTGACTAAAAGATGATCAGAAAACAACGCCTCGCAATCATTGCAGCATTACTTTTCACCCTCTTTATTTCCCCCGTTCAGGCCGGACAGCCGGCTGTTTGGGAGACCAGTGGACGTACAGAACTATTAAAGGGCGACGCACGCGGTGTATCGATCAGCGATACAGGCGTACTGATGCTCGCGCCAAAACTCAACGAAGTCTTCAACACGCAACAGACTTACATCTGGTCCAGTGTAGTCGACAACCAGGGCAACGTTTTTCTGGGCACCGGACACGACGGCAAGATCTATAAAGTCCCGAGCACGGGCACGGGTTCGCTGCTTTACGACGCAGCGGAACTCGACGTAACGGCACTCGCGATCGGTCGTGACGGAGCGCTCTACGCAGGGACGTCGCCCGACGGTAAGGTCTATCGCATCACTGCCGACGGAAAGGCGGACGTTTATTTCGATCCCGGTGATAAGTACATCTGGTCGCTCGCGGTCATGGCCGATGGCTCACTCGCAGTGGGTACAGGCGACAGCGGCAAGCTCTATCGCGTGCGCGCAGTAGGCGCGACTCCCGAATCATCTTTGCTGGCCAGTACAAATCAAACACACGTGATCTCACTCGCGGTTACCGCACAAGGTGATCTCATCGCCGGCACTGACTCGGGCGGCCTGGTCCTGAGAGTTTCTCCTGAGGGAAAGACGTTTGCTCTGTTCGACACGCAACTCCGCGAGATCCACGCGCTCGCGCCCGCGGCTGATGGATCGATCTACGCACTCGCGCTGAGTGATGCAGCAGCAAGTGGACGCGCGACGTCGACGCCTCAAGTTACGACACCACAACCTGCGGAAGGCACACCGAATACTACAGTCACAATTACTCCGATCGACGAGACTGGCGCGGCGATTACGGGACAAACGGGCCAGGCGCGCAGTCGCAACGACGTCTCAAATGCTCGCAGTGCGGTGTTTCGGATTCTTCCGGATGGAGCAACCGATACTGTTTGGAGTTCTACCACTGTTACCGCTTTCGCGATTGCACCGTCACTTCAACCCGGCAGCGTGCTCATCGGCACGGCCGACAAGGGCCGCATCTACTCAGTCACAAACGATGGTCGCGACACGCTTCTCTTGCAATCTCCGGAAGGTCAGATCTCGTCGCTCCTTGTTAGGAACAACCAGATCTACGCTGCGTCAAGCAATCAGGGAAAACTATTTCGTTTCGGCAGTGAACTGGTGAACGAAGGAACTTTCGAGTCGCCGGTTAGAGATGCAAAGTTGACCGCGTCGTGGGGACGAATCTGGTGGCGAGGCGCTGGTTCGGTCGAAGTGCAAACTCGTACTGGCAACGGTGAGCGTCCTGACGCAACGTGGAGTGATTGGAGCGCCGCTTATCGAGATCCTGAAGGGAATCAGATCGCGAGTCCGCGAGCACGTTTCATTCAATGGCGTGCGACAGTTCGTGGTTCGAACTCGGCCGCGGCGGCGTCGTGGATTGAAGACGTGAGCGTTGCTTATCTTCCGCGCAATGTCGCGCCGGAAGTGCTCTCGATCACAGCGCTACCGATAGGAGTTGGTCTGCAGCAGATTGCACAGGTAACAGTCGATCCGAATGTTGAGTCGTCCGGATTGGATCCGTCGGTGTTTGGACCAGTGGCCCAGGTTCCGCCGCGACGTTTCTACCAGCGCGGTGCGCGGTCGTTTCAATGGCAGGCGGAGGATCGCAATTCCGACACGCTCGAGTATTCGATCTATTACCGCGCTTTGAATGAGCAGACGTTCCGTCTTTTGAAAGACAAAGTGCGCGATAACTTCTACACGATCGACGGCGCGACACTCGCCGATGGGCGTTACATCATCAAGGTTGTTGCTTCAGACGCGCCTGACAACCCACCGGGGCAGAAGCTAACCGGAGAGCGATTGAGCGAGCCGGTCGATATCGACAACACGCCACCGGTCGTGAAAACAGTGGGCCAGCCTCAGGTGACGAGAGACTCGGTCAAGGTCGTCTTTTCTGTTGACGATGCCACGGGCAAAGTCAAAAAGGCTGATGCGAGTCTCGACGGCGCTGCGTGGATCCCGGTCTTTCCGGACGATGGAATTGCTGACAGCGGACACGAGGTCTATACGCTGGACTTCGCCGCCCTCGGACCGGGCGAACACACAATCTCCCTGCGAACCTTTGACACCAGTGGCAACATCGGAACGTTGAGCGTCACCGTTCGCCGCTAGGCGCCACAAAAGGCACAAAAAGCACAAAAGGCACAAAAACGAGGCGCTCTCTTTTATGTGCCTTATGTGGCTTTTGTGCCT
>DASYPN010000194.1:0-2091 GCA_036006625.1 Pyrinomonadaceae bacterium | reverse complement strand
TGATGGGCATCGTCAAGAAGAACGGCATCATGATCGTCGACTTCGCGCGCCATCGGGTTGAGAACGGTGAAGCTGCCGACAAGGCGATACACGATGCTAGTATGGATCGTTTCCGTCCGATCCTGATGACGACGCTCGCTGCGGTTTTTGGCGCCGTACCGATCGCGCTCGGGTATGGCGCCGATGGTTCGTCACGACGGCCGCTCGGACTCGTTGTAGTGGGCGGATTGATCGTGTCGCAGTTCATCACGCTCTATATCACGCCGGTGATTTATCTCTATCTCGAGCAGTTTCAGGAGAACGTTTTGGACCGGACCTCATTCTTCCGCTCCCGCCGCTCACAGAAGCCCAGACTCGTGGAAGCCGGAGATTAGTTTTAGCCACGGATGATCTGTGGCTAAAATGTCCTCATGTCAAATGAACTTGAAGAGAATGCCACCGGCACTGCTACGCTCATAGTTGGCCCACAAGACCTCGCAAGCTCAATCTCAAGCGATACCGGAGATGATTTTCCCCCAGTGCTCGCAACAGCACGCATGGTCGCGTTGATGGAGATCGCCGCATCTCGTGTGCTCCTGCCGTTGCTTGGTCCAGGAGAGTTGTCGGTTGGCGTCACTGTCGATATAAATCACACCGCGCCCACGCCGATGGGCGCAGAAGTCACCGCCACCGCGCGTTACGCCGGTCGCGAAGGAAAACTCTTTCTTTTTGAAGTCAGTGCCGCTGATCGCGGCGGGGAAGTTGGTCGAGGATGGCACAAGCGGGCGATTGTCTCGAATGAACGATTGCAAAGCGGCGCGGCAAAACGCGTTGGTTGAGGTGTGTCATGTCAGTTGCCAGACGAATGACCCTGCGTCGAAGAAGAAAAACTTCGACGATGGACGATGATGTATTCGAGAAAGAATTCGCGATCGAGAGTCTGAAGAGCGAAAGACTGCGCGTCTCGATTTTGATCGGAGCGATAATGAGCGCGCTTTTCTTTGTTCTGATCATGGCGCCGATCTTCTACGGCGACTTTCAGAGTGCGTTTCACGGCAGGTTCCGCGAGTTCCTGCTCGCCGTGTACGTAATCTTTGGAGCGAACCTCCTCTACCTCATCGCCGAACGTATTATTCTTAGTCGTCTCATCAAGAAGCAGCAGAAAGCATTTCCGGCACTGAAGTATGTGAGTGCGTTTGTCGAAACGAGTATTCCCACTTTAGGCATGATGGTGGGCTCGTCGTTTCTTGGTCCGATCTACACGCTATTTACTCCGGCCGCGTTTATCTATCCTTTGTTTATTTCACTGTCTGCGCTGCGTTTGAATGTACGACTCTGCATTTTCACCGGCGCCGTAGCAGGAATCGAGTACACGCTGCTCGCCCTCTACTTCATACAGAAGAGTTCGACCACCGCGGTTGAGCCGATCCTCGCCGGTGTTCCGCATCATGTGTTCAAAGGCTTTCTGTTGTTCCTGACTGGTGTCGTAACCGGACTCGTTACGGTGCAAATCAGAAAGCGAATCCTCAACTCGTTTTCAGTAGTCGAAGAACGAAACCGCATCTCGCGAACTTTCGGTGAGTATGTTTCGCCTGAGGTGATGGGCAAGCTGATGGATTTGAAACCGGATCTGCGAAGTGAAAACAAGAATGTGTGTGTGATGTTTCTCGACATCCGAAACTTCACGGGCTTTGCGGAGAAGAGAAGTCCGGAAGAGGTGGTTGAATATCTCGAGTCGTTGTTTGAGTTCATGATCGAGATCGTCAATCGCCATCACGGGATCATCAACAAGTTTCTCGGCGATGGATTTATGGCCGTGTTTGGCGCGCCGCTTTCGGATGGGAAGGATTGTGCGAATGCGTTGAAGGCGGCGCAGGAGATTCTCGCGCGCGTGCAGCAGGAGGTTGAGGCGGGGACGATTCTGCCGACGACTGTGGGGATTGGTCTCCATGCGGGTGAAGCTGTGACGGGCAGTATTGGATCGGCGTTGAGACGCGAGTACACGGTAATTGGCGATGTCGTTAATCTGGCGGCAAGGATTGAGAAGTTGAACAAGCGCTTCGACTCGCAGCTCTTGATCTCGGAAATTGTTTGGCAGGCAGTCAGTACCGA
>DASYPN010000193.1:0-1594 GCA_036006625.1 Pyrinomonadaceae bacterium | reverse complement strand
AAGCGGGGAAGTTTCCGCTCGACTCGCCAACCGTCACCGCAATCGGTTTTTCGCTCGCCGAGCACCTGGCCGAACGCGAACCCAATCCGCAAATCATCATCGGACGCGATACGCGCGAATCGGGCGAATCGATCGAACGTGCTCTGATCGAAGGTGCAAACAAAGCAGGTGTCGAGTGTCTTTCGGCGGGTGTTATCACAACCCCGGGCGTTGCCTTCTTAACACGCAAACATAGCGCGTCTGCAGGCGTCGTCATCAGCGCCTCGCACAATCCGTATCAGGACAACGGAATCAAAATCTTCGCGCCTTCCGGAGAGAAGATGGACGACTCAGTTGAGCGAATGATCGAGGCCGACATCTTCGCTCAAACTAAACTCGCGCCTTCTGAATCGACTCCGGTGCCGGCATCACCGGAACTGCAGGAGAAACTCCACCAGGAGTACCTCTCATTCCTGGCAGACGAAATCGGAAGCGAACTAAGTCTCGAAGGTCTGAAGATGGTTGTCGACTGTGCAAACGGCGCCAGCTCGGCACTCGCTCCCGTTTTATTCACACGACTCGGAGCGAAAGTGATCGCCATCAATGCGTCTCCGGACGGTCGCAACATCAATCGCGATTGCGGATCGCTTCACATCGATTCGCTTCGTCAAAAAGTCGACGACGAACGTGCTGACCTCGGCGTCGCATTCGATGGAGACGCCGACCGATCTCTCTTCATCGACAACAATGGAAATTTCGTCGACGGGGACGCAACGATGTGGGCGCTCGCGTCGCATCTTCAGTCGCACGGAAAGCTGAAAGACAACACCGTCGTCGCGACGGTAATGAGCAACATCGGGCTCGAAATCGCCTTTCGTTCAGCGGGAATTCAACTCGTTCGCACTGACGTCGGCGACAAGTACGTGCTCGAGAAACTCCTGGAGCTTGGAGCAAGCCTCGGTGGCGAACAGTCGGGACACATCATCATGCCCGAGCTGAGTCTGGCCGGAGACGGCATGATCACCGCACTCTGCCTCCTTCGAGCGCTTCGGGAATCACGGAAAACACTGGCCGAAATGACCGCGGGGTTCAAGCAGTACCCGCAGATCCTCGTCAATGTAAGAGTGCGGGAGAAGGTTCCATTTGCCGAGTTGTCCTCGGTTCAGGCTGCAGTCACGGAGGTCGAGGAACTGCTTTCGCAGAAAGGCAGACTGCTGCTCCGCTACTCTGGAACGGAGCGGCTGGCCAGAGTCATGATTGAGGGCGAGCACCAGCGCCAGATCGAGGAGTACGCCGCACGAATCGCGCGGGCGATCGAAGCTGAAATCGGCGCCGGCAGCTAACGTCTGGTGAAATTTCTACACGACGAACCTGGAAAAATCTACACGGTGAAGCCGAGCTTTCGAGCCCGCTAAAGTCGCCTCAGTCGCCTTTCCGAGCAAACCCAACCTGTTTATCTTCAAAATAAAAAGGCTCTTGCACGGCACAGACGTTGCGATGTATATTGTGGGGCAAGAGAGACGGTTGGTGGATCCTCCGTCTCAAGTGGTTGCTGGGGTGAGGACAGTAACCACGAATATGGATGGGCGCGACGCACTCCCACGTATGTCGCGCC
>DASYPN010000192.1:0-25821 GCA_036006625.1 Pyrinomonadaceae bacterium | reverse complement strand
CAATTCTTTCTCATCGGGTGCAAACAAGAAGAGCTTCCACACATAAGCCTGGGCCAACTCAGCCCAACCGCCTGCAAACTCCGGATCGGCTTCGGTAGCCCGACTCAAAGCCTCAATCGCCGCGTCGTTATCTGACTTTGTTTGGCGGTTAAGATAATAACGACCACGCAAAAAATCATCGTATGCCGCTGGGTTGATGCTGCGCCGTTCAGCCAGCCGCGACTGTTCCTGGGGTGTGAGCTTAATGCGGATCGCCCGAGTGACCGCTTGTGCCAGTTCATTCTGCAGAGTCAGCACGTCGCGAAGATCTCTGTCATACTCCTCAGTCCAGATTGGGGTCTCGGTTTCAGCTTCAATCAGTCGCACGCCGACATGGATCTTGTCGCCAAAATGTTGCACCGACCCTTCAATGATTGCATCGACATTCAATTCCTTTGCGATCTCTTTTAACGGTTTGTGCGAGCCTTTGAATTGCGCCACGGAGGTGCGCGAGATAACTCGCAGCGAACCGACTTTAGCAAGTCCCGAGATGAGTGTTTCAGTCATCCCATCGGCGAAGTAATCCTGCGCCGGATCTCCTGAAAAATTTTCCATTGGCAACACGGCCAGGGAATGTATCGGCCTTGCCGTCGCCGGCGTCGGCGTTTTCGGTTGTCGAGTGAACCAGATCGCGAGAGCCGCGAGGCCAATGACGGCAGCAGCAATTGCGATCGCGGTGATGGATCGCGTCTTGGTCAGGAGGCCGGGGCTGGATCGCTCGTGGTAAGCGTGGGCCGTCCCGAGTTCCAACTCGCGTTTGGCATTCTTAAGATCACCCAGAGCCTGCTCGGCGGTCTGATACCTGTGGTTTCGATCCTTCGCTAATGTTTTCGTGACGATTGGTTGTAAAGAGCTCGACCTCGGCAGAGGCGCCGGATCTCTTTCGGCAATCCCGATGATAATATCGGTCGGTGTTGGTCCATCGAACGGTAGCCGTCCCGCAATCATCTCGTAGAGCACGACTCCCAAACTCCAAATGTCTGTTCGAGCATCGACCAGAAGTCCGCGCGCTTGCTCAGGCGACATATAGGCGACAGTTCCCATCAACACGCCCGGCATGGTTTTGGGATCGATGGCACGTGTTTCGGCGTCACTGTTCGCCGGATCAGGATCCGTTTCTGTCAGTTTCGCGAGGCCGAAGTCGAGCACTTTTACGAACCCGTCTTCTCGCAGCATTACGTTTTCAGGTTTGATGTCACGGTGCACGATCTTCGCTCTGTGAGCGCTGCAGAGCGCAGTTGCGATCTGAATGGCGACGTCGAGCGCTTCGTCGACGCCGAGATGGTCCTTCGCCATTCGCTGGCGCAAGGTCATGCCTTCGATGTACTCCATGACAATGCAATGGCGACCATCGTCCGTCTGAATTACTTCGTGGATGATGCAGACATTTGGGTGCGAGAGTGCCGCCACTGCGCGCGCCTCTACTTCAAAGCGTCGCAGATGTGCTTTGTCTTTGGTGAGAACCGCCGGTAGAAACTTGAGGGCAACGTTGCGTCGCAAGCTGGTGTCTTCGGCGAGATAGACTTCGCCCATTCCACCGGCGCCAAGCATCGAGACGATCCGGTACTGGTTGAATTTGTCACCAGCGCGAATCGGCGAGTGTTCGCCGGCCATGATTTTTGCTGCAACCTCGAGCGCGGGTGCTTCGATGAAACCTTCGGCGTGATGTTCATAACTAAGCAGAGATTCAACTTCGCGTCGCAGTGCTTCGTCGCCGGCGCAAGCCTGGACCAGAAAGGTGGAACGTTCACTCGCCTCTCTTTCCAGGGTCAAGTGATAAATGCGTTCGACTTCCTGCCACCGTTCGTTATTCACGAGCTGACAAATTCTCCATCGAGCTCTCGCAACAACCAAACCTTCGCGAGACGCCAATCACGCATCACAGTCTCTTTCGAAACATTTAATAGCTCAGCTACTTCTTCGACGGAAAGCCCGGCAAAGAAACGCATCTCGACGACCTTAACTTTACGAGGATCAATTTCAGCCAATGCCTTGAGCGCGTCATCGAGCGCAACGAAGTCCGCGCTGCGATGGACCACAAACGACGCCGCTTCGCTCAGTGACACTTGAAACGCGCCTCCACCGCGTTTCAAGTACTGTCTGTCGCGAGCGAAGTCGACGAGAATACGTCGCATAAGTTGCGCCGCAACACCGAAGAAGTGCGCACGGTTTTGCCAGCGGACGTTCTTCCAATCGATCAGGCGTATGTACGCTTCGTTGATAAGGGCAGAGGTCTGGAGTAAATGGCCCGGACGTTCGCGGATCATGTACTGGTGGGCAAGCCGGTGTAATTCTGCGTGAATAAGTGGAGCGAGCTGATTAAGCGCAGCGTCGTCACCATCACTCCACGCTACAAGTAACTTCGTAATTTCTTTCGACGACTGTGGCTGCATACAACCCACCTGCCTTAAAGCGCCCCACAAAATATCACAACTGATCTTGTGTCAATGCAGCAAAATTTTTTTGACCTCTCGTTAAATGTTTTCTCCCTCAATCCCGCCTTAAGGGTAAGAACCCGACAGAAAGAGGAGAAACATGAGAGTCAACAAAGTAAGCAAAGGTCTGCTTTTTACACTAACGGCGGTCATCGCGCTTTTTGTGATATCGGTGTGCCCGTTGTTGAGCGTTGCCTGTGCCACGGGGGCCAGTTCACATGTGAATCCGGCGCCTAAGCCGGCAGTGACGAGTAATGTCGTAATCGAGTGGAACGACCTGGCAGTAAAACTCACGCTGCAGGCGGTACCCGCTCTCGCCGCGATCCAGCAAACTCGCGTCATGGCGATTTTTCAACTGTCAGTACACGACGCGGTTAACGGAATTACAGGCGACTTTGAGACTTATCTTTCGCCACCAGCTCCACCACAGAATGCGTCGGCGGAAGCTGCAGCAATCGGGGCGGCTTATGAAGCTCTTAGAAATCTTTTTCCGGGAAATGATGCGCTGTTGGATAGTCGCTTGATGACATCGCTCCAGGATCACGGTTACTCAATAAACGATCCGTCGGTTGCATATGGTCGCGCCGCCGCCGCAGCAATTCTCGCGGTGCGGGCAAACGATCATGCAGCAGAAGCTCAGTTCAGTTACGACGCTCCGAATCAGGGCGCACCGGGTGTTTGGGTCCGACTCAACAACGCACCCGCATCGCTGCCTGGCTGGGGGAAAGTTACTCCATTTGTGCTAAGGAGCGGATCACAATTCCGGCCGGATGCGCCGCCTGATCTGACCAGCGAACAATATGCGAAGGATTACAACGAGATCAAACAGATCGGAGTTGCAACTGGCTCTACGCGTTCGGCTGAACAGAGCGACATCGCACTCTTCTGGCGTGCGTCTCCGACTGCGATTTGGAACCCCGTACTAGTGCAGGTTGTGCAGAGTCGCAATATGGACCTTTCGTCGCAGGCGCGTTTGTTCGCGCTGTTCTACGTCGCATCGTCCGACGCGAGCGTGGCGTGCTGGGACGCGAAATACACATACAACTTCTGGAGGCCACAGTCAGCGATCACAAACGGCAACCTTGATGGCAACGATCAGACTGCGGCTGACGCCGCGTGGAAACCGTTCATACCAACGCCGCCACATCCGGAGTATCCATCGGGTCACTCGACGAATAGCAGTGCGATGGCAAAGATCCTTACACTCGAATTCGGCGACACCCCGGGAATATCGATCAGCGTTACGCAAACAGGCATCACTCGAACATGGACCAGCTTTAGTCAAGGTGTTGATGAAGTAATCGACGCTCGAGTCTATTCAGGGATTCACTTCCGGAATTCTGACGATGTCGGCGCGCGAGTGGGACGTCAGGTCGCGCAGTTCGTTTCGAAGCACGCGCTGCGACCAACGTCTGGAGGCAACTAGACAACAAAACAAATCCACAGATTACACAGAAAAGAGTCTGTGTAATCTGTGGATGTCCCTATCTTTCTCCAGAGCTGATTGAGAAAAATCCGTTCGGATAGTTGCGAAAGATCCAAATCTCAATGTGCGATTCGTGAGCGATCTTGTTGAGTGCCTCTCGCAGAGTCAACCCTTCCAAATTTAGGGAAAATCTGGAGATACTCACTTTTCCCGGGGAGACATCCGGAACTCGGCGCTTCAGATTCAAGGTTGTCATGTTTGCCTGGACTTCAGGCGAATTCAATAATTGATCAAAAGCCTGTGAGGCACTGAGGTCTTTGAAGTTGAAACTGCTGATCCTCGTCTCAAGCAACGGATTGCTTCCGGTTAATGGCCAAATCTCGACAAATCGATCGGTCTGTCGCCACTGATACTTTTTCGACGACTGAACGATCGCATTCATAACGTCTGTTATAGATGCGTCCGACAAATCCATTTCAACACGCTGGTAACCCTGGGTGTCGAGCTCTAATCCAACAGTCACGCCGTAAGCGTGGGGCATCTCAGCAAGAAGACTCGTCATATCGCCGTTGAACCGGACGGCCCTCAATGTCGTAGGTGTCTGCTGCTGGACCACGACACCTGACATTGAGACAGCAAAGATTCCCAGAACAACTGCAGCGACAACTAGTTTGAAGGAGATGATCATTTCGACCTTCCAGGTTAGATCGGAATCAGGCTCGGCTCACCTTTAATATCTCTTCAACGAGTGCGTCAGGAGTACAAGGCTTTTCAAGGTATCCCTGTGCGCCGGATGCGAGCGCCGACGCGACGTCAGTTGGGAACACGGCACCGGAATAAAAAAGTATCGGAGTGTGTGGATCGAGAGTACGCAAACCGCGGCACAACGCGTTTTCGTTGTCACCCTCAATCCAGTTGTCGATCAGATAGAGGTCGAATCCGCCCGCCGCGGCGAGCTTGAACGCTGAAGTTGCGTCTTCCACGGAGACAACCTGCCATCCTTTACCGTGCAATATGCACTCGACAAGTTTGCGTGTGTCCTCGTCATCTTCGACGTGTAAGATCCGCATCATAGTTGCTCCTCAAGTAAACGGAGGTTGACACACAAGTACCGGCGGGAGCGGAGCGCTCTTGACGTTCTGAAACTCCGCTCCCACCGCAGCAACGCACACGACCACCTACTCCGAAGCGTGCGGCGCTAGTAGGTCAAGTCGCACACGTCACCACTCGAAAGAGATCTCACGCTGGTTGTTTGGGGAAAGTTTGCCGTGTCGGTCGGCAGCAATTCAGAAAAGAACCGGGCGTTAGAGATACATTGGGCGAGATTGGTTGTACTGGAAAGTAGTTGATGTCGACATTTTTTCGAACGCTATCCTGAAAAATACTGTTCATCCTGTCTAAATGATTTGCTATCGTGTCGCGAAGTTTTCTAAAACGAGCTTCTCGAAAGGATATCTATGATCGGCAAAATCATATTGATCCTCGGCATCCTCGGCGTTCTGCTTGGGGGCGCGGTACTTCTCGTTTCGTTGCTGTTGCCCGTGTTGACTGACGGCCGCACGAGTTGGGATGAGGCCTTGCTCGGCATTATTCCCGGAGCCATAGTGCTGACAATCTCGTTCATCATCTTTGTCGCCGGACTGATCGTTGTCTTGGTGCAAAGAAAGAAGAAGCGACAGTTACAGCCAAGTCGGGTAGTTTCTCAACCGTGAAGATTATCCAGCCGTCATTGTTAGTTAGACTTCGCCAGATTCAAAACAATCTCCCATTGGAGACGCACAAATTTGTGCAACGCCTCCTCAAGGATTCGCTCCTGATCGCTGTGCGCGCCAAAACCCTTAGGAATATCCTCGACGTCAGTCATCGGGCCAATGCCATAACACTGAACGCCACGCGCGCGAACCTGAGCCATGTCGGTCCCTCCCGTCATCATGGTGGGCAACGTCACGGCATCGTAGATCCGCCTGTGAGTCGCCTCGATGAGATGAAAAGCTTCGGTGTCCAAACGCGAAGGTGGAGCACTGGGTCGAACGGCGTTCGAAACTTCTACGACTTCGATCGCGGGATCGTTGATGACCTTGCGAAGCTGTTCAAGAAAAGCCGCGAAATCTTCATCCGGCAACGCGCGAATGTCGAGCGTGGCTTCTGCCTCGGAAGGAATGACATTACGCAAATAGCCACCCTTAATAATGTTTGGTGAGATCGAGGTTCGTAGTATGGAAAACAAAAATGGATAGTTGATCGCGAAATATTCCTGGACCGCGTCGGTATCTTTTTGCTGCAGGATTTTCTGATATCTTGCAGCGTCATCAGGCGCACTGAGTTTTGAGAGTCCCTCGAAATACGCGCGTGTTGTTTCGTTCAGACGCATCGGTGTTTGCCAGTCTGTCACCCTGGTTATCGCCCGAGACAGATGCGCGATTGCATTGCTGCGAAGCGGCATTGAACCGTGACCAGCCACGCCGCGAGCAATCAACTTCACAGTGTGCGCAACCTTTTCGGTGGTGCTTACCGTCGCAAATAGGATCTCACCGTAAGACCTGACTACTCCGCCACTTTCGGCCAAACAATATTCGGAATCAATCTCCGACCAGTGCTTCTCGACCATGAAGTTTATGCCAAATAAGCCATTGCCTTCTTCGGCCGGCTCAGCCAAAAAAATCACATCCCGATCCAAGGCGATCTTCATTCGTTTGAGTTGAATGATCGTCATCAAACCCGCTACCACGTCGGGCTTGTCATCAAGCGTTCCACGCCCGTAGACATAACCGCCTTCACGCATCGCGGAAAATGGCCCATGCTTCCATTTAGTTGGATCGACCGTAACGACGTCTGTGTGACCCATGATGAGTACGGGTCTCTTCTTACCATTGCCACGCAGACGAGCGACGAGATTTGGGCGTTGCGGGTCGAGCGCGAAGACTTTTGTCTCGATGCCTTCGCGGTCCAACACGCTTTTCAGGTAATCAACTACGAGCTTTTCGTCCCCCGGTGGGTTACTGGTATCCAGACGAAGAATCGCCTGAAAGTGGCGCATCGTTTCTTCTTCTAATCTGGCGGAATCAGATTGTGCCAGTTGAGCGGGTTGGACCATCGAGACGATGACTAAAGCGGACAGAAGCGACGACAGTACGATTCGTTTTCTTGTTGTGTTAGGAGATATGGGCATTATTGTTTGTGATTACTTCACGGTTACCGCCAGCGTGTCGTGATGCAGACTAATCAGAGTGCGGAGGTACGGACCAATACGGTTAGCTGATTCGAACCCGGCTGCTTTTGCCGCTGTTTCCTGGTCTGCTTCAGGAATGCCTGCGCTCTCGGCAAAGTGTTTTAGGTCACGATATGCGCCAATCGTGTATAGATCCCACGAAGCACCCTGGTCACGCACGAAGATCAGATTCTCGGGACGTTTGAGTGCCCTCAGATAAGCATTCTCCATTTCGCGTTCTTTGAATAACTCAGACTGCTTACCGGCGAGAGCGTCAAACATCTCCACGTGAAAGAAGGCAGAAGAGGCAAATGCTTTCTGTATCTCAGGCAGTGGTGGTCCGTACACAAAGACGTCTTCCTGCCAGGCGATCAGAGCGTCCATTTTGTCCTGACTCTCTTTGAGGGTTTGATTCCGTTTGGACACTCGCTCCGGACTGTAATAGTCGGCGTAGCTTTTCATCGGGATCAATAACAAAAGATCCCAACGATCCCCCTGGCTGTGCCGCATCATCAGTGGCTGCTCGTCACCCGCATTCCGGTACTCAGGCAGCAACGCTTTCTGTAACTCGATCAGATCGAGCAACCTTCCCGGCGCCGCTTGGACCAGCTTCGTTTTGTACAGATAACTGGGCGGGGACGCTTTCGTTGAGTCAGCGAACACGACGAAAGTAATCAACAGCAAAAAGAAATGCAGTCGCGTGATTTTCATTTTTTCAAAAGTGCGGTCCAGTTGAGAATCATGATCGGAAGCTGAGCATGGGTGTCGCCGACGCGCGTCCTGATGAGAAACTGTTGACCGTCACGGAGGAAGCCATCATGTTGCCGTCGGCAGCGATGAAAAGGACTGGACGTAGATTTCGTAATCGCCCGTTTCATCTGATGTGTAAGTGTCCTAATCTGATTTCTTTGCGTCTTTGCGTCTTTGCGTCTTCCTTCGCGCCTTGGCGTGAAACTCATTTCCACGCAAAGCCGCGAAGCAATACGCAAAGGCGCAAACAACAAACCGGATTAGGACACTACCCGTACATTCACGATCGCGCAAGGCCAATTAGACCACGACACTGCCTTTCCCATTCTCGTTTGCAATCGCAGTGATGATCCGCTTTCGCGCAATGGCGCGTTTAGCGACTTCCACGTCCTCCGCGGATCTCTTGAGCCACTCCAACCACGTGCTAACCGCGTGACTGGTCGTCGTCGGGCTTTCGCAATTCCGCAGCAGCACGATTTGAATCTTCTGCACTGAATCAGCGACGTGGAGTCCGAAGCGTCCGGGCACCACCGTCGCATCAGGAAAACCGAGCATCTTCAAAGCCTGACTCTCCGTCGCACCTTTGTAGCAGGCGACGAGATGTAATGGTCCGCCATCACCTGTTGCCAGTTGATCGTAAAGTCTGTGATCCGTCAGAAAGGGTTGGCCCACTATCTCGCGCGCTGCCGATTGCGAGAGACCCGCGGGTACTGCGTGCAGAACTGTCAGAATCTGTTTTCCACCCAGATATAACCAGAGCGTAGCACGCTCACTAACGGCCAATTTCGAATCAACCGATTTCGTTCCCGGCACTTCTTTGAGTGCCTTCTGAAGTTGTTTGCGCATTGCAGTTTCACGTTCCGTGTAACTCATGCGATGCCATTCAAGCGCTGGTCCAATGTTTGATTTACCGAGGTCGGGAGTGAGGCCCGCATTCTGGACCAACTCAACCACGATGGCTCTAACTTCTCTGAGCACTCGTTCGATCAGTTCCTCGCCGGTTTTAACCTCCGGCCTAAACAGGGCGAGATTTTCAATAAAGGCCTGGTATGACTGGTCACGTGCGAGTTGCGCCGGGTCCGTGGAGGCAGCGGCAAGCGGCAGCGTGATGACGCGAAC
Source organism: Pyrinomonadaceae bacterium (assembly GCA_036006625.1). GTDB lineage: Bacteria > Acidobacteriota > Blastocatellia > Pyrinomonadales > Pyrinomonadaceae > PSRF01. Next base: position 16,844 of record DASYPN010000192.1, on the reverse strand, counting down.
CTTCTTTGAATCCGTGAGCACCGCATCTAACTCTGCTTCACAAATCCCAAGGGGGCCGTTTTTGATACCGCCACCTGCCTCACCGTTATAAAAAACAATCACGATGTCGGCGTCTTTGGACTGTTGGATTGATTCGTCCCACCAAGTCTGGCGCAGGTTCGCACTGGTACTTGTCTCGTTGATCCAGCATTCGAAAAGCGGCTCCTGGCCCTGCCAAAGAATGAGCGAGTTGATTTGCTTCTCGATCTCCTTTCGCACCTCTGTGAGCAAAACCAATTTGCCGTTGTAAGACAATTGAGCCTTGCACCGGCTCGAAATCATCACATGAATTTTGTCGGATTTAGCCATCGGCGAGTCTTTCTCTTTGACGATCACGGACTGGTGATGGACCGTAACAGAATCCCCGAACAGAAATCTGAACCGTTACTAAAAAAAGAACTCCAGAATGCGACGGGGAATCAGCGGTGCGGCCCCGGTCTGAGAAACTTCAGATAGGCAATGAGCGAACGATCGCCATGTTAATAAAGGAATAAACGCCGGGGAGTCAAGGAAAATGACGCCGAAAGATAGCGTTGGTTATTGCGCGACTAGAGTATTTAGCGACTTCGCGAGCTCAACACGCGTGAGGCTGCGCGAAGGGTTGAATGCGTTTGCCGTCGACGGAAATAAAACCTCACTAAGAAGCGGTAACCAGCCAACGTGACATTCTCAACATAGTCGAAACTAAAAGCGGACATAGCATCGCCGAATTCACCCCCACTGCGTAATGAGAATCTCATCTGACTTGACATCTACTTCGCTTCGTAGGAATTTTTGGACGGACTTGCATAAAAGTTTCCCACGGGAGTTATTTTGATGACGATTAGACTGCTGGGCGTTTGCGGCAGCATGCGGGTCGACTCATACAGTAGCCGGCTTGCGACCATCGCATTGGCGGCGGCCCGTGAACACGGCGCTGAGACGCGTCTGCTCGAACTGAACGCGATCGATCTGCCAACATACAATCCTGACAATGAGTCGATGGATCACATTGGTTTGCGCGCCGCAACTGAAGCTGTCAATTGGGCCGACGCCTTCGTGCTGGCCTCGCCTGACTACCACGGCTCGATGTCGGGTGCGATGAAAAACTTTCTGGACTTTTATTGGTCCGAGTTCGCCGGCAAACTCTTCGCCTATGTCTGCGCTTCGCATGAAAAGGGCCTCACCGTAATGGAGCAAATGCGAACAAGCGTACGTCAGTGCTATGGATGGAGTTTGCCTTATGGAATATCTGTCTACGGCGAGAAGGATTTTGATTCTTCAGGCCAGCTGGTAGGTCAAGTCGGCCGTCGCGTCCGAATGCTTGCGCGCGACCTCGTCGTTTATGGCGCTCTCATCAGGCAACAGTTTCAAACTGATCTGGCCGAAGAGGTAACAGAGACTTTTGCAGCGCGATACCAAACGTGAAGGTGACGGGAAACAGTGGGTGCTTCAGTGGGAATGCAATCCAGAATAATTCAAATCGGGGGCCTCGTGCTCACGATTACGTATGCCGTATTCATTGCCTGGATCTACGCCATTGAACCCCGCACATTCGAAGAAGTGGCGACCAGTGCTCAAGTTGCTGCCGGTACCTATCAGGTAAACCAGGAAAAGTTTAATACTGCACTGGATCTCTTTCGGCGGGATCAGTTTCGAGCGGCTCGCGACGAATGGCAGCGCGCTGACCCCGCCCAGGGAGATCCGCGGACACAGTTCTATATTGCTTATTCGTTTTATCGCGAAGGCTGGGGCCGTCTTTATCACGACCAGCAGTTGTTCAAGCAAGGTCTGGAAGCAGTTAATCGCGCAATCAGTCTTGCATCCGCTAGCCCGCTTATTGTGGATGATCCGAACTTGCGGATGCATAGCGCCGCGGAATTGAAAGCTGAATTAGAGCAAGGCACGGAGCGCAGCTGGAGCGACGTCAATCCACTTAAGGTTCTACGTACGAGGAAGTGACAACTAACAACATAACGCAGACCAATCGTTCGAGGAATCGCGCGCTGTTGGATAATGTTGCACTGCCAATGCTCTTCCTGACAGTGGTGCTACTGGGCGGGCTGCGTGTGGATAGCGAGAACCGGAATCTAATTTTTGTCGCGCCGCCGCTAATCACACTTTTGCTCGCGGTTCTCTTAATGCTTCTCCTCGTACGTGGTCGTCTAATCAGGTTTCATCAATGGATCGCGAGCGACCTTCCGCCTCTCACGAATCTGGTCCATGTCTGGATGCTCATCACACTCTTTTTTGCCTCGGCCCAGGCTTTCAACTCTGTGCTCCCCGAGCGCGGCTTGCTCCACTGGTTGTTCTCTTTCTTTTTTCTGTGGACGCTTTGGAACAATCAGTTCTCATCGTTTGACCCCCGCAGACTTGTGCGCAGCCTCGCGATACTCTTTGGGACAGCTTTCGTTCTTAAGCACATGCTACTGGCGAGTCTATTTAGTCCGGAAGGTGGGTGGCTGAAGCGTGTAGCAAGGACGCTGGTCCAGGGTGTTTCACTTGGTACATTGGACACGCCAAGCTTTGCACCCGCCACGGGCTACATTTCTTTCTTCACGCTGGTTCTTTATGTCGCCGGCTTGATCCTTCTTGCATTCGCCGGGAACGAAATCGACGGGGTCGTTTATCCGGTGGTCGAGGACTCTCGACAACTACGCGCTACCGAGAGGTTAGAATTGCACGACGGAATCGTGGAGGATCAAACCGAGCCTGTGGCTAGAGTGGACCGCCAACCAGCAAGCCGCGACGAGTAACTAAACGCCAAAGCAATGCGGCAACTTCTAGGTCAACTGCTCAACTGTTCAACTAGTCTTTGCCTCAAAAGTCAGGTTCCGGCTTGGACACAGTCAGTACCGCCCGCGGTAGCAAGCGGGTGGGTAGATGTTTGATCCATCATCATCTCCCTTGACCCTTCGTCGTAGGCAGATGAAGTCAGATTGTAGTTATTGCGCGACTAGCGTGTTGAGCGACTTCGCGAGCTCGACCCGCGTGAGGCTGCGCGACGGGTTGAATGCGTTGCCGTCGAGGGAAATAAAACCTCGCTGTAGAGCGACGGCGACGTAACCTCGCCACGCGAAAGGTATCGACGAGGCGTCGGAGACTGTCACAGGAAGCGAAGCGCAGGTGGCTTGAGAGCTGAGGCCGGCAGCTTTAACGAACGCGATTGCTGCTGCGAGTTTCGTGGCTCCGTTGTAAGGATAAAAATTCCTGCCAACGGTCGCATCATAAAACAGTGCGCCCGATGGAGACGCCTGCGTGCTCTCGACTACATTCCGCGAATCGTCGTCGCGAACGTCAGTGAACATCGGAGCTGATGCCATGTACTGTGGAATGAGGCCCGCTCGGACCAGTGACTCGGCAAGTTCAAGGCGGCTGACGGCATCATTCGGACGGAATTTTCGACCTTCCGGAAGCATCAGATTTGAGAGCAGACTCTTCTCGACCTGTATGGCCTGGTCAGGCGAGAGCGTCGACTCATCGAGCATCGTCGGATACTCAACCTGAGTTACCTCGACCGCACCGAAGACCTGCTGGCTTGTTCCCACATAACCTGAATGGAATATCGACGCACGCAGCGTTTGGCTCAACGGATTGCGGAGCACAACTTTCTCACGGCGTCCGGTGAAGCCAGGCAAGTTGAGATAGTTCGATTCCCCCAGCAATGAGTTCGACTGATCATAAACTTTCAGTCCAAAATCATTTGCACTGAGATCCCAATAGATATTGATGCCGACTTGAATTGTGTTCGGCGGAATCGCGACGTTCGTTGAGCTTGTCGTATTCGGAATCACAGTCTGCTCAAACGTCTGCGATGTTCGCGTGGTGAACCGGATGGCGTTGCGGGAAAGCGTTGAGCGAAAGCCGCCCATGTAGCGTTCCGGAAACGCGGCCTCAAGCACTGCTGCGTATGTGTTGAGCATCCCGGCGCCGACTTCGTGGAAGAAGTAGCGAGGCATCGGCGTTGCTGTGCGGCTCAGGATGTCCTTGACGTCTGCCGGAGTAAGGTTCGGATTCACTTCGAGCATCAAGGCGATGGCTCCGGCAACCTGCGGGGCCGAGAACGATGTGCCTGTGGCTGTCGTGTAGTACGGCAGTTGGGTTGGCGTCAGACGTTGTGTGTCCGCACCCGCGATTCCCGAGACTCCTGTAACGGTTGGTGCACTCCGAAGGCTGACAATGTTTGTTCCGGGAGCGACCAGCGACGGGTGCTGCAAATCGTCACCGAAGTTGCCGCGTGATGAATAGTCTGCGAGTTTGCCTGCCGCATCGGTTGCGCCGACGCCGATCACCCACGGCGCGATCGCATACGGGTTCATCGTTCCGTTTCCCGAACCGGTGTTACCGGCGGAAAATACGACGTTCACACCTGCGTCGGTCAGCATCTTCGTCGCCACGTTAACCGGATCATTGAGATCGAAAACCGTGTTCGCCGAGAAGCTGCAGTTAACTACCCGCACGTTGTACTGGGCTCTTTTCTGGAGCAGATAATCGAATCCTGAAAGGACAAACATCAGGTTTAGATCACCGGCACTAAGCCCGAGAAGCCGTGCGCCCGAAGCGACGCCCGCGAATCGTCCCGATGAACTCGCTCCGCTTGCGGCAATCACTCCGCTGACGAAGGTTCCATGGCCACTAACTAGATCGGTGTTCGCGAGATTCTCGAGTGGAGCCGGATACGCGAACGACGCGGGAGCGCTTTGCGTATCGGCCAATCGAACGTTCTGAACTACTTTTCCTGCGAGGTCGACGTGCTGGCTGTTGATGCCGGTATCGAGGACTGCGACCGTCACATTGCGGCCGGTTACGGTTATCCCGCCGTTGTCCTGACGAAGGTCGCCGTCTGGCGCAACACGTTGTACCCCGGTGATATTGAAGTACGGATCGGAGTTGAACGTTAGCGTGCGATTACCGTAGAGCGAGCGCACTCTCGGCAACCTGGAAACCGCGAGGAGCTGCGCTTTGGTTGCGGTGACGTAAACCACCGGTAGCACACGCAAACGCGTTCCGCCGAGGATGCCGAGCTGCTGAAGCTGTGCGATGTCAGCATCAGTCACCGACGAGTGATACACGATCACTGCGTTTATGTTGCTGTCGTCGGTCGCTTTATTAAGAGCAACTAAAAGTTCCGGATCTACACCCTGAAGTCCGATAGTGTCGTCGACGCCGATGAGTTTCATGGCGTCGGCACCAGTAAGCGTTATGCCGTCCGCGCCGGTGAGCGTTATGCCATCAGCTCCCGTTAGCGTTATGCCGTCGGCTCCGGTGAGCGTAATGCCTGTGGGATTTGTGTGGTCGAAAATGACGCCCGCCGGTCCAATACCCAGGACCGAATCCGCGCCGGTCAGTGTGATGCCGTCAGCACCGGTAAGTGTTATGCCGTCGGCTCCGGTTAACGTGATCCCGTCCGCGTGGGGAAGTGTAGCGGTATTTAGGCCGACCGGCGTAGCGCCATCCGCTCCAGTTAAAGTGATGCCGTCCGCTCCGGTGAGCGTGATGCCGTCCGCTCCGGTTAGGGTTATTCCGTTCGGGTTGCGAATGATGATCGAATCAGCGGTGTATCGTTGACCATCGGCGCCAGTCAACGTTATCCCGTCGGCGCCAGTAAGCGTGATGCCATCGGCTCCGGTAAGGGTAATGCCGTCCGCTCCGGTCAACGTTATCCCGTTCGGTCCCGTATAAGTCGCGCCGTTGACGCCTGTCGAGGTGACGCCGTCCGCTCCCGTTAGCGTGATACCGTCCGCGCCCGTGAGTGTGATGCCGTTCGAACTGTAATTGAAGATTCCATCGGCTCCGGTGAGAGTAATACCGTCGGCGCCGGTAAGCGTTATGCCGTCCGCACCGGTTAGCGTGATGCCGTTTGATTTGACGACAGATAGGCCTGCCCAGACGGGAGTCGCCGTCAGCAGCAATATTAATATGAGTGCCAGGAATCTATTCATCTGATTTGATCGGGGAACCGCGCTTGCGCGCGCAATTCAGACTCATGATATCTGCGAGGCCTCGTATCGAACTAATACGAGCACCCCGGGCGCGCTTATTATATGTGTCCCGCATTGGAGTGTAGTTATACAAACTTTGCCTTTGTATTGCATCGAACGCCCGCCCGATCTCAAACCTGTTTAACTGGGACTTTTACTTACAGCGGAGCTTATAGAGGGTCGGTTGAGAAAAACTTGAGTAGGGTTCAAGTTTTTCTCAAGGACGGGGTCGTATGCTGCGAACGATGACAATGAGCTTCACTCTTAACGACCATTTCGATTCGACAGAAGCGTATTCACCGGCGGCCATCACCACCGTCGCGAAGTCTTCGAAAGGTGAGTGTGACGGCGTGCATATCTTGAATGAGAAGCTTGAGATTCCGTGCTGTGCGGGGCTGATCGCACGGCCAAGACTCATCGAAAAACTTGATCGATCGCTTGGCAAATGCGCCGCGACACTGGTTTCCGGTCGAGCGGGGACCGGCAAGACGTCGATCGCCGCGGCTTATGCGCGCACGCGGAAGAGAGTCGCCTGGTTTACAGTTGAATCGTCAGACAGCGATTGGAATGTTTTCGCAAGTTACCTCGCGGCGAGCGTGCATCGAGTGGCCGAATGCAAGAAAGCCGTCGGCGACTCGCTGCACGCCGTTTCCAATTCCTCGCCAGCCGCGATGGGGGTATTTCTCTACGTCATAGCTTCCGTATTGGAAAGCGACGAAAAGGACGAGCGGCCATTGCTTGTCCTTGATGGTATAGACCATTTGTTCGACGCGGATTGGTTCGGTAGTTTCTTCAATATTCTGCAGCCGTCGCTTTCCGAAACAGCGGACGTGCTCCTACTGTGCCGGAGCAGGCCGCCGAACCCGTTATGGCGTTTGCGTTCGAAACAACAGCTTGACGTTATCGACGAGAAGACGCTTGTCTTTGATCGAGGTGAGACAATATTGCTCCTCAAGCAGGCCGGGCGTTCGCAGGCTGAGGCCGCGCGCATTCACGCGGAAACGTTCGGGCGAGTTTCGAAACTCCTTCCATTCATCAGCGGCGGGAAATCCTGATCCACAGATTACACAGATTCTACTTACTCAATCTATGTAATCTGTGTAATCTGTGGATCAGGTCTCGTCGTAGCGATGCAGGACAGAAACTTTTTTCTCCGCACAAAACTGCTTCCCCCGCGCGCTGTTACCGAATTACTTCAGCGTCCGAGGCTTACGAAAAAGCTCCAAGCCAACCTCGGTTCTCCTATCACAATGGTTGCGGCGGACGCCGGCTGCGGCAAGACCACTCTGATCGCTGACTTTGTTCGCAGCCAAACACGGCCCACGGTCTGGTATCAGCTCGATCACACTGACGCGGATCCGGTCGTCTTTCTCGGCTATATCGCGAACGGCATCAAGAATTTCTATCCGGCATTCGGCGAAGCTATCTTTCCATACTTGAGCGAAGCTAACGAAGAGGTGCTTCGCTTTCCTGAGCGCTCGGCCGACCTGCTGATAAACGAGATACTTCAATCTGTCGAGCAACCATTCATTCTTGTTCTGGATGACTATCACCATATCGGACGCGATACCATCGTTCACAAGCTGGTCGATCGGCTCCTGCAATACTCGTCTGACCTTGTCCATCTGATCATTACGACCCGTGACCTTCCACCGCTGGCAACTATGCGGCGAAAGACTCAGTCCGCGGCCCTCGTGATAACGCGCGATGATCTTCTTTTCACAGATGACGAAGTGAAAGAGCTGTTCAAACAAACCCTCAATGTCGAACTGAAAGACCAGGAGATAGCGGAGTATCGCGGGCGAACCCAGGGATGGATAACCGCGCTTCAACTTGTGCGACAAGTTGCCGAGCAGGAGATGCATTCGGCAGACGGACCGGCGGCGTTGGACCTGCATAACATTCTGCAGCAATCGGAACGCGACATCTTCGATTATTTCGCCGAAGAGGTTTTTTCGCGCGAGTCGGCTGACACGCAACGGCTGCTGATGGATCTTTCTCTGCTCGAATCGCTGCAGCTCGATCTCTGCAGCACGCTGTTTCCCGACTTGCGCTGCTCGGCGTCACTTCCCGAGCTCGCGCAGAAGAATGTGTTTCTTACTGTAGCCGGTGATCGTCAGACCGGCGAGGAATATAGATTCCATCCTCTGTTCCGCGAGTTTCTGGCCCGTCGCCTTCGATCCGATATCGGCCAGGCACGTGTCGCCGAAGAACGCAACCGGATCGCCGACCACTTTCTCAAAAGCAAAAAGTGGGAGGTGGCCTTGCCCTACCTGCTGGCCGCGCGAAATTTCGATCGCGCAGCGTCGGTGATCGCAGAAACGGGAAACGAGTGGATCGCCGCTGGTGCGTTCACTTCACTTGGGTTGTTCGCGGAACAGATACCCGAGCGATCGTTGGAGGAACATCCTCGCTCATTGCTGCATAAGGCTGAGGTCGCACGGCTTCATGGCGAGCTAGAAAAATCGTCGAAACTTCTGAACCGCGCCGTCGAGCTTCTAAACAAAACCGGGGACTCGATTGGAGAAGGCGAGGCTCTCCACTCTCTTGCGAGTCTGGCTCGTCGCCGCGGTCGATACTCCGAGGCGTTCTCGCTGATTGAGCGTGCCGAAACTCTCGTGTCGCATACTTCGGAAACGTTCATGAAGTGCGCGAACACGCGCGGCCTGTGCCTGATCGTGCAAGGGAAATGGACCGAGGCGGAACAGCAGTTCAGGCTCGCCCTCGAACTCGCTGAAAAACTTGGAAACGATCAATACGTTCGCCTCGTCACACACAATCTTGCGCTTGCGCCGGGCTTTCGCGGAGATTTTGGCGAGGCTTTGCGCTGGTTCAGACGCATCTTTCGCGAAGGCCAACCCGACAAGCAGTTGCCGCAGGAAGCGATTGGTCACCTGAACGTCGCGCGCCTGCATCTTTATCGCGGCGAATTCGATGACACCGAAAAACACCTTAGCCGCTCGCTCGAGTTGTGCCAGCTCTATAATCTTCGGTTTTTGCGTGGCGAAATATTCGAAGCGTACGCGAATTTCTATCGCGAGAAGGGCGACTTCACTCACGCTGAGGAATTCTACGAGCGAGCCGCTAATGCATATGATGAGGCCGAGATCAATATCACGTCGAAGGAGTTGAACGAAGAACGCGCGGCTTTCTTCCGCATGCGTGGTGATCTCCCGAAGGCGCGCGCGTTGCTCGAGGCTTTGATCACAGCCCGTGAACAGCAGGGAAACGAACACGGAGTCTGCACCGCTCGTCTGCGTTGCTATCAACTTGATCTTGCCGAAGGCGCTTCAGAAGGCCTCGATGTGCACCTTCGTGAACTGCTCGATTATTTCAACCGCCACAATCAATACTACGATGAAGCGTTAACAGCGATGCTCCTGGCCGAGACGTGCCTCGTCCAGGGAAACACGAAAGACATGGTCGAGTTTGTACGGCGGGCATTGGATCTTTCGACTCGTTTCGATTACGAGTACTGGCTGCGAGGGGAGATTCGGCGAAACCCAGCGATATTCGGACATGAAGACATCGTGGATCGCCTGCCCGTGGATCTTCGTGAGGAGTTGAGTGCGGAACGCTCAGTGCCGGTGCGCGTCCAGTCTCATTTAGAACCGCGTGCTCCCATTACGGATTTGACGATCCACGTGCTTGGTCCAGTGGAGATCTTCCGCGATCCTACCGTTCAGTTTGCCGCCGACGCCTGGACCACGCGGCGGGCGCGAGACATTTTCTGCTACATAGCAACCAGCAAGAATCGTCGCGTTCTAAAAGAGGTGCTGATCGAGGCATTCTGGCCCGATGAGGATCTTGAAACTGTCGAGAAGAATTTTCATCCGACGATCTCGCATATCCGAAAAGCGCTCAACAGTCGTCAGCCCTTTAAGCAAAACTTTCTTATCTTTCGCGACGGCGCGTATCAACTCAATCCCGAGCTTTCATATTCCATTGACGCGGAAGAATTCGAGCAGCAGATCGTCGAAGCAGAAAAAGCAAAGCGTGAACAGGACACGGCGCATCAACGGGCGATTCTCGAATCCGCTCACAAGATTTACCGCGGGGAATTCATGCCCGGCGTTTATGAGGATTGGGCCGAGGAGAGGCGCCAGTTTTACTCAGAACAGTCCGCGCGTGTCGTTGCCGCTCTCGCAAAACTCTCCTTCTCTGAGAAACATTGGCCCGATGCGTTGAGGTACGCGGGCGAAGCTCTGGCAAGCGATCCGTTTCGCGAGGACATGCATCGGCTGACAATGAAAGCGTTCGCCGCTCAGGGCAAGCCGGCATCCGTTAAGAAGCATTTCGAAAAAATGAAAAAAACTCTCCACACCGAACTCGGCATCGAGCCCGACCAGGAAACAAAGCGCTTGTTTGCCGAGCTTATAAAATAAGGCAACTGACGCGGGCGATCCGTCGGCTGCTAAACGCACCGCCGTTAATCCATGGCCGCCTGGTGAGGTTGAATTGCGGACAAAATCGTATTCGGCGCGCTCGATGCTCCCGTCATTATTCGAATCCAACCAACCGCCATAGCTTTGACTCAAACGTCTTAAATCGGGTGTCCCAAGCGCCAAAGGCGCGAAATATGATAGCCAGGGGCAAGCACCGAGCGCAGCGAGGTGCGTCGCCCCTGGTAACAGCAAATAAATGCATTGAAGCTCTGAAAGAGCGGAATACCCGCAATGATATTTCGCACTTTCAGTGCTCACTCCAAATGATTTTTTGCTAACCAGGGGCGACGCGCATCGCTTCGCTCAGCGTTTGCCCCTGGCTGTCATATTTCGCGCCTTCGGCGCTACACATGTTGAATTCCTTACTTTCGTGCTAAGCGCACGCCAGCCCTCAAGTTAGCCTCAACTCTTAAGCTCGCCGCTCAAGTATTTCTCAAAGTCCGTCCTTTACCCTCGATGACAGTTGATTTCCCGAATTGACCGTCAAGGAGACCAGGACAGTGAACTTTCAGAAGAGGAACCTGTTTAGAAGGACTTTCACACTTCTGTGTTTGTTTGCTTTGAGTGCCGGATTATGGCGAATGCCAAATTCGCCCGTCACTGCTGTATCGGCGCAAGCTGCAACCGCGACGCTTAGTCCGGCGCTGACTGCGCGTCTGGCGAGACTCGCAAACGACGCCGATGCCGGCATGGTAATCGTTGCATTCAAGTCGTCGACCGGATTGCAGAACGCGCATCTTGATGTATTGCGCGCAGCCGGCGTGACCGGCGGTCAAACATTTCCGACGCTTGGGATGGTCGCGCAGCCGATGACCGTTGGACAGGTCCGCGCGCTCGCTGCGAACCCCGCCGTAAGATCGCTATGGTCAAACGACGCGCTCACGTACTACATGCATCAGGCACGCGTTCTGGGCGGTGTCCAGAAAGTACAGACCGATTCTGCAATGACGCTGCGAAACGGCGGCATGCCGGTCTCAGGCGCCGGTGATTTTTCGGTGCTGGTAATCGACTCCGGCGTCGACGCCACACTCGCCGACCTCCAATTCGGGTCGAAAGTTATTCAGAATGTGCAGACTCCCGTCGCTGCAGGAACACTCCCGGGTTTTACTCCTAATGTCTCGATCGAGAACGTTCCTAACACCGACCAAACCGTCGGCCACGGCACTCACTGCGCCGGGATCATCGGCGGAACGGGATTGCGATCCGGAGGTCTTTATACGGGCGTTGCCCCGGGCGCAAAGATCATCGGTGCGGGACTCGGCGCGGGAATTTTCGTCATAAACGGCCTCGCTGCCTGGGAATGGGGCCTCACAAATCAATACCGCTACAACATCCGCGTTGTGTCGAACAGCTACGGCGGTTCGGGTGCATTCGACCCCGACAATCCGATAACGATCGCCTCAAAAATGGCGCATGACCGGAACATCGCCGTCATCTTCGCAGCCGGAAACGACGGTCCCACGAAGGACACGTACAACACTTATGCGAAAGCTCCGTGGGTGATCGGCGTTGCGGCAGGTTCGAAGGAAGGCGATCTCGCTGACTTCTCCTCGCGAGGAATTAGCCGTGATGTTCGGCTTAGCAACGAAGATCCAAACGACGACTTCAATGCTCCGACGATCACCGCTCCAGGCACCGGCCGCATTTATGAAACCAACGCCGCTAAGTTTACGTCCGCGATCGTCTCTACGCGCTCGACCGTCAACCTGACAGCGAACGGACTCGACGCCGATGCCGAGCTTCCGCCCGCATACATCCCCTTCTATACGCAGATCTCGGGCACATCGATGGCGACGCCTTACATCGCCGGTGTTGTCGCCCTGATGCTCGATGCTGATCCAACCCTTTCGCCGGATGTGATCCGCGAAATTCTTACTTCGACTGCCTCCAAAATGCCGGGCCGCGAGGAATGGGAAGTCGGCGCCGGTTTCGTCAACGCATATGCGGCGATTGATAAGGTTTTCAATCGCTCCAAGCCATATAGAAATATCCAGGACGCCATGTATAACGCGGTTTTCGATATGCAACATCCGCCCGACCAGAACTTCCACATCGATTTCAGTCCAGAGGTCTCGGGGCCAACATCCGCGAACGCGAGAACGTTCATCGTCGACCCTGACATGAACCTCCTTGATGTCTTTGCGACTGTCGACACGCTTGCCGGAGAAGAAACCGGAAACCTCGTCGGCATGCGCATCACCAGCCCCAGCGGGGTGAGTTATTCAACCGCGATCGAGTATCCGGTGATCGGTACGGATAAGCGAGAGATCGTCGTTCAGAATCCCGAAGCGGGAAACTGGACGATCGAGATACGCGGAGCACGCGGTTTGACCGCGGCACCACAGGCATCGTCGCCGATTCAGGTCGCGGCTCCGGGTCCGGTTGACGGAAACATTACGCAAACGCGCTTCATTCTTCCGGTGATAGCCGACATCCAGGGACATCCGCAGCAGGCAGTGATCGAAGCGGCGTTGAAGAGCCGGCTGATCGACACTTTTCCTGACGGAACGTTCCGTCCGGATTCGACTGTAACTCGTGAGGATCTGGCGCGTTCACTCGCCTTGAACGCGAGCCTTCGTCAGACTCTCGGGTCCACACCGAAGTTCACCGACGTAAGCGGCGACCTCCGGTACTTTGCCGAGTACGCTACTGCGCGCGGATCAACGAACCGCGACTTCGATTTCACTCCGACAGGAATGATCACCGCTTCAAGTACGTCGTTCAATCCGGCAGGCTCAGTAAGCCGGCTTGACCTCGCGGTCGCGTTAGTGAAAGCGCTCGGTCACGACGCTGAAGCACGTGCGCTTGCAAACACTACAGTCACGTCAAACGGTACGGCACTGAGCGACAACGCTCAGATACCGGGTTCGCTCCGTGGCTACGTTCAGATCGCAATCAATAACGGCCTGTTCGAAGCGTTTCCGGCTGAAGTTCGTCAGATCGCTCCGGGACAATTCGTTGTGATCCCGGGACCGCGATTCGAGCCGGCAACGACGGTTTCCCGAGCTGTACTTGCAGGGAAGCTCAACACTTTTCACGCGTTGTTTACGACAGGCGGCTAGGCGTCTCACCCCCAACGACAACTTCCGCTCGGCGATTTTTCTCCAGCGGTTTCTCGTTCCAGCCCAGGGAACGAGTTCTGAAGCGGCCCCGGCGACCCGCGGCCGCTTTTTTTTTCAGTTCAAGAGTTTCTCAAGCAGTGGTTATTACGCTCCCATGCAGAAATTATTCACAACCATCTTTGGAGGACGAATGAGAGACACTAAAAAAGCACTGAGGAGGAAGGGCAGCTTCCGATTCGCGATCGTGCTTTCTGCAATCGCCGTAATCTTCGGAGCGATGGTTTCGCTACCGCTTGGCTCAGGTAAGGCAGCGCCTGGAGCGTTGGAAGCCGTGAAGGAGCTTTACAAGCGTCCCGCTCCAAACTTCGATCTGAATGCATCGCTGCATTTGCCAAACGTTCGTCAGGCAACATCCGCGCAGCTCACTGCTCTCAACAACCTTAAGGAATCGGTAAACGCACCGAACATGACCACCCGCTGGAACGATTTCGGTGGATCTCCTGACGTGATGTATGACTTTGCATCCCAGCCATATTCGGGAACGCCGGAAGAAGCGGCACGCGCGTTCGTCATGCAGAACGCGGGCATCTTCGGCGTAACGGAGTTGAATAACTTCCGCGTCTTCAGCTCGCGCAATGCGCTCGGTGGATATCTTGTCAGGTTTCAACAGACATTCAATGGCGTCGCAGTTGAAAATGGCGGCCTCGGCATTGTGATGAACGCGAACAAGCAGGTCATCATGGCGTCAGGCCCGTTCTTTCGCGATGTTGCCGTCAACACTCAGCCTTCACTGAGCGCTGAGCAGGCGAGAACGGCGGCCGACAACGACCTAAATAAGTTCTATGTTGGGCTACCTGCCGCGGCGACGAACCTTCTGAACATCGGTTTATCGATCCTCTCGCAGCAGTTGTCCGCTGTAGAGAGTATTCCTCCAACTCTCTCCATCTATCCAACCGCGAATGGATATCGTCTCGCCTGGAAGGTGGCGAAGTTTTCGAAGAATCCATTCGGCTTATACATGGTCACTGTCGATGCAAACTCCGGTGAGATCCTTGGACGCAAAGATTTCGCAGCATTTCAAACGACGCCCGGATCAGAAACCGCGGACATTTATCCGAAGTATCCGCAGATCGATTCAAACCTGAAGGACAACAGCATAATCAGTTCGTGCGCCACGCCGGACGGCGCTGTGGCGCCGTGCGGACAGGAACGTGTGAACTTGCGCTCCTTCGATCCGACGAACCGAGTGACAGGCCTCAATGGTACCCTGACCGGAACGCACACTCTCGTAAACAATGCACTTGCGACAAAGCAGCCGTTTGGACAGGCAGCACTCGGGACCTGGCACTTCCGCAAGGACGATCCGGCGGCACTGGAAGCTCGCACCAACGAACAAGATCAACTCGCTGAACCCGCCGAACATCAGGACGAGATCAATGCATTCTTCTTCGTAACTTATCTCGTCGAGTATGTCGACTACCTGCACGTCGGCGGCGATAACACGACCATTGGTGGCGGCGCTTTCCCGGACGATTATCCAAACAAGACGACGCCGCTTCCGGCGACGGTCCACATTCCCAATTTCTATCTCGCGTTAGACGCCGCAAACGGTGAATTGCCTGATCCGACGAATCCTGACTTCGTCAAGATCGTTTTGGGACTCGACAATGCAGTCGCGTTGAATTTGACGTCGCTGATCGAGGGAGTGACAGCCAGCAAATCGCCTGTTGTAGTGAACCCGACGGTTTACGGTCATGGTTACCTCTTCAACGACCTCGCTCTCGAGGGAACAGTTCCATATCACGAAGGGATGCACGCGATCACGTCGCCTATCGCCGGACTCGAAGGGGAAGAAGGAGCCGCCATGAATGAGGGCCAGGCAGACATGTGGGCCTTCACCATCACGGACAATGCAAGCCTTGGCGACTACGTCGTCAACGCAAAGGGCTTCCGCCAATACTTCCGCGACAACGGACGCGATCCGGATTCGATCGCATACATCCGCAGCGCTCGTTCGACTCTTAAATATTCCGACTACGGAACCTACGGTGCGAGCGCGCAGGTTGAAGAGCATCGTGATGGCGAGATCTATATGTCGACGATGTGGGACATACGCGAAATGATGAATCGCGTTTATCCGGAGAACACGACCTATAAGCGCCCCCAGGCCAGGGACGGTTTGCCGCAGAAAGCCATCACCCGCGGGACCAACATCTTCGAACGCGATTTCCTCGGCTCGATGTACATTCTTGGCACTACTTCGCCCGATACGATGGTTAAGGCGCGCGATGCTTTCATCGTTGCGGACCAGATGCTGTATCCGTCGGATTCGACTGATCCGGATGCGCCCGGAAAACATCGTGCGATGATCGAACAGATCTTTGCTGCGAAAGAGCTCGGCATCAATGCCCGCGAAGTTTCTGGCGGACAGGCGACGATCTCGACGCAAGTTTCGCACTTTGCCGGTGATCAGGCAGCCCCGGCGGTTCCACAAAACGTGAAAGCTGTTCCGGCTTCGACAAAGAGCGTAACCGTCACATGGGATCCAGCACCGGGCGTGGTTGCTTATGAAGTTCTCAAACGAAAGACCGCATTCGCCGGTCAACGTGAACCGAATGGAAAGCGCGTTTATGGTGATGGCGATGCGTCGACGACAGGCTACCGCCACGCATTCTTCACGGCAGGAAACCAAACGTCGTGGGAAGACAAGGGACCGATCTTTGAGGTCTTTGCACCGACAGGTCTGAAGGACGTGTTCGCCAGCGAATATGTTGTTCGGGCGATAGGAGTGAACTCGACCGGCCAGCTAGGATGGTCCAATCTCTCGGGTTCGTCTCGAGCACTTCAAACACGTCAGGACGTTACCGCTCAGGTCGATTCAGCCATCTCCAACATCTCGTTCGCGAATGGCGTGATGGCTTTTGACAATCGTCTGACAAATGCACGCGGTGCATTCTCGACCGACAAGACTCTCTACAAACCGCTCGAATTCCAGATCGTCAGCATCTCAAATCCGTCGGTGACAGTTCGCAACGCGGACGCGAACGGCAACACATTCATCTACAACGAGGCACTGACTCTCGGCCAAACATCCACCGCGAAACGCATTGAATTTAACGATTCGACAGCGCAGCTGTTTAGCTTCGACGCGAAAGTCTATGCAAACGCGTTTGCAGGCTCGACGCTCGGAACGGGTTCGCAAACTTCAGATGGTAGTTCAAACCCGCCGGCGCCGGTCACGTATTCGATCTTTACGGAAACGAAGACGGGAACATTGCTCGGGGGCGAGCCGACTGCCACAGGCGGCACCAGCGCTACGTGGGGCAAGCCTGAGTTCA
>DASYPN010000191.1:0-2943 GCA_036006625.1 Pyrinomonadaceae bacterium | reverse complement strand
GACGCTTTCAGTTCTCCAAGGCATCTGCAGCTCCTCCAGGACCTGCAGACTACCTCATCAACTGTAAAGGATGTCATGATAACGATCTGTAAAGCATGTCATGATAATGAACACACGGAGGGCCGCCCCTACAGTACGTTCTGTCGCGCCTAATTCCTCCGGGAGTATTTCTTGTGTTTCTCGATGATTCGCAGCGGCGTGGCGAAGAAATCAAACTCCTCGCGCAGTCGATTCACCAAATACCGCTCATACGAAAAGTGCAATCCCGGCTTTCCACCCGACGTGAAAACCACAAACGTCGGCGGTCGCACACCAGCCTGCGTCAAATACTGAACCCGCAGCCGCGACATCCCACCCTTCGCCGGCGACGGCGCGATCCCGCCACGCGGCTGCGCAATCGCTTTCTCAAAGAAGTCATTGAGCTGCGACGTCTGAACCCGACGATTCCGCGCCTGATCCGCTTTCAAAACGAGCGGAAGAATCCGCTCGACACGTTGTCCCGTCAACGCCGAGATCGTAATCACCGGCGCCCACTCGAGAAATTTCATCTTGTCGCGCAACTCGCGCTCAAACTCATTCGCGGTATTCGTCTCTTTGTCCTGCACCGCGTCCCACTTGTTCACTGCAATGATGATCGAACACCCAGCGTCCAGCGCATAACCGGCAATGGTCGCGTCAAGCGCCGTCACTCCCTCAACCGCGTCCACTAAAACAATCGCCACGTCCGCGCGCTCCAAACTCTTGCGCGCCATGATTACCGACAACTTCTCCGCCATCTCGTCAGTCTTGCCTTTCCGACGTATGCCGGCAGTATCGATAAGACGGAAGGTGCGCTCGGGTGTTTGCAGCACGGTATCGATCGCATCGCGAGTGGTACCCGCAACTGGCGAAACGATCACGCGATCCTCACCAAGAATCTGATTCAGCAGTGACGACTTACCAACATTCGGCCGTCCCACGATCGCAAGCCGTAACTCCCGTTTTTCAGGCGCTTCCTCGTGCGGCGCCGCATCGCCGGTATTCAGCAACTCAAGCACTGCATCCAGCAAATCGCCGACGCCGATTCCCTGCTCCGCCGACACCGCAAAAACTTCTTCAAACCCAAAACGATAAAACTCGCCGCTGTCACTCTCCAGTCGCGACGAATCCGTCTTGTTGGCAGCAACCACGACTCTTTTACCCATCGAGCGCAACAGCGCGGCGAGTTCTTCGTCGAGTTGAGTGACGCCCGCCCGAGCGTCCACGACCCAGATCAGCACCTCCGCCTCGTCGATCGCCATGCCCGCTTGCTTCAGAATGTTGGCCGGAATAACGGCATCGTCGTCCGGCACGATACCGCCGGTATCTATTAAGGAGAACTTCTTACCGCCCCACTCCACCTCGCCGTAAATCCGATCGCGCGTGATCCCCGGCTCATCGCCGACGATCGCGCGCCGCTCACCAATCAGGCGGTTGAAGAGCGTAGATTTCCCGACGTTTGGGCGTCCAACTATCGCGACGAGTTTTGGCATGGCTGGATAGCTTCGCAAAAAGTCCATTGACTATCAAACCAGCCTGTCTGTATAAGCCTACAGATTCAGTTCTACTTAAAGGGGATTCCAACATATGAAAAGGTTTTTGGCATTTTCTTTAGTCATGCTCGGGTTGAGCGTTTCCCTCCAAGCCCAGGAACACAGCGCTCGGCCATCGGCCACTCCCAGTAACACGCCTCCGCCAGTGACCGCGATGGATGCGAGCGGTTGGGTAAAATTCACATCCGACGACGGACACTTCTCCGTGCTGATGCCTGAGTTGCCGCAAGACAAATCGGAGACGGTGGACAGCCAGCACGGTCCATACACGACGCACCTGTTCGTCGTACGCGACACGACGAGCGTATACCTGATTGGCTGGGTTGATTACGACCCGAGTTTTAACTTCAACCGGCAGGCTGAAATCGAAGCGAATCGCGACAACTTCGTCAAAGGCATAAACGCGACGCTGCTCAACACGCGCCCAACGATGATCGACGGCTACTCAGGACTCGAGTTTACGGCAGAGACCGCGGACAGAACCTTCAAGTCGAGAGTGTTGCTCGTTGGCCGCCGGCCATATCAGATCGTGATTGGCTCGCCGAAGGGTATGGACAATACAGCACTCGTGAATCGATTCTTTAATTCCTTTAAGGTCCGTGTCAATTAGTCATATCAGATGATCAGGATGTTTCAGGATTAACACGATCATCCTGAAACATCCTGTTCATCCTGTCTAACAACCTCTAAACATGAAGCGTCGACAATTTCTTCAAACAACCGCCGCCACTTCTCTCGTCTCGCTCATCAACCCAATCTCAACCTTATCGGCACCGCCACCGTCCGAGCTCGATGAACTAACGATCACCGAGCTGCAGCAGGGAATGCAGTCAGGCAAATACAGTGCGCGTGAGCTCGTCGAGAAATATTCCGATCGCATTTCGGATATCGACAAGAAAGGGCCGGCGCTCGCTTCAGTGATCGAGATGAATCCCGACGCCGAGCAAATTGCCGCCGCACTCGATCGCGAACGTAAAGAGCGAGGTCCGCGCGGTCCATTGCACGGTATTCCGATCCTGATCAAAGACAATATCGACACCAAAGATCGAATGATGACGACGGCCGGTTCCCTCGCCCTCGTCGGATCGAAACCAGTTCGCGATGCATTCGTAGCACAGAAACTGCGTGAAGCGGGTGCGGTGATTCTCGGCAAGACAAATCTCAGTGAGTGGGCCAACTTTCGCTCAACCAAATCGTCGAGTGGCTGGAGTGGTCGTGGCGGTCAAACAAAGAATCCATACTCGCTCGAGCGTAATCCGTGTGGTTCAAGCTCCGGTTCAGGCGCTGCA
This sequence comes from Pyrinomonadaceae bacterium, assembly GCA_036006625.1. Classification (GTDB taxonomy): domain Bacteria; phylum Acidobacteriota; class Blastocatellia; order Pyrinomonadales; family Pyrinomonadaceae; genus PSRF01. The sequence continues at coordinate 83 of DASYPN010000191.1, read as the reverse complement.
GTCGCCGCCAATCTTTGTGCGGCGGCAATCGGCACCGAGACTGATGGGTCTATCGTCTGCCCGTCGTCGGCAAATTCGCTGGT
>DASYPN010000190.1:0-5016 GCA_036006625.1 Pyrinomonadaceae bacterium | reverse complement strand
TCGTCGGGTCCATCCGCATATCTAAAGGAGCATCGAAACGAAAACTAAACCCACGCTCGGGTGAATCAAACTGCAGTGAAGAGACGCCAAGGTCGACAAGAATGCCGTTTGGCTCGCGCTCATTCGCCTGTTGCAGGACGGCGTTGATAGCGCGAAAGTTGGCTTGAAATACGCGGAATCTGTCGCCGAAAGGTGCCAGGCGCTCCGTGGTGTAAGCCAGCGCCGCCGGGTCAAGATCAATTCCAAGGACGCGAGTGTTCTGCGAGGATTTCAGAATCGCTTCGCTGTGTCCGCCGTAGCCCACCGTGCAATCGACAAAGAGACCTCCTCGCTCAGGAGCAAGAAATTTCAAGGTCTCTTCAAGCAGCACGGGGCGATGGGGCGCGCCAATGCCCCCCAATGGCGCAGCAATCACCACCGCCCCGTGATCTCGTTCAAAGAACTTCTGAGCTTTGCGCTTTGGTCTTCGTGCTTTGTTCTTTGTTTTGGGCTTCACAAAGTACAAAGTACCAATTACAAAGCACTAAATACCAAGTCTCGCGATCGCGGCTTCGTCTTCTTCCGTGTATGGATCGGCGAGCATGCGAGCTTTGAACTTGTCGAGCTCCCAAACTTCCAGATAGGTCAGATAGCCCAAAACCGCGACATCACCTAGAACTTCCGCACTCTTGCGCAGTAACGGATGAATCAGAAGACGGCCTTGCCCGTCGATCGAGGCTTGCTGACCGTAGTAATTCGTTCTGTCAAGGAACTTTCTTCGCGCCGGATCCATTGAAGGCAATAACGAGAGCCGTTGTTCGATCGATTCCCATTCCGGCAACGGGTAAATTCGAACACACTCACCAGTAAGACTCGTGATATAAAAATCTTTGCCGTGCTTCTCTTCGATCAGTCGCCGAAATTCCGTCGGAACTTTCAGACGCCCCTTCACATCGATTCGCGCCGTGTAGTTTCCTCGCAGCATAGTTTCTGACCTGACGAGAGAGCATTGGTGGGTGGCCCAAAGGAAAAGTGTTGCTGATGATCGGTGTTGCTACGAGGTTGGACCCACTTCCGACCACTTTTGACCACCCAAGGCCGGATACTACGCCGCGCGTCTGAGTGTGTCAATAGTTAAAACAGTTGAGATGATCGCCTTTTGTTGGCCTATTCGTCGAAGGAAATAGGTCCTATAGGACCAATAGGACCTATACTCGTCGCCTCCACGAGATGCTAAACTGGCCCACCGACAAATGACATCTATTCTCCTGTTTGGGTTGCTGGCTGCGGGTGCCAATGTCCTCGGAGGGCTGGTTCTGGTTAAATCAGGCGCTCACCGGCTGGGCGAGCGTTTCTTGAAATACCTCGTTGCTCTCGGCGCGGGCTTCATGCTGGCCGCCATCTTCATTGAGATTCTCCCGGAAACCGTCGGTATCTGGCTCAATCATTCCCAGGGCGCCTCGGCTCCCGAAGCCGTCGTCGAAGCAATGACCTTGCTTCTCGCTGGCTATCTATCGATTCAATTCTTCGAACACACACTCGCGCCACACTTCCATTTCGGCGCCGAAACCCATCCCGAGTCCTTTATGAAACCCTCAGCCGCCTACACCGCTGTGGGTGGTCTTTGGATTCACACCTTTTTCGATGGTGTCTCAATTGCATCCGCTTTCCTCGTCAACTTCAAAGTCGGAATTCTCGTCTTTATCGCGATTCTGCTGCACAAAATGCCCGAAGGCTTCACTGTGGCATCGATCATGCTAGCTAGCGGTCGTTCGACTACGACAGCTTTGCTTGCGACCGCTGTGATCGGTGCAGCAACTATGGCGGGCGTGATTTGTGTTGCTCTGGTCAATGAAAGAATGATGAACGTTGTTGGTTACGCATTGCCGTTCTCGGCCGGCGTGACGCTCTACGTAGCTGCGAGCGACCTGATCCCTGAGGTGAACCATAAAGAAGAAAGAAACCCCACGGTGTCAATTGTCGTTTTTGGAGGAGTCGCCCTCTTCTATGTGTTGCACAAGTTGATCGAGGGTTAGCACTGACGAGAATTTCGCCATTGCGTTTGCGCTTGAGAAAATTTCACTTTGCCCCGGCCGGTATCGGCCTCTTGCTTTTGGTCTTTTCGCTGCCGGCAGTTGAAGTCAAGGCCCAGGTCACACCTGCATCACCCGTTCCCCTCCCCGTTCCGTTTAATCCGATCGTCGACAACGCGCACGTGATCGACGCTCAAACGCGCGCGCGACTCGAGCAGATCTATCGCGACTTAAAGGAACGCGGAAACATCGAATATGCCGTGGTTACCGTCGACACGACCGGCGATCTCGATATCTTTGACTATACGCTCGCAATTGCCCGTGGCTGGGGAATCGGATCGAAGGAAGGTGACAAAGCCGCGTTCTTACTCGTGGTCGCGATTCAGGATCGCAAGTACAACACCCAGGTGAGTCGACACATCGAGGGTGATTTGCCGGATGGACTGCTGGGCCAGATTCAACGCGAACGACTTGTGCCTCAGTTCAGGCAGCAGAATTACAGCCGAGGCATTCTCGACACGATTGAAGCTTATGTCGCGACGCTCGGAGCGAAACGTGGTTTCAGTGTTGAAGGCATCGGTGAAAGCAAAGTCTATCGAGGCGAAGAACGAGAAAGACCGCAACCGCAGCAAAAGAGCTTGAGCACTGTCTGCGGCATCTTGATCATAATTATCTTCTTCGTCTTCGTGCTCTCGGCGTCGCGAAGACGAGGCGGTGGCGGCGGAGGTTGTTTGCAGGCGCTGCTATGGGGAAGTTTGTTCAGCAATCTGGGCGGACGGGGACGTAGCGGCTGGGGCGGCGGTGGTTTTGGTGGTGGCGGAGGTTTTGGCGGTGGTGGCGGATTTGGCGGAGGCTTTGGCGGAGGCGGCGACTTTGGCGGCGGAGGCTCGGGCGGCAGTTGGTAAGAAGATCGGCGGCTGAATCATGGTTAAGACGATAGTACAAGACGCACTAAACGGACTCGTCGAGGATCTGCGTGCGACGCACGGAGACAATCTCGCATCGGTGGTCCTCTATGGTTCGGCCGCGGCCGGCGATCACATCGAGCTGCGCTCTGACTACAACATCCTGATCGCGTTGCAGCGGATCACTCCGGAGGATCTACGACAGGCACAGGCGCCGATGCGCGAGTGGCAACGGTTGGGCCATCCACTGCCCGTTTACTTCACTGTCGAAGAACTCGCTGACGCTGCAGACGTTTTTCCGATCGAGTTTCATCAGATGGCAAACGCGCGCACAGTTCTCTACGGTCGCGATCCATTCGAGTTTGTAAAACTCTCGAATGCGAATCTGCGTCACCAGGCGGAGTACGAACTGCGAAGCAAGTTGATTCAGTTGCGACGTCTCTACATCCCGGCTTCAGTTTCGATCGAGAAGTTGTGCGATTTGATGAACGACAGTTTATCGAGCTTCGCGGCACTGTTTCGCGCGGTGCTGATGTTGCACGGACAGGAAGCGCCGGTTTCAAAACCTGACTGCGTGCGTGCAACCGCGCAGTTGTTGAAACTCGACCCCGTACCCTTTGAAAGAATTTTTGAGTTTCGCGCTAGTGACCGGCGTCCTGCGTCGGAGAAAGATGCGAATGATCTTTTTGGAGCCTACCTGTTTCAGATTGAGCAGGTTGTTGAGGCAGTTGACGAGCTTGAAAAAGCAACACAGTAACTTACACATGGGAGATTTTAAGATGAAGATCCGAAGACTAATGATTCTTGCCGGCTTGGTAGTGATTGCTTTTGGAGCCAGCGGCTGTGGTTACAACACGCTGACGACGAAACACGAGAATGTAAAAGGCAAATGGGCCGGAGTGGAAACTCAATTACAGCGTCGTGGCGACCTTTTAAATAATCTCGCTGAGTCGGCAAAGATGGCCGGCATCCAGGAGCAGGAAGTCTTCGGCCAGATCGCGCGGGCGCGTTCGCAATTGCTGAACGCGCAACAAGCCGCGCCGCAAGGTGAAGGCGGCGACAAGTCGCCGGAGCAGAAGCAGGCCGTGATTGATGCCGCCAACAGCTTCGGTGGAACTGTGGGCCGGCTACTCGTGTTGCAGGAAGCGTATCCAAATCTGAAGTCGAATGAGAATTTTTTGAAGCTGCAGGATGAAGTGGCCGGGACTGAAAACCGCGTGGCGACTGCTCGAAACGACTATAACACCGCCGTGGTGGACTACAACACAACACGCGCGCGTTTTCCGACGGTGATTGGCGCCAAGCTCTTCGGATTTAAAGAGGAGCCTTATTTCAAGGCCGATGAAGGCGCGAAACAGGTGCCGCAGCTGAACGCGAATTCTTTGCGGCCCGGTGGCAAGTAAACAATATAGGTCTTATATGTCCTATAGGACCTATTTGCTAAAACCCTCTGGAACTGCACATCGCACAATGATCACAAGGCTTGCCGCCTGGCTCGAGGCTGCAAGCCTTGTCGTTTTGAAAGAAATCTACAAGCTCCGAAACTACTGCTTCTTCAACACCAAAGCGCTCAAGACTCGGATGAGCCGGATTCACTCCACCAAGCCATGGTGAATGAACTCGAGGGCCGGTCACTTTCGCTTCGATCTGAATCAACCTGTTCTGCAGTTCATTGAGACTCGCGCGCATCGCGGCCAGCTCTGAGCCGATGTCAGTGCTTTGCGGCGCGATAGAATTCGCCGCGACACGCCGCGCGATTCTTTCAGCCATCATTCTCGCCTGATCTTCCATCGCTATAACAGGTCGATCTGATCCACCACGCCAACAATCGCCGAATCGATCGCCGCTCCGGCTTGCCCGGTCGCCGCAGTCGACGCGCTCCAACCTTCCTGAACGATCAGCACCGTATCACCAACACCAGCATCCACCGAATCAAGTGCAAGGGTCGAATAACTCGTCTCCTCACCTTCCGGCGTGATCTGCTGGCACAACATCACGCGCGCATTCTCGTAGCGCCGGTTCTTTTGCGTGGCCACGATATTTCCAACTACGCGCGCGAGAATCATCTGCTTACGTGCTGCTCGGAGTCAACAATTCCA
>DASYPN010000189.1:0-7360 GCA_036006625.1 Pyrinomonadaceae bacterium | reverse complement strand
TGAGCGCCGGCACTGACGGCATCGACGGCAACAGTCCCGCCGCCGGCGCCATGGCCGACGAAACAACGATCCAAAGAGCTCAAAACCTGAACCTCAACGCCGAACAATACCTCGCTCGCAGCGACTCCTACACATTCTTCGAACAACTCAACGACCTCATCGTCACTGGCCCCACCGGCACCAACGTCCGCGACCTCCGCATCGTCCTCCGATCCGCCTGAATCGCTTTTTAAAGATCCGTATAATCCGTGGTATAAGTTTGGACGGAGATCCCAAACTCTTGTCGACACTTGTCAACACCAACACTCCCATTAGTACCAAACCGCCCGAAGGCGCCGCGCTCACGTTTACAGAGCTGATTGAACGTCTAAACAGCCAACCGACGGCCCCAACCCTCGAAGAACTGAATAACTGGGTCGCGAACGTGGAGATTACGGAGTCTGATCTGAAGCCATACCTCGGCTTCAAGGAAGGCAATTACTGGCGCCATCGAGTTTGTCGCAATGAGGCGGTCGAGATGCTGGTGATCTGTTGGCGTCCGGGTCAGAAGACGCCGATTCACGATCACAACGGCTCTCACGGTGTGGTAAGAGTTCAAAAGGGTCTGATGTGGGAAACGATTTTCAAGTACGACGACGAGCAGGGTTTGTGTTACGACACGGGTCGTGAATGTCCGACCGGCACAGTCACGGGCGCCGGAGTGCCGGACATTCATCAACTCGGAAATCCCGAAGTCAGTGGTCAGGATCTCATCACGATTCACATCTATGCGCCGCCGCTCGGTGTTTTGCATACTTACAAGGTGGGAAGTCCGAAGATAGATCTTTACACGCCTAATGATTTTCCGACTTGAGACGCGGCTGGCGCCGCTCGCCGCGCTAGTCGTGGCGCTGGCGTGCGTCACCGCGTGCAAGGATAAATCCACCACCACACCTGCTCACGACGAACTGACTGTCGCTGCAGCCTCTGATCTCACACCTGCTTTCGAAGAAATCGGTCGCGCATTCGAATCCTCCAACAAAACCAAAGTCGTCTTTATGTTTGGATCGACAGGTATGCTCACGAGGCAGATCGAGAATGGCGCGCCGGTGGATCTCTTTGCGGCTGCGAATGTGAGCTACATAGACGAGTTGGACAAGAAGGGACTAATTATTACTGATAGTAAGGCAACTTATGCGCGTGGCCGGATCACGTTGTGGACACCCGACACGAGTGACATCAGACTGCAGGGCATTGCGGATCTAGCGCGGCCGGAGGTGATGCGCATCGCGATTGCGAATCCCGACCACGCTCCGTACGGTCTCGCAGCGAAGCAGGCACTTGAAAGCGCAGGCATCTGGGATCGTGTCAGACCGAAACTTGTTTTCGGCGACAACATTCGACAGACACTTCAATACGCGGCGACTGGCAATGTTGATGTCGCGATCGTTTCGTTATCGCTGAGCAAAGAGAGTCGTGGGCGCTGGACGTTGATCCCTGAAGAGTTGCATCAGCCAATCGATCAGGGCCTCGGCATCCTCAAGACCACGAAAAACGAACAAGCCGCACGCGCGTTCGCCGCTTTCCTCAATGGACCACAAGGGCAAGCGATCATGAAAAAATACGGCTTCACCTTCGCCACAAAGAATTGAGCCACATAAAGCACAAAAGGGCACAAAAGGCACAAAAAGGAATTTTATTGAGTGAGCTACTGAATCACTCTTTTGTGTTTTTTGTGCCTTTTGTGGCTATAAATGTTTTGAGGCTTAGATGATGGCCATCGGTGGCGATAGTGATGGTTCCGCATTCGCCCGTGGTGGGGACTGTGGCGCCGTTTGAGCGCCAGCGGTCGACGACCTCTTTGTGTGGATGACCGAATCTCGAGTTGCGGCCTACTGAGATAATCGCGAAGTTCGGCGTGGTGGCGAGTACGAAGGCGTCGGTTGAGGATGTTTTGCTGCCGTGATGAGCAACTTTGACGACGTCTGCGTGGAGTTGTTGTTGCGATGCCAGCAATGCTTTCTCCGCGGCTTGTTCGATGTCGCCTGTGAGCAGTATTGAACGCTCGCCAAGTTGAATGCGAAGAACGATCGAGTCGTTGTTCGTCGATGATTCTCCGTTGGCTGGCGGCCACAACACGTCAATCTCAACCTCTCCAAAACGAATCACATCGCCAGCCTGAATCGTCTCGGAATACGTGCCCGTTTGCGTGAGAGTTTGCGAGAATTTCGCGAACTCAGGATCGTTGGCGGGGCGTCGGGCGATCAAGGCACCGCCCACTGAGAAGTTTTTGAGGACGTCGTTGAGACCGTCGATGTGGTCGGCGTCGGCGTGCGTGGCAAGCACGTAATCGATGTGGCTCAAACCTCGCCACCAGAGATATTCCGAGACGACCGTTTCTCCAATCCGGCGCGCAGTGTCGGTTGTGTTGCCGCCACCGTCGACCAGCAGCCTCGTTCCGTCGGGCATCGTAATGAGTGCCGAGTCGCCCTGGCCAACGTCGAGGAAATCAACGCGCAATTTTCCATCGGCATGCATTGCGCTGAATGGGTGCAAGATGAGAACAGAAAGCAGAAGTAGTTGTGCAGTCGAGAGTAGTGGCACGTACCGGTGCAGTCTGCATTCGCGTTGGCGGCGCGGCGAGAGCGGTTGCCAGTGCAACAACGCGACCATGAGAAACAGCAAAGGCAGATAATAAATCGCGTAGATGAGTGCCGCCGATCCTGAATACTCAGGCAGCCTGAGCGATGCCAGTCCAAAGCTTGAAAACGGATCGACGCTGTGGACCATAGCCCAGTCGATTGCATCTGCGAGTCTGAATAGCGGTGCTGACACACCGATGCTCACCTGTGAGACCAATAGTGCCAGCATCGCGACCGCAACGAGCGCGGCAAGTAACACGCTGACGACGATATTCAGCACGAGGGACGACAACGAGAGCCGGTGAAAATAGACGATCATCAGCGGCAACAACATCACCTGCACGCTTGCCGACACCACGAGCGCGCCGAATGTGTAGCGCAAAACCGGCTGTACGTGATACCGCTCAAACCATCGAGCCGCCTCTGTTTTGAACAGATGATATTTATGCGAAGAACGCTCGAGTTCCTGGGCCCACTTTTGCTCGCGCCAAAAGAAAATCTCGCAAAGGGTTTTTAGGACGCGCGAACATGCTGGTGGATAAGGATTCGAGCGCGATGGATACCATGAGCCGATAGCTGACAGCTTCAGCAGCAACGGCCAGGCGATCACAACGATTGCCAGCACCGACAGAAATGTCAGTTGAAACGACGGATCGAAGAGTTCTTTTGGGCTGTGAATCAACAGCACGAGGGCTGCCGCACCCAACGCATTCAACGAATTCGAGTGGCGGAACAGAATCGTCGCAAGTCCTGCAAAGGTAAACATCAGTGCGGCGCGAACGACGGACGCATCAGCACCGACGCCGATCGAATATGCCCAAACTATGATGGCAGGCAAGATGAACTGGAGGAGTCTGCGCCTCGTCAAACGGCGGATGAGAAGAAAGACAATGCCACCGATGAAGCTGATGTGAAGTCCACTGATAACGAGGACGTGAAAAGTGCCGCCTTCACGAAAACGTTCAGACGCGCTGTATGAGAGGTTGTAGCGATTGCCGAGGAGCGTCGCGTCCAGGACACCGGCAGTCTCTGGGGTGAATCGCGTGTCGATTTGTTGCTGTAGTCGTGCGCGCCAGTCGTAGAGCGAGGCGAGAGGTGGAAATACCTTGTTGTCGTCTATTCGCGTGATCGACGCCGGGTTCTTGATGATCCCATTGGCGTCGTAACCGTTGCGGTCCAGAAATTCTGTTAACGTCGAGACGCCTGGATTTCGATAACCACCATCGCGTTCGAGTGTTGTGTTAACTCGAATCCGTGTGCCATATCGAAGCTGTAAATCCGGACCATTTCGTAGTGCCACCAGTAATGAAACACGCCCTGACACCGGCTCTTCAACACGCAGCGAAAGATAAACGCGGTCGCGTGCAAATTCCGGCGGCGCATCGAGCCAACCTGTCAGCGTAACTGGCTGCTCAACGAGGTTCCTGATACCACTTCCGCTATCCCTCCTCTGCTCCAGCTCGGCAAGCACGGCGCCAGTGAAGAAAACCGCCACGAGCAACACGATCCCAGCGATCTGCAATCGCTTCTTCAACAACAGGGCCAACGCCGAGCACACCGCAGCGACTATAACGCTGAGCTTTATCTGAAAATAATTCGCTACGCAGATTCCCGCAGCAAACACCACGGCGAGTTGAGCAAGAGGATGCTGACTAAACAAACTTCGGTGAGGATGCATTGTCTTGCATACTACACGATCCTCGGAACGTACTGTAGGGGCGGCCCTCCGTGGCCGCCCTCGGTTGGTATACGTGCTTCAAGAATCGAGAGTCTCGAGTTTGGCGAACACGATTTAAACCGAGGGCGGCCACGGAGGGCCGCCCCTACAGTACGTTCCGAGATAAGTGGACGACGGTTTCGACGTGATGGGTTTGGGGGAAGAGATCGAAACCACGCACAGCCTCGAGATGGTAACCGCCGGCGATCAACTTTTTGAGGTCGCGTGCGAGCGTTGCCGGGTCGCAGGAGACGTAGGAGATGGCGGTGGGATGGAGATCGACGATGCCTTTGATCACTGCCGACTCCGCGCCAGCTCGTGGTGGATCGAGGAGAATGAAATCGGCGGTGGTTGTGGGTGCACTTCGAAACCAATCGGTAACAGTCGCTGTAATCACGCGCGCGTTTGTTAATTCAGCGTCCTGGAGATTGCGACGCGCAAAACGTGTGGCCATCGGATTCGCTTCGACAGCTAATACGTTGTTGAAATGTCGCGCGAGCGGCAACGTGAACAACCCCACGCCACTATAAAGATCGAGCGCACTCTCACCAGACGCATCAGCCAACGCAAAATCAACCAATGGCCCAAGCAACGATGGATTGACTTGAAAAAACGCCTCGGCGTTGTACCGGTAAACCTCACCGCGAACCGTCAGACTCAACTCTCGCGTCTCAAACTCCGCGAACGCCGGCGCAAACGAAACCCCATTCTCACCGGCAACAACATCCAAATGTTTCAACCCAATCGGAAACTGATCCAACGAAGTCGCCCGAACCACCTCAAGTTGACTCTGTAACTCCGGCAGCAGAACCGCGCAGTCTGCAACATCACAGACGCGTCTCGATCCACGTTCGTAGTACCCAATCGCCTGAAGATCCTGATCGATCTGCCACGTCGCCCGCATCCGGTAACGCCAGTTGTTTGGCGAAGGCGTAACCACAATCTCCGGAACATTCTCGAGACGCGCAATCCGGTGCAGACAATCGCGAATGATCTCCGCCTTGGCAGCAAGCTGAGCTTCGTACGTGAGTTGCTGAAAGTCACAACCACCACAGCGGCCGAAGTACGGACACGGTGGTTCAATCCTCAACGGCGAAGGCGCAACAATCTCTTCAATTGAAGCAAACAACACGTTCCCCTGTTCGCGCTCAACTCGCACGCGCACACGATCGCCCGGCGCCGCAAGCGAAACAAACACAGTCTTCCCCTGACCATGGGCCAACCCCATCCCACCCGGAAGAATTCTCTCGATCTCAACCTCTAAATTCATACGTAAAAGAGACTGAGCCGGGGAACGCCAAACTGTTCGCGTAAACGCTTCAGCAGAAGGTTATCGAAGGTTTGTTTGTAAACCGCAGCTTCCATCTGACTACGATAGGGTTTCAGTTGCTCCTTGATTCCGTTCTTCAACTCTCCCAGCGTTGTTGTCGTCGCCACAGAAAACATTGAATCGTTCAGCATTCTCTCAAGACCGGTCAAAGAGTCTTCGAGTTTGCGCGTGTCGAGCGTCGTGCTGCTCGCAAAATCACTTTCGATGTCGACAAGCAAAGCCACAGCTCGTGTAAGCGCCTCGGAAAGATCGTCCTCCTGTTTTCTCGACTTCGCCAATTCCGCTAAAGCATTCCGGCTCCGGTCGAGGTGCTCGGTGATCGCCGCAAACGAAAACGGTGTCTTGTCAGATTCAGTCTCCGACTCAGGAGCGTCGCCCGCGGAGCCGACATGCGATTCGACCCACTCCGCAAACTGCGCCTCAACTTCTTCCTGACAATACAGCAGTGTCTTGACGGTTCGCTTGCGTGGCTTCGCTTCGTACGAGTCAAACGACTTTTCCACGCCACGAAGAACAATGTGTAATGGAATTCCCTGCTGTTTCCACGTCTCCATCAAAGCCCAATCCATCGGACTCAGAAAGAGATGCTTGCCGCGTCGCCTGACGAATGCGTCTTCGATTTCAGTGAAGTAGTTGAAGTAGTTCAAGCCTGATGGGTTCTTTCATACACCAGACGCAAACCGTCGAGGGTGAGCGTGCTGTCAACTTTCTCGATCAACTTCGAAGCGTTTGCGATGAGCGGAGCAAGACCACCGGTGGCGATCACGCGTGGGTCGGCGTTCATCTCAGCGATCATCTTTTCCAACACACCATCAACCAAACCGGCGTAGCCGTGATAAAGACCGGACTGCATCGCGCCGACTGTCGACGACCCGATTACTTTTTCGGGACGTTTGATCTCCACTCGCGGCAGTTTCGAGGCGCGCATAAAGAGAGCCTCAGCGGAGATCATTAGCCCTGGCGCAATGACGCCTCCAAGATACTCGCGCTCAGCGTTGACTGCGTTGAATGTCGTCGCGGTGCCAAAGTCGACGACGATACACGGCGCTCCATATTTCGTCACAGCCGCGACCGCATCGACAATCCTGTCAGCACCGACATCCGACGGCGAGTCATAGAGAATCTTCAAACCCGTATCGAGGGTGTGATTGACGAATAGGGGGCTCAGTTGAAAGCCTCTCTCGCTCATAAGCGTGAGTGTCTGGTCCAACGGCGGCACTACCGATGCAATCACGACCGCATCGATCTTATTGAGATGGAGGCACTGGCTTTGGAAGAGGTCGTGCAAATCTGCCACATACTCGTCGCTGTGTTTAGCGTGATCTGTAACTATTCGCCATTCGGCGATTAGATCCTCGTCTCGAAAGACGCCGAGCGTAATGTTTGTGTTACCGGCGTCGATTGCCAGAAGCATAGAATGAGCCCATCCTTGGAGTGCGGTGACTTGTCACCGCTTTGGTAAATACTAAAGCGCCAACAAGTTGGCGCACTCCAAGGAGACGCTTGCCTCCTTCGGGTTAACTTTTTCGATCAGATCGGCTGCACGTGCCAGGCCGTTTTCCTGCTTCAGTTCTTCACTAACTGCGTGTGCGCGATTCGCGTACGAAGGCTGTGTGAGCAACGCATCAAGCTCTGCTGCGACTCGTGATGCGAAGTATTTGTTGCGATAGAGCGTTCTGCTGGTACCGACTT
>DASYPN010000188.1:0-26303 GCA_036006625.1 Pyrinomonadaceae bacterium | reverse complement strand
TGGCAGTCATCGTTGATTAGCGGCAACCATTGAAGGGCGGCAAAAGGAGCCAGTTATGGAGAATCTTCTTAGCGATACCCGGTACGCAGTAAGAAATCTCTTGAGGCGGCCGGCTTTTACTCTTATCGCCGTCGTCACTCTCGCCCTTGGCATCGGCGCCAATACCACAATCTTCAGCACGATCAATGCGCTTCTACTGAAGCCGCTTCCGTTTCCCCAACTCGATCGCGTGGTTGCGATCTGGGACAAGGTGCCGAGCCGCGGCGTCATGCACAACGAAGTGACGTTTGCAAACTATCTCGATTGGCAGTCTCAGACTCAGTCGTTCGAACAACTCGCGCTGGATCGTTGGTGGAGTGCAAATCTCACCGGCATCGATCCTCCCGAACGTATTCAGGGATTTCTCGTCACTGCCAACTTCTTCGACGCCGTCGGTATTAAGCCGGTGATGGGTCGCAACTTCTCTGCGGAAGAGAATCAACCGGGCAAGGATGCGGTTGCGATCATCACTCACAGTCTCTGGCAGCGACGTTTCGGCGGCGATCCAAACATTCTCAACAGGACGATCACTGTCAACAGCATTGTGCGCACGGTGATTGGCGTGATGCCGGAGCGCTTTAACTATCCGAAGGGCGCGGAGGTTTATGCGCCGATACCGATGACGCCCGAGTTGATGAAGAGCCGCGGCAATCACAGTTATTACGTCATCGGCAGATTGAAACCCGGCGCATCGATACAAGGTGCGCAATCAGAGATCGACAACATCTCCGCGCGACTCGAACAGCAGTTTCCGGAAACAAACAAAGGCTGGGGCGCAACTGTATTTCCGATCGTCGCCGACACCGTTAGCGAGTACGACACGGCGTTGTGGGTGATGATGGGCGCGGTGGGATTCGTCCTGTTGATTGCGTGTGCGAACGTCGCGAACCTGATGCTTGCCCGAGCGACTGGTCGACAGAGAGAGATCGCTGTGCGAACAGCACTCGGCGCGAGTCGCTGGCGCATCGTTCGACAGTTGTTGACTGAGAGCGTGATCGTTGCGTTGTTCGGTGGTGCGCTCGGAGTGCTGATCGGATTCTGGGGCATCGATGGGTTACGAGCAGCCAATCCGGGAGATGCGGCGAAGTTCATTCCGGGCTGGTATCAGATTGGCATCAATCCGCGGGTGCTGCTCTTCACGTTGGGACTCTCGGTGCTGAGTGGCCTCGTCTTTGGGCTCGCTCCTTCCCTGCAGATGTCGAAGCCGAATCTCAACGACTCTTTGAAAGAAGGAGGCCGGCATACGAGTGGAAGTTCTCACCGTCTGCGCAGCTCGCTGGTAGTTTTTGAAGTCGCACTCTCGCTCATGCTCCTGGTCGGCGCCGGTCTTTTGACCCGCAGTTTTCTCTCACTACTGAAAACCGATCCCGGCTTCAATCCCGATCATTTGCTGACGATGAATCTCGTGTTGCCCGCAGCGAAGTACAAAGACGATCCATCTCGTTCGGCGTTCTACAACGATCTAATTCAACGCGTGAAGACCGAACCCGGCGTAGTGTCGGCAGCGTTGGTCAACTACATCCCCCTCGGTGGCTCCAATTCATCTGATGCTTACCTCATTGAAGGTCAACCCGAACCGCAACCCGGACAGGAGAACGACGGCCGGTATCGTGTCGCAACGCCGGATTACTTCCACACGATGGGGATTTCGATAACTCGTGGCCGTGCTTTTACCGATCAGGACAAAGCGGGCGCTCCGCCGGTGGTCATGATCAACGAAGCGTTCGTTCGCAAGCACTGGCCGAACGAAAACCCGATCGGCAAACGCATTCGCTTTTATGGCCCACTCGACAGAGCGCCGTGGATGGAAGTTGTCGGCGTCATCGAGGATGTCAAACACGATCTGAATCTGCCGGTCACTCCTGAATATTACCTGCCGCATGCACAGGATCCGTGGAATTCGATGGTGCTAGTGGCCCGAACAAGCGTCGATCCGGCATCGCTTGCGGGCGCACTCAGACAACAGGTGTGGGCCATCGACAAGGACCAGCCCGTGTATGACGTTAAGACGATGCAGGAAGTGCGATCCGGCTCGGTCGTGCTCTATTCGTTTTCGTCCGTGATGCTCGGGATCTTCGCGGTGGTCGCCCTCGTGCTGGCGGCGATTGGGATCTACGGCGTGATGGCGTTTGCCGTCACACAACGCACGCAGGAGATCGGCATTCGGATGGCGCTTGGCGCGCGAACTGCCGACGTTTTGAAGCTCGTGGTGAAACACGGGATGAAGCTCGCATTGCTCGGGATCGTGATTGGTTTGGCAGGTTCATGGGCACTCACGCGCTTCATTGCAAAGTTACTGGTGGGTGTGCAACCGACAGATCTGCTGACGTTCAGCGTCGTCTCATTGTGTTTGCTGGTCGCCGCGTTCATCGCGTGCTACCTGCCGGCGAGACGCGCGACGAAAGTCGATCCGCTGGTTGCGCTGCGTTACGAATAATAGGTCCTATAGGACCTATATGACCTATTTAAGAATTATGGAAACACTATTCAAGGACATTCGCTACGGAATAAGAGGGCTGTTGAAGCGCAAGGCGTTTGCCGCGATCGCAGTGCTCACGCTGGCGCTGGGAATCGGCGCCAACACGGCAATCTTTACGCTCGTCAACGCAGTGATGCTGAAGTCGCTTCCGGTTCAGAAGCCGGAAGAGCTCGTACTGTTCAGCGATGCTACGAACGAAGGCACGTCTCTCGAAGACTCGCCGCGAACAGGCCAGTGGCAACGCTTTTCATACGCGTCTTACGAATACTTTCGCGATCATAACCAATCTTTCCAGGAGATTGCGGCGCTTCGAAGTGGTGAGAGTCCCTTGAGTGTGCGTCAGACCGATGCGCAGGCGAATGCGGCCGCACGCGCGCAAGGTCATCTGGTAACCGGTAACTATTTTTCCGTTCTCGGTGTGCACGCGATGCGCGGTCGCGTCCTCACAACTGAAGACGATAAACCGGGCGCTGCACCCGCAGCGGTGATCAGTCATCGTTACTGGGAAAAACAACTGAACAGCGATCCCTCGGTTGTCGGCAAGAGTTTCATTATCAACGGCACAAACTTCACCTTAGTGGGGATCACACCGCCGGAGTTTTTTGGTGTGCGAGTGCGCCGTCCGCCAGACTTCTGGTTGCCCCTTTCATTTCACGAGCAAATCGAGTTGCGCCCCTCGTTTCTCACCGACAAAGAAGCTTACTGGCTAACGCTGGTGGCCCGGCTCAAAACCGGCGTGACAATGGAACAGGCACAGGCCGCCGTGAATCTCGAGTTGCGCCAGCATTTGACTGAACAGGCCGGCAGCCAACTCACCGCTGAACGTCAGCAGGGAATTCAGAACACTTACGTCACGCTTGCTGAAGGTGAGGGCGGTCTCTCGGGATTACGTAGAAACTATTCGAAACCGCTGCACATGCTGATGGCGATCGTCGGCATGGTGCTCCTGATCGCGTGTGCGAACGTTGGCAGTTTGTTGCTGTCGCGCGCGGCTTCGCGCAAAGCCGAGATCTCTCTGCGCATGGCGCTCGGCGCAACGCGCAGACGAATTATTCGACAACTGATTACCGAGAGCATGTTGCTCGCCGGAATCGGCGGTCTATTTGGGGTGTTGCTGGCCCAATGGGGCGTGTACGTGCTGGTAGGATTGGTGGCACCGACCTCTCCGCTCGATACACGCCCCGATGTGGGGATTCTGGCATTCACTGCCGGCGTGTCGATCCTCGCCGGGATCCTCTTCGGATTGATTCCCGCTATTCAAGCCAGTCGGACAGATCTCGCGGGGGCGATGAAAGAAAAGAGCCGAACGAAGAATGGATTGGGCCGGTTTAATTTGTCGTCGCTGATGGTGGTCATGCAGGTTGGACTCTCGATGGTACTGCTCACTGGCGCCGGATTGTTTGCGCGTAGTCTACTAAAACTGCAAAACGAAGACGTGGGTTTCAATCGCGACAACGTGTTGCTGGTTGGAATCGATTCACGCCTCGCGGGATACAAACCAACCGAGCTCAGCGGCCTCTACCAACAGGTAATCGAACGACTCAGCACGCTTCCCACGGTGCGTAACGTGTCGATCGCGACCTACGCGCCGATGAGCGGGTCGAATAGAACGAGCAGCGTCAAGATCAGCGGTTACACTCCGCAGCCCGATGAAGATTTGGTCGTTCAGGATCTATTGACGGGACCGAAGTACGCCGAAACGCTCGGTGTACCGCTTCTGCGAGGCCGCGAGATCGAGCTGCGCGACAATGCATCGTCACCTCGAGTCGCAGTCGTCAATCAAACGTTCGCCGAGAAATACTTCAAGGATCAAAACCCGATCGGTCGCACGTTCAGTTTCGACGATGAGACTGAGATTAATAACGCCAAGCCGATCGAGATCATCGGCGTTATCGGCGATATCAAGTGGGACGATGCGCGCGAGAAACCCGAGCCGGCCGTCTATCGTCCGATACTTCAGATCCAGGAGCAGGGTGCTTACACCGCCACGATTCACATTCGCACCACTTCCGATCCGACGCCGCTCACGTCGCAAGTGCGACAGATGATCAATCAGATCGACGACAAGCTCCCGATCTTCGGCGTTATTACACTCGATAAACAACTGCACCAGAACCTGGACCAGGAACGTTTAATCGCGCAACTGGTGAGTTTCTTCGGCGCCCTCGCGTTGATCCTCGCGTGTATTGGTCTGTATGGCGTGATGGCCCATGGTGTGGCGCGTCGCACGAATGAGATCGGCATTCGCATGGCGCTCGGTGCGCGTGGCGGCAACATCGCGTGGATGGTCTTACGAGAGACGCTTTATCTCGTGTTGGCAGGACTGGTTATTGGTGTTCCAGCCGCATTGGTTGGAGCGAAGCTGATTTCGGCGCAACTGTTTGGATTGAAGGCTACAGATCCGTTGACCCTGATTGGTGCGAGCGTGGTGCTCACCATCGTTGCGCTGCTGGCGGGCTATTTGCCCGCCCGCCGCGCATCGCGCGTGAATCCGCTGAGCGCGCTCAGGTACGAATAGGTCCTATAGGACCTATATGACCTATTAAGGAGCAAACGCTATGGACTCGATAATCAAAGACATCCGCTATGGCGTCCGTGGGTTATTGAAGCGACCGGGATTCACCGTGATCGCGCTTGTCGCGCTGGCTCTCGGCATCGGTGCGAATACTGCGATTTTCAGTCTTGTTAATGCAGTGATCCTGCGTCCACTCCCGTTTCCTGATCCTGATCGACTTGTTTGGGTCAACGGCAGCCTTCGCAACATCAGTAACACCGCCAGCGTTTCGCCGCCCGACTTTCTTGATTACCGCAGTCAAAACAAAACCTTCGAACAGTTTGCCGCTTCAGGCTTCGCAGCACTTGCCGTAAATTTCACCGGCTCCGGTGAGCCTGAACGTCTCATGGCGTCGGCAGTCACCGGAAATTACTTCGATCTTTTTGGTGTAGCTCCGGCAATTGGTCGTGGCTTCACGCTCGAGAATGAAAAGCCGGGCGCGGATCAGGTAACGGTGCTGAGTCACGCTTTCTGGCAGAAACGTTTTGCCGGCGACACAGACATCGTTGGTAAGACGATTACTCTCGATAGCAAGTCGTATCAGATATTGGGTGTAATGCCGGCCGGCGTGAGCTTTCCACAATCAGCGGAGCTTTGGATTCCACTTAACTTCGACGGCAAGCCCGAGATGAAGTGGCGCAAGGCTCGCTTCCTGCGGCCCTACGGTCGACTGAAACCCGGCGTTACTCTGACTCAAGCTCAGGCTGACACCGATATGATCGCTGCTCACCTCGAGGAACAGTTTCCTGATTCCAATAAGGGTTATAGCCTGAGTCTCGTCTCGTTGCGAGAACAACTCGTCGGTGGAACGAGAACTACGCTTTTCGTTCTCTTCGGCGCAGTTGGGTTTGTGTTGCTGATTGCCTGCGCGAACGTCGCCAATCTATTGCTCGTGCGCGCCGCTGCAAGACAGAAAGAGATCGCTCTGCGTACGGCTTTGGGCGCGAGTCGAATGCGCATCATTCGTCAGATGCTCACTGAGAGTTTATTGCTCTCAATCCTCGGTGGAGGGCTCGGCGCGTTGCTTGCAGTTTGGGGTGTTCAACTGCTCGTGACTTTGAGTGCCAATAGCCTCCCGCCAACCGTGAACGTGACGATCGACACGACCGTGCTCACCTTCACGTTTGTGATCTCAGTCTTAACCGGACTGTTGTTTGGTCTCGCCCCCGCTTTGCGCACTGCAAAAGTCGGCCTGATCGACTCGTTGAAAGACGGAGCGCGCGGTACTGAAGGCACCTTGCGAAATCGAACGCGCAGTTTGCTTGTCGTTTTCGAAAGCGCAATAGCTGTCGTTCTATTGATCGGTGCGGGTCTGCTCGTGCGCAGCCTAATCGCGCTCCAATCGGTCGATCCCGGCTTCGATGCGAATAATGTACTGACTGTCAGAATCGACATAACAAACAAAAAATATGAAGGCCCAGGGCGGCTGGCAAACTTTTTCGAACAACTCGAGTCGCGCGTCAGCTCCTTGCCGGGCGTGCAGTCTGTTGGTCTAACCACCGCGCTTCCGATGAGTGGCCAGCTTACCGATATTCCTTACACAGTCGAAGGACGACCACCGGTCTCACCGGATCAGGCTCTGGATGCTGACTTCCGTCTGGTGAATACAAGCTACTTCAGTTCCCTGCGTATCCCGCTTTTGCGCGGACGCAACTTTACCGAACAGGAAGTCAGAGAAGGCAAAGCGGTAGTAATCGTCAGCAAACAACTGGTCGACACGGTTTTCCCAAACGAAGATCCGATGGGCAAGCGTTTGGTCTCTGGGATGAGTGGTGTGGCTTTCGAGATCATCGGCGTCGTCGGCGATATCCGTCACACCTCCCTGGGGGTCCAGCCATTCCCGACGATGTATTTACCGACTCGTGACTTTGCCGATCGAAGAAATCTCGTCATCCGCACGCAGAACGATCCTCTGAGTATCGTTGGCGCCGTGCGGCAGGAAGTGCATGCGTTGGATCCCGATCAGCCGATCTCAGAAGTTAAAAGGATGACTGACTGGGTCGATGCATCAGTGGCGGTGCCACGCTATAACACGACGTTGCTCGCGGCGTTTGCAGCTCTGGCGATGATCCTGGCGGCCACGGGAATTTACGGCGTGATGTCCTACACGGTCGCGCAGCGGACGCACGAGATCGGTGTGCGCATGGCAATGGGCGCGCGACGGCTGGATGTTTTGAAGCTGGTCGTGAGGCAGGGAATGTTGCTCACACTCGTTGGTGTGGTCCTTGGGTTGGCCGGTGCGTTCGGACTGACGCGAGTGATGGCGTCGTTGTTGTTTGGAGTTACCGCGAAGGATCCTTTGACCTTTGTCGCGGTGTCGGGGTTGTTGATAGCGGTGGCATTCATTGCCTGCTTCGTGCCGGCACTGCGTGCGACGAAGGTGGATCCACTCGTGGCGCTTCGTTACGAATAGGTCCTATAGGTCCAATAGAACCTATTTTGAAAAGATCATGGATTCAATAATTAAAGACATTCGCTATGGTGTGCGAGGGTTGTTGAAGCATCCGGGATTCACGGCGCTGATCGTGATCACTCTCGCGCTCGGTATCGGCGCAAGCACTGCGATCTTTAGCATCGTTGACAGCGTGCTCCTGCGTCGATTGCCCTACTCGACAGCATCTCGCATCGTTGCCATTCAGGAATTGAATCAGGCCGGCAAACGAGTTCAGGTTACGTCGGCAAACTTCCTTGACTGGCGCGCGCAAAACTCAGTCTTCGAGCATCTCGCTGCGATCAAGCAGACTACGTCGAACCTCGCGCTTTCAGATCACGCTGAGCGGATCGAGCTCGCGCAAACGAACGCAAACTTCTTCGACGTGTTCGGGATCAGACCGCAGTATGGACGATTGTTTATTCCTCAGGATGAACAGGCGGGACACGAGCCGGTCGTTGTTGTTAGCAATGCGCTCTGGCAACGACGATTCGGCTCCGATCCGTCCCTGGTCGGAAAACCGATCGCACTCGACGGCAAGAACTACACCGTCGTCGGTGTTGCTCCTGCAGGATTTCAGTATCCGGACAAGACGGAAGTCTGGGTTCCTCCTATAAAACTCGTGCCGGAGTTATATCCCAATCAGGACGTGACGCAAACACGTGGCATGGGCTATCTCGCTGCCGTCGCGACGACGAAACCGGGAGTGTCGCTGTCGCAGGCTGCTGCCGAAATGGAGACAATCACTGCGCGGCTGCGACAGCAGTATCCGGATACAAACAACCGTCGTTTCAATCGGGTAGTTTCACTTCAGGAACACCTCGTGGGCGACACGAACAAGCTGCTTTGGTTGCTGCTCGGCGCGGTCACATTCGTGTTGCTGATCGGCTGTGCGAACGTCGCAAATCTGCTGCTCGCGAGTGGCGCTTCACGACAGAAAGAGATGGCGATTCGCAGTGCGCTTGGCGCCTCACGCGCGCGAGTCGTGCGGCAGTTGTTCACCGAAAGCACTTTGCTCGCTCTCACTGGCGGCACTGTCGGACTACTTATCGCTTACTGGGGGGTCGCCGGAATCACAAAACTGTTGCCCAACGATTTTCCGCGTCTGTCCGAGATCCACATGAACGTGCGTGTGCTTGGCTTCACGTTCGTGGCGTCAGTGCTCACAGGAATTCTTTTTGGTCTTGTTCCCGCACTGCAAATCTCGCGGCCCGACCTTCAGGAAGCAATCAGAGAAACCGGGCGAGGAGTGTCGGGGAATCGTCGTCAAAGTCGCTTTCGCCAGGCGCTGATCGTTGTTGAAGTAGCGCTCTCGGTGGTGTTGCTGGTCGGCGCCGGTTTGCTGTTCAGAAGTTTTCTGCGTCTGCAATCGGTGAATACTGGATTCGTTTCCGAGCACGTGTGGACTGCGAGGCTCACGCCTTCAGGAACGAGCTACGCGAATCAGGCTGACTACGACAAGTTTTACACCCAGGTGCTCGAGAAAGTCAGCGCGGTTCCCGGTGTTCAGGATGCGGGCGTCATCAACACGCTGCCGCTCGATAAAGGACCAACCGCGGGATTCCGTGTCGACGGACGTCCGGTTGAGACTCCCGACAAGTGGCCGATGGCGAACTATCGCGCTGTTAGTCCGAATTACTTTCGCGCGATGGGCATTCCCGTGCTTCAGGGGCGCGCTTACACAGATCGCGACAATACAAACTCTCCGGCAGTGATGATCGTCAACCAGAAACTGGCGGACGAAGAGTTTTCAGGCGAGAACCCGATCGGAAAACGGATCACGTTTGGTAATACAAACAACAATCAGGCGGTCTGGTTTGAGATTGTTGGTGTGGTCGCGAATGTTCGCAGTCTTGAGCTTCGTGAAGAGCCGACTGCGGAACTCTACTTTGCCTCCCTGCAGGATTACTGGCCGTCGATGTCGCTCGTGGTGCGCTCGAATGTCGACTCGCCGAATCTGAGTGCCTCGGTAAGGCAGATCGTTAACGAAGTCGACAAATCGGTTCCTGTGTCGAACGTGCAGATGATGGACCACGTCGTCAGCGCGTCGATCACTCAGCCGCGGTTCAATCTCTTTCTGCTCGGACTCTTCAGCACAGTCGCGATGCTTTTGTCAGCCGCCGGAATTTACGGCGTCACTGCTTACTCGGTGACTCAGCGCACACATGAGCTTGGTATTCGCATCGCCCTCGGTGCGCAGGTTGGCGACGTGCTGAGGATGATCCTCGGGCAGGGCATGGCTGTCATTGGCGTTGGGTTGGTGATTGGGCTGGCAGCAGCGTTTGCGCTCGTGCGTTTGCTGAGAAGTTTCCTGTTTGGTGTTGGCGAGAAGGATCCATTCACGTTCGTGGCAATCACGGTGCTTTTGCTACTCGTGGCGCTGCTCGCTTGCTACATCCCGGCGCGCCGCGCAACGAAAGTGGATCCCCTCGAGGCGCTTAGATACGAATGAGATGGGCGCCACTTTGCGCCAACTTGTTGGCGCACTCCAAAGTGGCGCCCAATTTTGAGGTAGCGTGATGGATTCTTTATTGAAAGACATCCGTTTTGGCGTCCGTGGTTTGGTGAAGCGGCCGGGGTTCACCGCGATCGCCGTGATCACGCTCGCGCTCGGCATCGGAGCTAACACCGCGATCTTCAGCGTCGTGAACGCTGTGCTGCTGCGGCCGTTGCCGTTCAAGGATCCTGATCGGCTGATGATGCTTTGGGAGCGCCGCGCAAATTCCGGTCACGCGAACCTGCCGTTGTCCGGTCACGAATACGCCGCGTTCAAAGAGCGCAGCAACGCCTTCGAAGCCATTACACTCATTCAACCAAATGCTTATGCACTAACCGGTCGCGGCGATCCTTTGATGCTCGACGTCGGTGAGGTTTCGACCGAATACTTCCCGGTTGTCGGCGTCGCTCCACTATTAGGTCGCACGTTTGCGCCTGATGAGGATAAGAATGGCGGCGCGAAAGTCGTAATTCTCAGTCAAAAACTCTGGTCAACACGATTCGGATCAGATCCCAACGTCATTAATCAATCCGTTCTGCTGAGCGATCAAAGCTACACGGTAGTGGGTGTGATGCCGTCGCTGGAGCTGGTGCCCGATGTTCTTGTGCCAATCGACTTGCAGGGTGAGTTGCGGAAAGTCGGTAAGCACAGTTACCAGGTGATTGGCCGGCTGAAGCAGGGTGTCTCCATCGAACAGGCACAGGGGGAGTTGGCCCATGTGGCCCAACAGACCGAGAACGAATTTGCCGACGCGAATCGCGAGCATGGTGTCCACGTTGTCGGACTTCACCAGCAAGTCACGGGCGAAGCGCAACTTCCTTTACTCACGCTCTTCGGAGCAGTTGGATTCGTGTTGCTGATTGCGTGTGCAAACGTGGCCAACCTGCTCTTGAGTCGCGCGGCTGTGCGTCAAAAAGAGATGGCGATTAGAACCGCACTCGGCGCCGGTCGTTTGCGTTTGATTCGTCAAACACTCACGGAAAGTTTGTTGCTCGCGCTTCTTGGTGGAGGATTCGGACTGCTCTCCGCCGTCTGGCTCGTTACTTTTCTGAGCAGGATCACTGCCGTCAACATTCCTCGTCTCGACACGATCAGCATCGACAGTCGCGTTTTACTGGCGACGTTCGGCTTTTCGGTTTTTACCGGACTGTTAACTGGAGTCGCACCCGCGTGGCGAAATTCGGAGCCACGGCTGTACGAGTGGATCAAAGACGGCATGCGGGGAACGTCTAACCCGGTACGCCGTAGCGCCAGCAGCGTCCTCGTAATCGTAGAAGTCGCGCTCGCCGTTGTGCTTCTTGTCGGCGGCGGTTTGATGCTGAAGAGTTTTGTGCAACTGGTGCGAGTCAATCCTGGTTTTCAACCGAATCAGGTTTTGCGTCTCGATCTGTCTTTGCCGGAAACAAAATATAGCGAACCACGACAGCAGACGGCTTTCTACAACGAGTTGATTGGACGCCTACAGACTTTACCCGGCGTCGAATCGGTTGGCGCGACAACGCAAACACCACTCGGCCACGCTGATAGCTGGAGCCCGTTCGCGATCGAAGGTCGTCCCGATCCCCCACAAGGGCAACAACAGCAAGCGGCGACGAGAGCAGTCAGCGACGACTATTTCCGCACGATGCAGATTCCGCTGCGCAAGGGCAGATTCTTCAACAATGCTGATGCGCGCGTTGCGCTGCCATTGATCCGCTGGTTCGAACAGCAGCCTTTTCCGGAACACTTCAACGATCCGCAGGCCGCGCCCGCGGTGATCATCAACGAAACGATGGCCCGGCTCTACTTTCCGAATGAAGATCCTTTAGGCAAGCGTCTGCGTGTGGTGCTCAGTCCATGGATGACTGTGGTTGGTGTCACCGGCGACGTACACCACAACGGATTGAACGTGCCGCCGAATCCGGAGATTTACCTCTCGCAACTACAGGAACCGCAATCGTCGCTGGCGGTGATGGCCCGCACGACTGGCGATCCTTTGCAGTTGGCAGCGGCTGCTCGCGAACAGGTCAAAGCGATCGATAAAGATCTGCCTGTGACAGTCACGACGATGGACCAGATCTTTTCCGAGTCAGTGGCCGGACAACGCTTCAACACGTCGTTGCTGGGAATCTTTGCGGCAGTCGCGCTCCTGCTCGCGATGATCGGTGTGTTTGGCGTAATCAACTATTCGGTGGCGCAACGTACGCGTGAAATCGGAATCCGCATCGCGCTTGGCGCACAGCGAGGCGATGTGTTCAGAATCGTGGTGGGCCAGGGTTTGGTGTTGGCGCTGGTTGGCATCGCGCTCGGTGCCGTAGGAGCGTTTGCGCTGACGCGTTTGATTTCCGGATTGCTGTTCGGCGTCAGCCCGACCGATGGGCCAACGTTCGTGATGGTTTCATTGATCGTAACCGTGGTGGCATTTCTGGCGTGCTATCTCCCCGCTCGCCGCGCGACGAAAGTGGATCCGCTCGTAGCTCTTCGCTACGAATAGGTCTTATAGGACCTATATGACCTATAGAGGGGCTCAGATCATGGATTCAATTATCAAAGACATCCGCTATGGCCTCCGCAGCTTGTTGAAGCGGCCGGCTTTCACCACTGTGGCGGTGATCACGATTGGTCTCGGCATCGGAGTGAACACCGCGATCTTCAGTGTCATCAACGCCGTTTTGCTGCGACCGCTGCCTTACGACGACCCGTCTCGCTTGATCAGTTTCAGATCGAATCAGTCGACACCAGATCTCGCCGATTTTGAAGCGCAGAGTAAGACGTTCAGCCGGCTTGGCGGCATGGCCCTTGGGCCATTGGCTTACACCGCCGGCAGCGAACCCGTTCAAATTCAGATCGGCCATGTAACCGGCGGCCTCTTTGAAGCCCTCGGCGTAAAGCCGGAGCGCGGACGCTTTATCACCTCGGAGGACGACAAGAATGGCGCTCCGAATGTGTTGGTGTTGAGTCACAACCTTTGGGTGAAGCAATTCAGCGCCGACGAACAGATTCTCGGTAAAGCAATTCCACTGAGCGGCAACATGTACACCGTCATCGGCGTCATGCCCGCCACGTTTGTCCCCATTCGTGAAAACACCGAAGCTTGGACTCCGGTTCACGTGTCGAATCCTTCCGCCGCAAATTTTCGCGGCGTTCATTTCCTGCGCACGATCGGCAGACTCGCGCCGGGAGTAACCATCGAGCAGGCGCGCACCGAAATGAAGGTGATCGACGCGAACCTCGCCGCACAATACCCGGCAGACAACAAGAATCGCATTAGTGTGCTGGTGCCATTGCAAGAACGAATCGTCGGCGAAACGCGCTGGTCGCTCTACATTCTGTTTGCCGCAGTGAGTTTTGTGCTTCTGATCGCGTGCGCGAATTTCGCCAATCTTCTGTTAGCGCGCGCGGCTGAACGGCAACGCGAGTTTGTGATTCGCGGTGCGTTAGGTGCGGGTCGCTGGCGTCTGATGCGCCAGTTGCTGATTGAGAGTCTTTTGTTATCACTTGCCGGAGGGGCTGTGGCGGTATTGCTTGCGTATTGGGGCACGAGTCTCCTGGTGTCGTTCAAGCCGGAGAACCTCCCGCGACTAACAGAAATCGGAGTGGATGCACGAGTTCTTGCTTTCACTCTGGGCATCTCGGTATTGACCGGAGTGATGTTCGGTCTCCTGCCTGCCTGGACTGCTTCGCGAGATCGAGTTGGTGACGCGCTGAAGGAAGGCGCACGAAGTGTTACGGCTGGAGGCGCACGACAACGTCTGCGCAGCACGTTCGTGGTTGTCGAACTAGCTGTGGCACTCGTTCTTCTCGTCGGCGCTGGTCTACTCATCAAGACTTTCTGGAAACTGCGCTCCGTTGAGCCGGGCTTCAATCCCGACCACGTGGTCACGATGCGGGTCGAATTACCCGAGACTCGCTATAAAGAAATTCCTCCGCAAACGCGCTTTCGCAAACAAGTCCTCGCTGGAATGAATTCACTGCCGGGCGTGCAGGCCGCGATGATTAGTGAGCTCCCACTCAGCGGCGAGTCACTCGATCATGAGTTTCTGATCGAGAACCGTCCGCCAATCGCGCCCGGGGACGAACCGAGTTTGGAAAGTCGCAGCGTCATCGGCGATTACTTCAAAGTCATGCAGATTCCGTTGCGTAAAGGACGCGATTTTGGGCCACAGGATTTCGATGAAAATGCACCGCTTGTCGGCATCGCGAATGAAGCGCTTGTGCGCCAGTACTTTCAAAACGAAGACCCGCTGGGCAAACGAGTGCGTTGGGCGAGCGACCGTCAGATCGCGTGGATCACGATTGTCGGAGTTGTCGGCGACGTAAAACATTTTGGTTTGGATTTACCGGAAGAGCCGGCTCTTTATTCACCCTACCCACAAACCAGTCCGTGGAAACGATGGATGTCGTTTGCCGCAAGGACGCAGGGCGACGCAGCAGGCACTGCCCAGGCACTCAAGCAGGAGATTTGGAGAGTCGATTCGCAGTTACCTGTAACCAGAGTTGAGATGATGAGTGAATTGGCGGCGAGCTCGTTTGCTGCGCGGCGGTTCAACATGTCACTTCTTTCACTGTTTGCCGGTCTCGCTCTGGTGCTGGCGGCGATCGGTATCTACGGCGTGATGTCGAATGCGGTGACCCAACGAACTCAGGAGATCGGGATTCGGCTCGCGTTGGGTGCGAATGCGAGCGACGTTCTCAAACTGATTGTTCGGAGTGGCCTGATGCTGGTGATCGTCGGGGTGGCAATCGGGCTCACAGGAGCTTTCGCGCTGACGCGATTGATGGCGACGTTGTTGTTCGGAGTGACGCCGACCGATGGGTTGACGATCGGTGTCGTGTCGGCGGTTTTGATCGGCGTTGCGTTGTTGGCCTGTTTTATTCCGGCGCGCAGAGCGACGAAGGTCGATCCACTCGTGGCGCTTCGTTATGAATAGGACCGATAGGACAAATAGGACCTATGAGCAAAGATCTTCTGCATAGCATTCGCAGCCTGCTGCGTCATCCGGGCTTTACCGCGGTCGCCATCATCACGCTGATGCTGGCCATCGGTGTGAACACAACGATCTTCAGTGTGGTCAATGCGGTGCTGTTGAAGGCATTGCCGTTCCGCGATCCGGAACAGCTCGTGTCCGTTCACAAAGCCGCCGGGTCAACTGCAGATTTCCCGGGCATCGCCGCTTATCAATACCTCGCGTGGAAAGACAAAAGCACGACCTTGGAAGATGTGGCTGCGTTCAGCGACGATAACATCAATCTCACAGGCAACGGCGAACCGGAGCGCATTCCCTACGCGAGCGTCACCGCAAGTCTTTTCACAACTCTCGGCGTTCAACCACTGCGCGGGCGCTTTTTTCTTCCTGAAGAAGACAAGCCCGGAGCGACCAACGTGGTCGTTGTCAGCGAGAAGTTCTGGCAACGCCGTTACGGCCGCGATGAAAAAATTCTGGAAAAGACACTCACACTCGACAATAAGCCGTACTTGATCGTCGGAGTTATGCCCAACAGTTTCCGCTTTCCGGGGGAGTTTGATCTCTGGCTTCCGTTCGCCCTCGATCCATACAAGGAAACGCACGGTGACTTTTGGGCTCTCGTTGAGGTCGTCGGCCGTCTTAAACCGAATACAACTCTTGCCGGCGCACAAACTGAATTGGGTCTAATCGCGCAACGAGCATCAATTGAAGGAGCACAGCCGGGGAAACAGCCATTACCGGTTGCGCCCATTGAGGTAGCGCCGCTTCACCATCAACTCATCGCCGGGGTTCGCTCGACACTCTACGCGTTATGGGGTGCGGTCGGGCTGGTGATGTTGTTGGCTTGTGTCAATGTCGCGAACCTGATGATCTCGCGCACGCTTGCACGGCAACGCGAGATCACAGTGCGTGCCGCAGTCGGAGCTCGTCGTTGGCAACTGATCAGACAACTACTGACCGAGAGTGTCATCGTTGGTGTCGCCGGTGGGGCTATGGGTTTATTGGTTGCGGTTTGGGGGACGCGGGCCGTCGCGAGTCTCGTACCGCGCGGATTTGCCAGCTCCGTTTACGACCTGAACAACATTCGTCTCGACTGGCGCGTGTTTGCGTTCACTCTCAGTCTCTCTGTTCTGACTGGAATCGTGTTTGGACTCGCGCCGGCGCTGACTGCTTCGAAGCCCGATCTGATCCAGGCACTGCGAAACAGTCGCTCTCAGGGATTGATGAGTTTTGGACTGCGTAGCTTTCGCGGTTGGTTGGTAGTTTCCGAACTCGCGCTCGCCGTCGTGCTCCTCGTCGCCGCTGGATTGCTGGTGCGCAGCTTCAACAAACTCCTCGCGATCGATCTCGGCTTCGATCGTGAAAACGTACTCACCGCGCGCATCAGTTTGCCTCGCTCGGCCTACAAAGAGCCTGCTCAAACGCAAGCCTTCTACGACAATTTAACTCAGCGTTTGCAGTCAACGCCGGGAGTCGAACAGGTAGGAATGATCAACCATACGCCGCTGTCCGGTTTTGGGCTCATGATGTTTACCGGCATCGAAACTCAGCTACCACTGAACGACAAAAAGGATCCGCCAATCGGTGTCGGCACGGTGTCGCCTGGATATTTTCAGACGATGAAGATACCCCTCTTGAGCGGCCGTTATTACGACGCACGTGACGCCCGCGATGGGCAGAAAGTTGCAATCGTCAACGCAGCGTTTAGCAGTCGCTTTTTTCCGAAGGGCGAGGTGCTTGGTAAGCGAGTGGGGTTCGGTTGTGAAGCGAAGGAAGGGCTCTGCCGAACAATCGTCGGCGTCGTCGGGAACATTCGGCAGGAAGGCATTACGGATGCGTTCACGCCTGAGATGTACGTACCGTTCGCGCAAATGCCAATGAACGGAATGACGTTGTTGATTCGGACCACGTCCGATCCACTCAATATCGCGCGAACCCTCCGCAGTGAAGTGCTTGCGATCGATAAGAATCAGCCGGTACACGATGTCAGAACACTCGCGCAACGGGTGGATGAAGCTGTGGCTGTTTCGCGTTCGCTGATGGTTTTGTTCAGTGCGTTTGCTTTGCTCGCGTTGGTTCTCGGTGCGGTCGGTATTTACGGGATCGTTTCCTACGCGGTGACTCAACGGACGCATGAGATCGGAATTCGCATGGCGCTTGGTGCGCGATCCGGGAATGTGCTGAGTTTGATCATGAAGAGTGGACTCGTGCTGGTGTTCACCGGGATCGTGATTGGCGTCGGTGGTGCGCTGGTGCTGACAAGGTTTTTGACAACGCTGCTGTTTGGTGTGACGCCGACTGATCGATTTACGTTTGTGGTTGTGTCGCTGATCTTTTTTGGGATTGCGACTTTGGCGTCGTTGATTCCGGCTTTAAGAGCGACGCGTGTGGATCCGCTGATCGCGTTGAGATACGAGTAGTAGCTAGACAGGATTTACAGGATTAACAAGATGAATTCGATAATCAAGGATCTTAAATTTGCGCTGCGTGGGCTCGTGAAGCATCCGGCGTTTACGGCGATTGCTGTCGTCACGTTGGCGTTGGGGATTGGTGGGAGCACGTCGATCTTTACTGTTGTTGATGCGGCATTGCTGCGTGGGTTGCCGTACAAGTCGCCGGACAGGCTCTATCACATCTGGGAAAACACGGGAAAGAAGGAATTTCCCAAGCGCGAGTTTTCATATCCCGACTACCAGGACTACCAGCAGAACAATGTCTTCGAAGGCCTCGCGGCTTACACGGGCGGCGGCACGATTCTCAGTGGCTACGGCGATCCTGAGAACCTGAACTCACCGCGAGTCAGTGCGAACTTCTTCTCCGTGCTCGGTGTCGATCCGGTTCTCGGACGAACCTTTCAGACCGGTGAAGACACTCAGGGTGGGCCAAAAGTCACGATCCTGACTTACGGCTTCTGGCAACGCCGATTCGGTGGCGATTCGGGAATCGTCGGTCGTGCGCTCACGTTGAATGGTGATAGTTACACGGTGGTTGGAGTGCTGCCGGCGAGTTTTCAATTTGCACTCCGGCCCGCAGATTTGTTTGTGCCATATCAGCCGACGCAGAACCAGTTAACGCGTCGCTTCATGCACGGAACGAATCTGATCGGACGACTGAAATCAGACAAAAGCGTTAGCGACGCACAAGCCGAGCTGGGTTTGATCGCGAGTCGAATCGAACAGCAGTTCAACGATTCACATGCGGGAACGACCGTGCGAGTTGTTCCGCTTCAGGAAGAAGTAGTCGGATCAGTTCGGCCGATCTTGCTGGTGCTACTTGCGGCAGTTGGATTCGTACTTCTGATCGCGTGCGCGAACGTCGCCAGTTTGCTGTTGACGCGATCGCTCTCGCGACAGAAAGAAGTCGCGATACGTTCGGCACTCGGTGCGAGTCGTTGGCGCGTCATCCGCCAACTACTGACGGAATCGCTGCTGTTGTCGCTTGTCGGCGGTGGTGCGGGTTTGGTGATTGCTTACTGGGGCGTGCCTGCCCTCGTGGCGGTGTTGCCGCAGAGCCAGTTGAATGCAATGCCGTTTCTCAAAGCATTGAATCTCAACGGCGGCATTCTCGGTTTTTCGTTCGCCCTCTCATTGCTGACGGGTCTGATCTTTGGTCTCGCACCGGCGCTGCAGTCGTCCAAACTCGATCTCAACGAAGCACTCAAAGAAGGCGGACGCCAGACCTCTATCGGCGCTGGACATCGTCTGCGCAGTGCGATGGTCGTGACTGAGATCGCGCTTGCAGTCGTGTTGCTCGTCGGCGCGGGCTTGATGATGAAGAGTTTGTTTCGACTGTTGAAAACAAACGTCGGCTTCAAAACGGAAAACGTGTTAACGGCTTTTGTGATCCTGCCGCCGTCGAAGTATACCGACGCAAACAAGCAGATCAACTTCAACGATCAACTGCGCCAACGAGTGCAATCGTTGCCGGGTGTAAGTGGCGCGGGCACCGTCAATATCCTGCCGGTGAATGCAGGAAACACGACGCGCTTTTTTGTCGACGGCGATCCGATTCCGGCGCCGGGTGAGGAGATTGAAGCCAACATCCGCACCGTTAGTGACGATTACTTCACGGCACTTGGAGTTCCGGTACTCGCCGGGCGTGCGTTTGACTCGCGCGACACCCAGAACGGGCAGTCGGTGGTCATCATCGGCAAGACAATCGCAGATCGTGTGTTTGCCGGTCGAGATCCAATCGGCAGGAAGTTGCGCTATTCGTCGGTCCAGGCCAACGGCGCTCTGGTTGTTGGCGTGGTCGGTGACGTGAAGATTACCGGACTCGATGAAGCGATCAGACCGGTGCTCTACTATCCGTTCCGCCAGAGCTCTTCGACATTCCAAAATCTCGTCGTACGCACGGATGGCGATCCTAACGTGCTCGCCGGTGCGATTCGCAACGAAATCCGCAACCTCGAACCCGATGCAGCGATCCTCAACGTCCGCACGATGGACGACATGATCGCGCAGACACCCGCGTCGTTCATGCGACGTTTTCCGGCGTTGCTGATTAGCATCTTTGCTGGTGTCGCGCTGCTGCTCGCGTCGATCGGGATTTACGGTGTCGTGTCTTACTCGGTGAGTCAGCAGACACATTACATCGGCGTGCGCATGGCGCTCGGCGCGAGCCCGGCTGACATTCTCAAGATGGTGTTGAAGCAGGGACTGCTGTTGGCGCTGATGGGTGTGGGGATTGGAGTGCTTGCAGCACTCGGTCTGATGCGACTGTTAAGCACGCTGCTTTATCAGGTGAGTACGAACGACGTCACAACGTTTGCCACTGTGACGGGAGCGCTGTTTGTCGTGGCGTTGCTGGCTTGTTATCTGCCGGCGCGACGCGCGACAAAAGTCGATCCCCTGGTCGCACTAAGGTACGAGTAATAGGACCGATAGGACCTATTGAGGTTTTTATGGAACAGATCATAAGGGATATTCGGTTTGCATTGCGCGGTATGGCGAAGAAGCCGGCGTTCACTGCGATTGCTGTGCTCACGCTGGCGTTGGGTATTGGCGCCAACACCGCGATCTTCAGCGTGGTTAATGCTGTGTTGTTGCGGCCGCTCGCCGCCAAAGATCCGGATCGTCTGATGACGTTCTGGCTCTCGGTGCCGGCGAAAGGCCTGCAACACATGGATCTCAATCCCGCGATGTTCGCGTACTACCGCGATCGAGCGCGGACGTTTGAGAGTCTCGCTGCTTTCGAAACCGGCGAGTTTTCTTTGACCGGCGGTACTGAGCCGGAGTCCGTTCCCGGCGCGATCGTCACTTCCGATTACTTCAGCACGCTCGGTCGTGAGCCTTTACACGGCCGCACATTCACTGCGCAGGAAGACACGCCCGGCAACAACCACGTCGTGCTGCTCAGTTATGGTCTGTGGCAACGTCGCTTCGGCGGGAAAACAAACGTCATTGGCCAATCGATCACTGTTGATAACGAACCGGCTACCGTCGTCGGAATCATGCCGCCGGATTTCGATTTTCCTGATCCGGCTGAACGTGCAAACAGTTCCGGTCACGTGCAGCTCTGGGTGCCAGAGGGACTCGATCCGCAGGATTCAAATTCCTACAACTTGTTAGCAGTTGGCCGGTTGAGACCGGGAGCCAGTGCGGACGACGCGAAGAAAGAGATCGACGCGCTGTATCAGTCGTACGCGGTAGAGACTGGCGCAAAGATCGATGTGGCGCCCGAGTCAACTGTGACGACGGTCATATTGCCGTTGCAACAGAACATCGTTGGCGAAGTGCGACGGCCGTTGCTCGTCCTTCTTGGCGCGATCGCACTGGTGCTCCTAATCGCCTGTGCGAATCTCACGAATCTCATGCTGGCGCGCGCTGCTGCACGCACTCGCGAGCTCGCAGTGCGACAGTGTCTCGGCGCGAGCGCATTGCGAATCGCACGTCAATCACTCACTGAAAGTCTGTTGCTCTCATTCATTGGAACACTTGTCGGCATACTGCTGGCAATCTGGATCGTGACAGCTTTGAAGAGCCTGGTGTCCGCGCAGATACCGCATGTGGAGTCCGCGCGTATCGACGCAACTGTTTTGCTTTTCACCGTGGCAATCATGTTGCTCACGGGGGTGCTGTGCGGCCTTGCGCCTGCACTTCGCTCCGCCCGCACTAATTTGCAGGACGCGATAAGGTCAGGCTCACGCGGTTCAGCATCAGGCTCAAACAAACGTCTCAACAACATGTTCGTTGTTTCGCAACTGGCGCTGTCGCTCGTGCTTTTGATCGGCGCGGCGTTGTTCCTGCAGAGCTTCAGAAATCTACTGTCGGTCAATCCCGGTTTCCGCGCTGAGAACGTTTTGATGGCACGACTCTCGTTGCCCGAACAGAAGTACAAAGAGAAAACGCAGACGGAAAGTTTCTATAACCAGTTGCGGCAGAACATCAGCAGTGTGCCGGGTGTGCAGGCGGTTGAGTTGTGCCAGGTAGTGCCGTTCAGCGGCGGTGGCGGTGGCGGACCATTCACGGTTGAAGGCTTCGAGTACGAATCGAAAGTTGCGTGGTTGCGAAGTACGACGCCGGGATATTTCAACGCGATGGGAATGCCGATCCTCAAGGGTCGCGGCTTCGAATCTTCGGATACCGACGCATCTCAACCGGTCGCGATCGTTGATGAAAGCCTGGCGAGGAGATACTCGCCGCAAGCCGATCTCGTTGGAAAACGTATTCGCATTGGTGATGGTCCATGGCTGACGATCGTCGGCGTAGTGCCAAACGTGAAGAATCGCAAACTCGACGAGGCTGCGTGGCCGTACGTTTATCGTCCTTACAGTCAATGGGTGCGACGAGAAACGATGCTCGTGGTGCGGTCGGACATTGATCCCACGATCATCGTCGGCAACATCCGTAACGAAGTCGCGAAGCTTGATCCCGAACTTCCACTCAGCAGAGTCAGCACGATCCGTCAGGCGATGGATCGTTCGCTCGTAACCACTCGACTAACTAATTGGCTGCTCGCCGGGTTCGCTGCGACCGCACTGCTTTTGGCGTTGACGGGAATCTACGGAGTGATGTCGCTCAACGTCGCCAATCGCCGGAACGAATTCGGCATCCGTCTCGCACTCGGAGCGCAGGCGACGAATGTCTTGAGATTGATTCTTAGCCAGGGATTGAAGCTCGCGATTGTTGGTGTTGCGTTGGGATTGCTGGCTGCGATCGCGTTCACGCGACTGTTGAAGGGTTTGTTGTTTGGCATCAGTGCCAGCGATCCGCCGACGTTTGCGTTGATTGCCGTATTGCTCGTCGGTGTTGCTTTGCTTGCGTGTTGGATTCCGGCGCGAAGGGCGACAAAGGTCGATCCGCTGGAAGCATTAAGACAAGAGTAACCACGGATGACACGAACATGAAAACGATTCTCACAGATATTCGCTTTGGAATGCGCGGCTTATTGAAGAACCCTGCGTTCACGGCAGTGGCGGTTTTGACACTCGCGCTTGGAGTGGGCGCTAACACTGCTCTGTTCAGCGTCGTCGACGCCATGCTGTTGAAGAAGTTGCCGGTGAAGGATCCGGATCGGTTGGTCCTCTTCAAAGCGAGTTGGAACAGTCAGAAGTTTGGAGTGGGCAGTTTCGATGGCAGCAACATGCGCGATCCGGCGACAGGCCTCACCGTCGGCACTTCGTTTCCAGTGCAAACTCTGACCCGCCTGCGCCAGGAACAGGGAGTGCTTTCTGACATATTTGCGTTCTACCCGACAGAGGTCAATTTTAACGCTGGCGGTCAGGCGGAAGTTGTCAGTGCTCAGGTTGTTTCCGGCAATTACTACAGCGCGCTCGGCGTGCCGGCATTAATCGGCCGCACGATCACAGACGCGGACGATAATGCGGCTGCGACTCCCGTAGTTGTGCTGAGTCATCGCTTTTGGGCGAGCCGTTTTAACGGTGATCCTGCTGTTGTCGGCAAGCAAGTCAATATTAACAACGTTGCTTTCACGATTGCGGGTGTCACTCCTGCGGGCTTCTCGGGGACCTCACAAGTAGGGACGGCGCAGGACGTTTCGTTTCCGCTCGCATGGGAGCCGCAGATCAATGGTGAACAAAGCAACCTGGAGGGCGCAGGCTCGTGGTGGTTGCGTCTAATGGGACGGCTCAAACCCGGCGCCACGATGGCCCAGGTGGAAGCAACTCTGGCTGGTCCATTTCAGCAGTCGGTGCTTGAACACCGCGCGCTGCGAAAGACCGACACAGGAGCTGCACTTCGCACGCTCGATCCGGCCGATCTGCCAAAGCTTGGTGTCGAATCCGGCAGCCAGGGCGAGATGAATATGAGGCGCTGGTTCGCTCCGGCGCTGCGGTTGTTAGCCGGAGTGGTCGGCGTCGTGCTGCTGATCGCATGTGCAAACGTCGCGAACCTTTTGCTGGTGCGCGCGTCGTCACGAAGGAAGGAGATCGCGGTGCGACTTGCGGTGGGCGCGAGTCGCTGGCGTTTGGTCAAACAGTTGTTGACTGAAAGCGTGTTGCTGGCGGCAGTGGGTGGGGCGCTCGGAGTTCTTTTTGCGTTCTGGATCAAAGACGGGCTGTTAATCGTGACGGAATGGGGCGGGCGCGGGATGAGTGCACTCGCTCCACGCCTCGATCTGCGTGTTCTTGGTTTCACGCTCGGTCTCTCATTTCTCACCGGCATCGTCTTCGGCATCCTGCCCGCGCTGCGTGCCACCAATGTGGATTTGACACCGGCACTCAAAGACAGCGGACGCAGCTCGAGTGGAATTGGCCGCTCGTGGCTGAGCAAATCGCTGGTCGTGGTCCAGGTGTCGTTGTCGGTGTTACTGCTGATCGGCGCGGGACTGCTGATTCGCACGCTCCGAAATCTGCAACACGTCGACATGGGATTCAACGCGAACAATCTGCTCCTGTTCAGAGTGGACCCGAGCCTCCTCGGCTACAAGGACGAGAAGCTCGCTGATCTTTATCAACGATCCTTCAGTCGACTTGAAGCAGTACCTGG
This sequence comes from Pyrinomonadaceae bacterium, assembly GCA_036006625.1. Classification (GTDB taxonomy): domain Bacteria; phylum Acidobacteriota; class Blastocatellia; order Pyrinomonadales; family Pyrinomonadaceae; genus PSRF01. Next base: position 2,409 of record DASYPN010000188.1, on the reverse strand, counting down.
CGTGCAGTCAGTTACTTTTTCCCGCAGTCCATTGTTGGCTCAGAGCTCCTGGACCAGCTCCGTTTATTTGCAGGGTGAGATCGGACCGAATGGCAAGCCGCTTGACAGCAACGCGAAGGTGCATTCCGTCCGAGAGAACTTTTTCAACACGATGGAGATTCCGCTACTTCTCGGTCGCGGCCTGACCGAACAGGACGACGCGCGCACGTCGCGAGTGGCGGTGGTTAACCAGGCGTTCGCGAAGGCACACTTTGCGAATGAAAACCCAATCGGAAAACGATTCACATTCGATCCGGACAAACCGAACGAGATCGAGATAGTTGGTCTGGCTCGCGACGCGAAATACACCAGCCAACGCGACGAGATCGAGCCGACGGTCTACCAATCGTGGCGACAAGTGCTGGGAAGAATGACGTTTGCCACGTTCGAAGTGCGCACGGCCGGCGATCCCTCAGCGACTATCGCGGGCGTACGACAGGCGATGCACGAAGTTGATAGCAACCTGCCGCTCAGCGACGTCCGCACGCAAGTGCAACAAGCAGATGAAACACTCGCGATGGAACGAATGTTTGCCAAGCTGCTGACGCTCTTCGGTCTCATCGCGCAACAGCTTGCAGCGATCGGACTGTATGGGGTGATGGCGTATGTCGTGTCGCAGCGCACGCATGAGATCGGGATTCGCATGGCGCTGGGCGCAGATCGACGTAACGTGCTGCTGATGGTCGTGCGACAGGGAATGTTGCTGACCGTTGTTGGTATCGCAATTGGCCTCGCCGCTGCTTATGTGTTGACCAGGTATCTCGAGAGTTTGACGAGCATGCTGTTCGGTGTTAAGCCGCGAGATCCGTGGACGTTTGCAGTGATCGCGGTGGTGTTGGTTGTGGTGGCGCTGATTGCGTGTCTGGTTCCGGCGCGTCGCGCTACGAAGGTCGATCCGTTGCGTGCGCTTCGGTATGAATAGGACCAATAGGACATATAGGACCTATAACTATGATCCAAGACATTCGCTATGGCATTAGAAGCTTGATGAAGCGCCCGGGCTCTACCGCTGTTGCGCTGATCACGCTCGCGCTTGGCATTGGTGTCAACACGGCTATCTTTAGCGCCGTCGATTCTGTTCTGCTGCGACCGCTGCCTTTCAAGGATCCCGAACGGCTGGTTTCGATTTGGGAGCAGACGTTGAAGATCGGCATCCTTCGAAACGAGGTGGCGCCCGCTAACTTCGTCGACCTTCGCACTCAGAACCAGTCATTTGAAGCGATCGGCGCCACCGGACCTCAGGACGTCAATCTTACCGGCGATGGCGAGCCGGAGCGTATCAGCGGCCAGCTCGTCTCCGCGAATGTCTTTTCAATTCTCGGTGTCGAGCCGGCGTTGGGGAGGACGTTCCTCACGAATGAAGATCAACCGGGACAAGAGCATGTGGTGGTGCTAAGCCATGCGCTTTGGCAACGACGTTTCAATCAGGATCCGTCGATAGTTAATCGAAATATCACGCTCAATGGCGAAGCGTTTACCGTCGTCGGCGTGATGCCACGCGGTTTCTTCTTTCCCGAACGTGAAATCGCCCTGTGGATACCGTGGGCCATGGAACCGGAACAGGCCGCCGGGCGTGGCGACCACTATCTACGATTGATTGGTCGTCTACGATCGACCGCAACTGTCGAACACGCGAATCAGGATCTCAAGTCAATCGCTGCACGCCTTGAAACCGAATATCCCAGAACAAACGAGGGACTCGGTTTCACCTCAAATTCACTGCACAAGGACTACGTCGGCGATCTTCGTCTGCCGATTTTGATTCTGTTTGGCGCCGTTGGGCTCGTGCTGCTCATCGCATGTGCGAACGTCGCGAACCTGCTGCTTGCCCAGGCAACAACGAGGCGCAGGGAGATTGCGATTCGCATTGCGCTCGGCGCGCGACGTTGGACGATTGTGCGACAACTGCTGGTCGAGAGTTTGTTGCTCGCCGGCGCCGGCGGATTGCTGGGAATGTTCGTTGCGTTCTGGGGCGTTTCCGGTCTCGCGAAGTTTCTGCCCGAGAGTCTTTCAAAACTTCAGAGCGTCACTGTCGACACGCGAGTGTTCCTGTTCACGCTCGGAGTGAGCGCGCTCACCGCGATCATCTTCGGCGGCGTGCCTGCCTTGCTCGCCTCGCGGACCAGGCCTGGAGAAACGTTGAGTGACACGGCGAGAGATGTCTCAGGTGGCACGTCAGGTCGTTTCGTTCGTCGTCTGCTTGTTGTTTCTGAAGTTGCACTCGCGGTCGTGTTGCTCGTCGGCGCGGGATTGTTGATTCGCAGCTTCCAACGTTTGCGACAGGTGGACATCGGATTCACAACCGAGAACCGGTTGACGATGAAGATGGTCCTGCCGATGCCGAAATATGTGAAGGCTGACGCTCGGCGC
>DASYPN010000187.1:0-31584 GCA_036006625.1 Pyrinomonadaceae bacterium | reverse complement strand
CCGGCTTTGCGTTGCATTTCGCGGATTGTCTCGGGCATGAACGACGTGATCTGATAGGTCTCCTCACGACCGTCAGCATAAGTCTGATACAGATTGAAATCCGGCAGCGACAGACAGCTCAACGGAGACTGGTGGTTGTAGCCTGTGTCGAGGCCGATGGCGCTGTGTGAGATGTAGATGCCATGACGGCCCAGACGACCTCTCAACGGCAGCAGGGGCGTTGGTGTGTGACCGAAGACACATGGCTTGCCGCGGTAGTTTTTGTAGAAATCCATGTCGCGCATCCACAGGAGCGACATCGGCGAACTCTCGCTCGGGTGCTTACCCTCGTCGAGTCCCGCATGAACGTAGATCGCAAACTCGTTTTCGTAGTAGTAGGGCAACCCTTCTAAAAACGCGAGCTGTTCCGCAGGGAATTTCTGCGCGAACAGTTCCCGCATCGCGTCGAGATCCTTTTCACTATCAACGCTGACCGGTCGTCCGGTGTATTGCTCAAACGTTCGTTCACCGCCCACGACCGGCGTGAGCCAGAGGTTGCTGTGCCCGTCGAGAAAATCCATCAACATCTGTTCGTGATTTCCTCGCAGACAAATAACTCGCTCCGGATTCTCCTGACGGAGTTTCATGGCGTGTGAGACACAGCACGGCGCGTCGGCGCCGCGGTCGATCAAGTCGCCTAGAAGAATCAGCGTGTCTGTTTCGGGATCTCGCGGCAGCATGTCGAGCAGATTGAGGAGCTGCGCGCACCGACCATGAATATCACCCACGACAAATGTTCTCATTCAGAATGTTCCCCGGGTTGCTCGCGTTGGCTCTTGATGCGATTCATCAGTTCGACGAAACGTGGATCCTCGTGCATGTCAGCCCAGTTTGGATCTGACTCGAACCATTTGTAGTTTTCGTTACCGAGGCTGATGGCTGTTTCCAACCATCTGAGGGCTTCCACCTGCCGCCCCTGCAGGAGGTACGCAGAGGCAAGCCAGTAAGATATATCATAATCCGCCTCGGCAACTTGCCTCACTTTCGGCGTCAGTTGCTCATTGGCTTTCGTGTGCTGGCCCTGTGCACTCAAACAGATGGCGAGAATCGGCCGCACACCGTCGATCTGCGGGTGTCGCTGAAGCACCTGGTGCAAAATGTTGATCGCCTCATCAGTCTCGCCTTTGTAGTAAAGAACACGGGCGCGAAACACCAGGATCAGCGGATGCTCAGGTTCGAGTGCGGCGCCCTGATCGAGCTCGCGAAAGCTTTCGGCATACTCTCGCTGGTACATGAAGATTCGAGCGCGATTGTAACTAGCCAGCACACGCTCGCCGGGGTTCAGCCGCACCATCCGATCGAAACTGCGGAGAGCTTTTTCATAATCCGAATCGAGTCGGGCAACTACACCACGCACAAAATGCACACCGGGATCGTTGGGATATTCATCCCTCAACGACACGACTGCAGCACGAGCCTTTTGCTTTTGGCCTCCCGTGAGATAGATAAAGACCATGTGCATGCGCGCTTCGAGTAGCCGCGGATCGAGGGTCAGTGCTTTACGAAACGCGTTCTTTGCTTTCTCGTGATCGCCCGTCTGGCCGAGTCCTTTCAACACGCGGTTGACGTAACAACTACCAAGCGCCGAATAGGCAAGCGCGAAGTTCGGATCGATCTCGATCGCACGACGGAAGTGTTCGATTGCTGAGTCGAGGTGTTCGCGCTCGATCGTGTGATAGATGAACTTCGCGAGGCAGTCGCGGCCGCGGAGGTACTCTTCGGAAGCCGCGGCGTCGGCGGTTGTTTTCCTCGCCAGTTCGTCTTTTTCATCCGGGCGCAACTCGAGGCGCAAGCCCTCGACGATGCGATGCACGATTGTGTCCTGCACGCCGATGATGTCGCTGGCATCAGCATCGATACGTTCGCTCCAGAGAATCTCGCTTGTGCGGACATCGAGTAGCTGCGCTGTAACGCGCAAACGATCGCCGGCGCGTAGGAAAGTCGCAGTAAGAATCGCATCGACACTCAATTCGCGTCCGGCTTCGGCAGCGTCAACAGTTTTGTTCTGATACTTAACGATAACTGACGACGGACGCACCACGAGTGAACGCACACGAGCGAGTTCAGTGATAACCGCATCGGCGAGCGAGAACTGGTAGAAATCAATCTCGCGATCGTTACCGACATTCTTGAACGGAAGTATCGCGACGCTCTTTCGATCGCGATCACCCAAACTGGTTAACGGATTTGGCTGACCGTCACTACTGCGTCCACCCGACTTCGAACCCGACGCACTTTCGACGCTTTTCGAACCAGTCAGCCAACGCAGTGCACGAGTGACCGGGCTATCTTGTTTCAGATGTTTTGGAGCAACAGGCGTCGTTGATTCATCGAGGCCCGGCAATGAATCTGAACCGAGCTCACGAATGATGGAGCGCAGGTCCTCAGCAAAGTGCGAGACCTTTTGATAACGATTACGTGGATCTTTTGCGAGCGCCTTATCGAGGACGGCTTGCAATCGTACAGGCACCCGGCCCGGTCTCATCTTCGACAGTGGCGCGGGCTCGTCGTTGAGAACTGCGTGACGCACTTCAACAGCCGTTTGCCCCTGGAACGGCCACGTACCGGTCAGCATCTCGTAAAGCAACACGCCCGTTGAAAAAATGTCAGCGCGTGAGTCGACGCGATCGCCGCGCGCCTGTTCGGGAGCGGCGTACGTCGCTGTTCCATAAGGCACGCCGACTTCTGTGATCTCGGTGTGATGAATTCCCGAGGTGCGTGCTGCATCTTCGTCGAGCAGTTTGGCGAGACCAAAATCGAGCACCTTCACTTGCCCGGACGGCGTAACCATCACATTGCCGGCCTTAATGTCGCGATGAATAATCCCGCGAGCGTGTGCAGCGGCAAGTGCATCCGCAGTCTGTAACGCAATCGACAAAGCACTCTCGAGCGACAAGGGACGACCGTTCACGAGTTGCCGCACATTTCGCCCTTCGATGTACTGCATGGCGATGAAGTGAATGCCATTGATCTCGTTGAGGTCGAAAATGGTGCAGATGTTTGGGTGATCGAGCGCCGAGGCGAGCTTCGCTTCGCGCTCGAAGCGCTTGAGGTTAGCTTCGCGCGCGGTGAGTTCTGCCGGCAGCACCTTGATGACGAGCGTGCGGCCAAGCTTCGAATCGACTGCTTTATAGACTGTTCCCTGTCCGCCCTCACCGAGCTTCTCGAGAATCTTGTAGTTCCCCAGCGTCGAACCGATCATTTTAAAAGCTCTGTGCAACCGTCAATAGGTCCTATAAGTCCTATAGGACCTATTGAGGGTTGCACAGAGAAAGAGTCCTATCTTCAGCTATTTCCTATACCCATTTGCCAAAGCATGAACGCGTAGTCAAGCGCTGACTCGCGCAGCGCGTCGTAGCGTCCCGAAGCACCGCCGTGGCCCGCGCCGAAATTGACCTTCAGGAGCAACGGGTTTTTATCGGTCTTCATGGCGCGTAGTTTTGCTACGAGCTTTGCGCCTTCCCAGTATGGCACCTGACTATCGTTCACAGAAACCTTCACGAGCATCGCCGGATAATCCTTCTTCGCGACGTTGTCGTAAGGCGAGTAAGTCTTCATGTAATCAAACGCGGCCTTCTCGTTTGGATTGCCCCACTCGATGTATTCGCTGGTCGTCAGTGGGAGGCTCGCATCCAGCATCGTGTTCAGCACATCAACAAACGGCACATGCGAAACCACCGCCTTGAAGAGATCCGGACGCAGGTTCGAAACCGCACCCATTAACAGACCTCCAGCGCTACCGCCCTCGATCACAAGTCGATCCTTCGACGTGTACTTCATGTTGACGAGTGCTTCCGCGCAGGCGATGAAGTCAGTGAACGTATTCATCTTGTTCATCATCCTGCCGGCCTGGCGCCATTCTTCCCCCATCTCACTGCCGCCGCGAATGTGTCCGATAACAAAGATCACACCGCGATCGAGAAGACTGAGTCGAGTCGAAGAGAACGTCGGAGAAATCGAATACCCGTACGAGCCATATCCATAAAGAAGCAGCGGCGCGGATCCGTCTTTCTTCACGCCTTTTCGATAGACCATCGACATCGGAATCTTCGTTCCATCCGACGCGGTCGCGAAAACACGCTCCGACTGATAATTGTTTCGATCGAAACCTCCTGGCACTTCCGTTTCTTTCCGCAACGTCGATTTGCCGGTGTTCATGTCGTAATCGAATACGGAATTCGGCGTGACGAGTGAATTGTAGCTGTACCTCAGGACGTTAGTGTCAAATTCACGGTTTGACGAGAGAAAGACGGAGTAAACGGGTTCGGGAAACTTGATGCGCTGCCGTTTATTAGTCTTGAAGTCAACTACCTCGAGTTGCTGCAAACCGTTTTCCCATTCCGACAATACGGCATGATTGGCGAAGAGACTGACACCTTCAATCTTCACCGCCGGGTTGTGTGCGACAAACTCTTTCCAGTTTTTCTCCGAAGGATCGCTGGGAGGAGCGGTCACGATACGGAAGTTTTTCGCGCCTTTATTCGTTCGAATGTAAAAAAGATTGTCGCGATAATCGACGTCGTACTCGTGTTCCTTCTCGCGCGGCAGGATTACTTTCAACGTTCCATTCGGATCGTCGGCACGAAGATACCGCGCCTCGTTCGAGGTCTTGCTGAACGCATGCAGAAAGATTACTGCCTTGTCGAGTGAGCGGCTGACACCGATGTCAAACAGTTCATCCTTTTCGTCATAGACTGTGTCATACTTCTCGCTTCCCAGGACGTGTCGGAAGAACTTGTCACTTCGTTTCGTAACCGCATCTTCAGTCACATAGAAGAGAGTTTTATTATCGTTGGCCCAGACGACGCTGGTAACACGTTCCATTCGTTCCGGAAGGAGTTGACCAGTTCGCAGATCTTTAACCTGCAAAAGATACTGTCGATAACCGGTGTTATCAGTGCTGTACGCAAGCAGGTTTCCATCATCGCTGGGGATGAAGTCGCCGATGCTCATGAACGGCTGACCCTTGGCCAGTTCATTCACGTCGATCAGAATTTCCTCAGGAGCTTCGGTACTACCTTTCTTACGGCAGAAGATTGGATACTGCTTACCTTCTACAGTACGCGTGTAGTAGAAGTAGTTGCCGTAACGATAAGGCACATTTTCATCAGTCTGTTTTATGTGACTGAGCATCTCGTTGTAGAGCTTCTCCTGCAACGGCGCCGTGGGTTTCAGCACGGTTTCGGTGTAGGCATCTTCCGCCTTGAGATGCGACATCACTGCCGGATTCGTTTTCTCGCGGAGCCAGAAGTAGTCGTCAACGAGTGTGACGCCATGAATATTCGTGGTCTTTGGTTTTTTCTCTGCCATCGGTGGTTGAGGCGCGCCCGCTCCTCCATTTGACTGGGCTACGACTTTGCTACTGTTTGGAAGAACGCACAGGACATAGAGCAACAGCAGACAAAGCAAACGGGATTGGTTTCGCATGCAGCACCTTCCTCATAAAAAACACATTCAGAAAGAGGGGAGATCTTTTTGCTAAACAGCCGGCGCACGGCCGGCTAATCGTGAACCGTTCAACCCTTAGGTGGGTTTCCCCAACCTGAACCCAAATACTTTCCGTTTTCGACGATACACGGCACGGTTGGATCGCCGTCCGAATACGAAAACATTTCGGCACGTCGCGCTTTGTCGTTCTGCGCGTCGTAGTCGATAAACGGAATGCCTTTGGAGTTGTAGTGGTCGCGTGCCTGCTGACAGTATGGACAGCCGGGCTTCGTGTAAATGACTAAGGCCAAGTTTTGTGTTACCCCCGCGAATCGCCGCGGTTGAGCGCATGAGTGCTCACCGCACGTTGTTGTACAAATTTGAGCAGGTTGCGATTATACTGCCGCTGCCTATGAGTGACCAAAGCGCAGGGAGCGGCAGCGTCGACGACGGCGCGTCAGACCTGCTCGATCCCTACGAGAAGCTCATCAATCTCGACATATTGGGCAACGAAGTGAGCGTTCCCGAGAAGAACCGCCTGCTGCGCTGCTTTCAGTACCTGTCCATCAACACTATCTCTTACGGCGATTTTTGTTGGAACGGTGAGTGTACAAACTGCCAGGTTTGGTATCACTTGAAGGGCCAGAACGAGTTGAGCGACAGACCAGCGCTCTCTTGCCGGCTGGAATGTGAAGAAGGAATGGTGATCACTAAGCTGAGCCAATTTATCGAGCTGGAGGGGATCACGAAATAACTCTGTGCAAGCTCTGTGTTATCTGTGTCTCTGTGGTTGTTGTATCTAACCAAACAACAACCACAGAGTCACAGAGAACACAGAGGTTGCACAGAGAAGAAATTAATCGCGTCGCGCATCTCGACGATCACGACGAAAGTCCCGCACATCCTGACGGCGTTCACGCAGATCCAATCTTAACTCGCGACGATCATCAAGAAAGCCACGCCTTAAAGCGCGACGATCCCATCGGATCCCCCGTGTGTCTCTCCTGATCTCGTGACGGTCTGAATGTAACTCTCTGCGTTCCCCGCGATCGATGCGCCGTTGCGCGTTAGCAACGCTCACCGACACACAAATCATCGAGATCAGCAGTAAGAAACCAGGCAGTATTTTCCTTGTCATCTAAATACCTCCAACCACCAAAGTTGAGATATTAGACGCGTGACTCCAGCTCGTGGCCGACGTTTCTTTTAGTATTTCGGGACGCTTGGATCCACTTCATCGGACCAACCCAGAATCCCGCCTTTTAGATTGATCAGTTTTCCTTTAAACCCCGAGCGCTGAAGCGCGTCAATCGCACGAGCACTTCGTCCACCCATCTTGCAGTGGACCACCGTCTCGCGATTCGGATCGATCTCGTCCATCCGGTTCAGCACCTGGCCCAGCGGGATATGAATTGAGTTTGGAATGCGGCAGTACGCGAATTCATTGTTTTCGCGCACGTCAACGATCTGAATATCGTCGCCTTTGTCGAGACGCTGTTTGAGTTCAGTAGAGGTTATTTCTTCCATAGCGCGTGTATCTTATCACGCGAAACATGCGTTACACTCTTGAGCAATTATGAGATTCGAATTCTATACAGAAGCCCTCGATAATGCGCCCAAATTGTCGGTCGACGGCACGGTAGATAACAGCATTCACTTCTCGCATTGGCAGGGAAATCGCACGCCCGCAGAAGTGAAGGCTGACACTTCCACCGAGATAGCACTCAACCTAGCGGCGTCGCCCAATCGCGCGCAGTTAACGAATGGCATCGAACTGGTGACTAACAATCATTTCGATACCGACGGTGTTCTGTCAGTTTGGACTGTGCTCAACGGCGAACGCGCTCTGCCTTATCGTGATCTGCTGATTGCGGCGGCTGAAGCCGGAGATTTTTCGGAGTATTCCAGCGACGACGGTGTACGTGTCAGCATTGCGATCCAGGGTTCCGATCAGGCCAGTCCGAACAATGACGACGGTTCACCGCTGGCAAGGCTCATCGCCGGGGAGGAAGTGGACGACGATGCGCGCGCTTACGACATGGTGCTGCCGCGTGTGGAACATCTGCTCGCAAACATCAACGACTATGAGTCGCTCTGGCGCGAAGGATGGAACAGTGTCGTTACTGCGATCGAAAGTTTCGAGCGGAAGAAATCAACTGTTACCGAGTATTCCGATGCGAAGATTTCGTTGATCACTCTTCCGCCTGAGCTTTTCGATGGCACCGGTTTTAGTCCCACCAGACACTCAGCGCCGTTCACTGCGATTTCAAAGTTTGCCAGAGGCGAGCTCTTTCTGATTGCGATACCTGCGAGCGGTGGTTGGTTCTACCGGATTGATTATCCGTACTACTCGTGGGCGGAGACCGTTGTGCGTCCGCGAATTGAACATCGCGATTTGAGCGGAGTGTTGACGGTGCTCAACGATAAGGAACGCAATAGCGACGGAAGGTGGCAAACAGACAATCGCGAGATGACTTCCGCAGTGAAGTTTCTCGACAATGCGCGAACGTTGGCAGTGTCGCGATTAGAGCCGCACGTGGTAGTCGAAGCGTTGCAGAGTTCATCCGCGCGAGCAGCGGGTTCACTTCCGAATTAAGGAATGCACGACGTAATCATCATCGGCGCTGGACCAGCCGGACTGTCAACTGCTTTCTGGTGTGATGAGCTGGGCCTCGACACACTTGTGCTCGAACAGGCGCAAGAAATCGGTGGACAGCTTCACCGCATTTACAACCCGATCGAGAATTACCTCGGCTTAAAAACTCGCAACGGTAAAGAGCTACTCGACATTTTTTCAGCGGATGTTAACGATGCCGAGTTTGATCTTTGGACGCAGACGTCGATCAAGTCAGTCGATTTGAAAGCGAAACGTGTTTCTTTGGCGAGTGGCGAGGAGCTCCAGTCGATCTCGATCGTGATCGCAACCGGCGTGAGGCCGAGAGAACTTGGCGTGCCGGGTGAGAAAGAGTTTGTCGGTAAAGGGATGATAGAATCCGCTGCCCGTGATCGAGAGCTCCTTGCAGGCAAAGACGTTTGTGTAGTCGGCGGTGGCGATGCCGCGGTTGAGAATGCGCTTTTGTTGGCTGAAGTTTGTCCGACAGTGACTTTGGTCCATCGCGGTAAGAAACTGCGCGCGCGTCACGAGTTCAAAGAGAAGCTTCAGGCTGTTCATTGCATCACTGTTTTCACTGAATCAGTCCTGACGCGTATCATTGGCGAAGACGACGTTGTCGCCGTTGAGATTCAACGCAAACAGGGACTGAAGCCGTTTCAAGTGGCTGTGCGCGGAGTGCTGATTCGTATCGGTGTCGAACCGAATACTGAGCTGTTCAAGGATCAGCTTGAAACAGACGATAAAGGGTATTTAGTGGTTAATGGCCGGCAGGAAACGAATGTGCCGATGGTGTTTGGCGTTGGTGACGTCGCGAATCCCTTGGCGCTGACGATCAGTGGCGCGACGGGAGCCGGCGCCACTGCTGCAAAGATAATCGCGAGTCGATTAAATGAACGAGGTTGAAGCGCCTTATCTCGATGATCACGTTGCGGCGTATCCGATCGAGTACATTGCCGGTATCGATCTCTACAACGCCGGAGAGTTTCATGCGGCCCACGACGCGTGGGAAGAGCGCTGGATGGGTGAAGTTGGACCAAAGGAAAAACTTTTCCTCCAGGCGATGATCCAATCCGCGGTTGCGTTTCATCATCTGGACATCGGTCGACCCGGAGCCGCGCGGCAGATGTACTTGCGATCGAAGGAGAAGTTTGGGCGTCTGGGAACGCGGGTTTTTATGTCGTTGGATCTCGAGGATTATCAGGCTCAGCTCGATTCAGCACTCTCGTGGTTGTTGAGTGCCAGCGATCCGCGAAAGTTGCCACGACCCGAGATCACGCCACCGAAGATCCGTCTGCTGGCGACAGTCGACGAGTTTGATTAATAATCCTGTTAATCATGAAAATCCTGTAATCATGTCCAACTAACATGTTGAGCTTCTCGCGACTAATTTTACTTGCGTGCTGGTTTGGCGCAGCGCTTTTTTTTGGCGCTGTGGTTGCACCCACGGCTTTCAATGTAGTGCGGTCTTTTGGTTTGCCAAACGCAAACGAGATTGCAGGCAGCATCGTTACTCGTTCGCTGTCCGTTGTTAATATCGCTGGATTCTTGATCGCGTTGCTGCTGCTCTTGACTCTGTTTCTGCGTCGCAGTTCAACCGGACGCGTGGGTTTTGTTTTCGAGTGTTTTTGTATCGTTATTATGGCTCTCGGTACCGGCGTCGCTCACTGGGTAATCACCGTGCGTATGCGTGCGTTGCGAGCAGCAATGGTTGTGCCCATCGACCAGATCGGGTTTGACGACTCGCGGCGCATTGAGTTCAACACCCTGCACGGTTATTCGGTGAATGCGCTCGGGCTTGCTATGATTGCCGCTCTGGTGGCGATGGTCCTGATGGCCCGCAGCCTGCGCAATTGAATTTTCAGGATGGAAGAAGCCGGTGGAAATTATTGAAGACATTGACGGTTGGCGAAGACGCTTTGCTGGTTGGCGGCCCGGCGCCGGGGATGATCTTGGTTCGGATTATCCGTTCGTAAAAAATCGCCGCGCGCCATTCACACCTGCACGTCGGGCCCTGCCGATGTTGAACCTCGCAGTGATTTCATCAGCCGGTGGTTACATCGATGGAACTCCTGCGTTCGATACGAGCTCCGCAAACGGCGATCTGAGTTTCAGAGAGATTCCGATCGAGGTTGAAGCATCCGATCTAAAGTTCTCGGCGCGTGGTTATGATCCTACTTCGGTTCAGAACGACATAAACTCCGCAGTACCCGTGGAACGGCTAGTTGAGTTTGAACAAAACGGCATCATCGGTCAGTTGAATCCCGTCTTCTGGAGCTTTTGCGGGTTCATTCCCGATGCCGCGAAGGTTGCTGATGAACTGGCTCCGAATCTCGTTGAACGCCTGCAGCGTTATGAAGTGCAGGCTGCGTTGCTCGTGCCTGCCTCGAAGTTGTGTCATCAATCCATTGGTTTGATAGCACGGGCGGTCGAGCTTGCGGGTATTCCCACGATGACGCTCGCTGTGGTGAAGGATGTGGTTGAATCGGTGCGTCCGCCGCGTGTGGCACTTTACGACGGCGAACTCGGAAGTGTCAGCGGTATGCCGAATTGGCCGGAACATCAGCGGCGGATACTCGACGAAGCGTTGCGGCTTATCGAACCGATGGATCAGGCGGGAATACGCCAGCTCGTTGTGACATTACAATCCGCGGTAGAGAAGTCGCGCGGCGAACGCTAATCTAAAACTTCTTAATGTCTCTCAAAAAACGCTTCGGACTCTTCGTCGTCCTCATCATCGTTGTTGGGCTCGCGTATCTACTTTTTGCGCCCGTACCAATCACTCCCGCAGCCTGGACTCCTCCCGCTGCTCCGTCTTTGACTGGCCAGTACGCACAGAACACACGGCTATCGCCAGTTCAGAAGCTTTCGCTCGGCGAAGGGCACAAGCCTGAGGATGTCGCGCTCGACGCGGATGGAAAGATCTATGGAGGTTTTGAAGATGGCCGGATCGTGGTCCTGCAACCGGATGGCACGCAGCCGCGTGTTTTTGCCGACACTCATGGCCGTCCACTCGGTTTGATCTTCGATCGGTTGGGTAACCTGATTGTGGCTGATGCGATCAAGGGTCTGTTGTCAGTGAACAAGTCAGGGGAGATAAAGGTGCTCGCCGTTGAGGCGGACGGTGAGAAGTTTGGCTGTCTAAACGATCTCGATGTTGGTGCTGATGGAACGATCTACTTTTCGGAAGCCTCGCGAAAGTTCCCGATGTCGCAGTTTACGAATGAACTGCTCGAGCATCAGCCGAACGGCCGGTTACTTGCACTCGATCCTCAGACGCAGAAGCCACGAACGCTGTTGCGAGATCTTTACTTCGCGAATGGCGTTGCAGTAAGTCCGGATCAGTCATTCGTGCTGGTCGTCGAAACTGGAAAGTATCAGGTCCGGCGTTTGTGGTTGAAGGGCCCACAGATGGGCCATGATGATGTGTTTATCGATAATCTGCCCGGTTTTCCAGACGGTATCTCTTCAAACGGGAAAGACAAATTCTGGCTGGCATTAGTCAGCCAGCGTCAGGCGTTGTTCGATCGACTATTGCCTCACCCATTCCTCCGCGAGGTGCTTGCTCGTCTGCCTAAATTCCTTCAACCGGCGCCGAAACGCTACTCCTTCGTTGTGGGTTTGGACTCACAAGGCAAGGTCATCGAAAACCTCCAGAACGGCCCACCCGACTGTTTTGCCCAAATCGCCAACGTCGTAGAACACAATCACACGCTCTACTTCGGCAGCATCGGCGAAGACACCATCGGCAGTTTCCAAATGAAATAGAGCCACAAAAAAGCACAAGACGCACAAAAAATCATTTTGTGCTTTCTGTGCCCTTTTTGTGGCGAATTCATTCTGGGTACGGTGTACTCAAGTGTATATCCATGTGCCATAGGACTTTTGAAGGGTCCGTGAAAATACTGAGGGAATTTGTCTGTTTTTTGGACGTGTTTAGTTGGTATCCAAAGGGGCAATATGCCTTGCGCGGTTTTTTAAGCTCGCCTTGTCTCTCTAAACCATAGAAAATAAATAAGTTTCCAGGCGTAGTTGGCCCAATCGCAAACTGCGGCACGAGGGTTGTAGAAGCAATGTGCAGTCAGACCTAAAAAAGTGGGAGTTAAAAAGTCTGACGCGGCAAATTCCCCTCTTCTTTTGGAGCAGATAACGACAATGATTAACTTGCTTTCAGCAGCTACTTCAGTGCCTCAAAATGCCTTCAAGACCACGGAACTGGTCGGAAGCTTGATGCACAAACTTTCCCCGGAGCTGATCAACACCATCAGTGCCCTCGGGGTCGACCAACGTTACTCAACTCTCGAAAACTATCCAGACTTTCTTTGCGGCAAACCGAAGCTCGCCACCAGCTCCACCACGGAACTCGGCGTCGCCGCCACGAAACGCTGCATCCACGAATGGGGAGGTGATCCGAATCGCATAGGCCTACTCGTCGCGGCAACTAACACTCCTGACCAGATGCTGCCGTGCCTGGCGTCCGAAATCATGGGGAAAACGCATGGACTGCTCTCAAGGTCCCTGCGAACTGTAAGTATGCAAGCTCAGGGTTGTTCTGTGTTACTCAAGTCAATCGAAGTTGCTCAGTGGTACCTGACTGCGAATCCCGGCCAACTCGCAATCGTGGTAATGGCTGAAAGCCACACACCATACGTTGCTCCTCTGCTCCGTGATGAGTATTCCGGTTACCGAGAAATCATCAGACTGCGGAAGGAGCATAGGCTTGATCCCGATCAATTTGAACAACAAAGGTTGGATACCACCTTCGTAATCCAATCGATGCTTTTCGGGGACGGCGCGGTGGCCTTGCTGGTAGGCAAAGAAGAAGGAAAGCCCGCGTTCGGACCAATCTCCCACCTGACCAACGACCAGCCAAACGATATGAACCTGCTCACGATGGTCAGCAACAGCTCACATCCCTTCCTGAAAGGAAGGCCGCAATACTTCATGCAGCCGAGCGTTCCCAATCGCGGTGCGCACTACGCTGTGACCACTGTCAAGAATGTTCTGCGACATCCCGACTCGCCCGTGTCGGATCTGGCCGAGGTAGACGATTGCCTGATTCACACCGGCAGCAAGAAGATTCTCGACGGCGTTTGTTCTCAACTCGATCTGCAACCGGACTCAGCGAAAGTTCACGGCTCCTACCAGGTGCTGGAACGTTATGGCAATCTCTCGAGCGCGTCGACCGGTTTTATGTTGGCTGAGAAAGACGAATGGTCAGGCCCGACGATGGTGGTTGGATTCGGAGTAGGATTTACTGCCAGCGCCGGAATTATGAACTTCAACTGAGATTATCCTGCCACAGGTGAAACGCGGACGAACGCGGATCATCTGTGGCAGAGTTCTCTTGTAAGTGTATTGAGTGTCGAGCCGACCTGGGTGAAGTCAAAAGGCTTCCCGATGATGGCGTCGACTAGATCTTCTTCACCCGGTGGTGGAGTGGTCGTTGGACCATAACCTGTTACCAAAACAATCTTCAGACCGGGCCAATCTTTCCGAATCAGCCGCGCAGTCTCCCAGCCGTCCATTTCCGGCATCGCGAGATCGGTGAAAACAAAGTCAAAGTTGCCTCGCCGTAGTTTCTCAACCGCTTCCTGACCGCTTCCTGCCAGTTCAACTCGATGATTGACGGCGATGAGCATCTCCGCGAGTGTTTCTCTCACGGGTTCTTCATCGTCCACGACGAGAATCTTCAGGCTGGGTGTGTCGCTGAGTCCAGTTGAAAGATCTTCAGATGACGATTCGGCAGCAACGGCAGGCAAGTCGATCGTGAAGTTGGTGCCGCTGCCGGGTTTGGAGACTACGCTGATCGATCCTGAGTGCCGTTCGATGATGCTGTAGCTCACTGACAAACCGAGTCCGGTTCCGTGCGCGCCTTTAGTCGAGAAGAATGGTTCGAATATCTTCTGCTGCACGTCGTCAGCCATTCCCATTCCGTTGTCACTGAAATGCAGTTGCAGTCGTTCATCTTTACGACGGCTGGTTATTAAGAGGTTTCCACCTCGCGGCATCGCGTCGACAGCGTTCACGATTAAGTTGACAAACACTTCGCGCAGTTCAGAAGCGCTTCCATAGGTGAACTGTCCCGGTTCGGTGTTGAGCCGGACGTCATATTCAAGCCCGCGAATGCGTGCCTCGTTTTGCCAGCGAGTTCGTGTGATCTCGACCGCATCAGTGAGTAGTCCGGCGACATCGACAAGCTCAAATTCCTTCACCGCGGATTTGCGCGCGAATGTTTGAATGCGACGTACTGTCGCCGCAGCATCTTCAGCGGCGGTTTGAATGATGTCGAGATTGCGCACGAGGGCCGGTTCATCGATCTGGCGCCGCAGCAATTGTGCACGACCAAGAATCGCAGCGAGCGAGTTATTGAAATCGTGAGCGACACCGGATGCGAGTTGGCCCAGGGCCCGCAACTTATCTGCCCGCGCAGCACGCTCGCGTTCTTCCTTCTGCTCGGTGATGTCCCGCGCAATGCCGAGCACGCCGGTGGCGCGACCTTCAACTACGAGCGGTGAGTTGTCGACACGCGCGTATCGTAGTTGTCCGTCGTGGGCGTAGTACCGCATCTCGTACGTTTGCGGTACCCCTTGCAACGCTGCATCAAGTTTCTCGCGCACTAGATCACGATCAGCTTCGTAGACCATGCTGAGCAACGGACGGCCGATGAAGTTGCTGCGTTGATAACCCAAACCCTTCAACGTCGCGCTGTTGCACCATTTGAAGTTTCCGTCCGTATCGACCGCATAGATCGACTCGCGCGCGCTCTCGAGAATATTCGTCAGCAACGATTGATGCTCGCGCGCGACCGCCTGGACCTTGCGCAAATCGGAGAGATCACGTGCAGTACACACCACAGCCACTGCCTGGTTGTTTTCGTCAAAGACTGGCTCAACTGAAACCAGTAACGGACGATTAAGACGACTCGGAGTGATCTCGATAGTCACACTGCGACCCGTTTCGAGTGCATTTTCGACGACACACGTTTCGTCTTCTTCGCTGGTCCGAAGAATGTCGCAACACTGCCGGCCGAGCAGCAGTCGTGGATGAACGGCTTCCATCGCGGCCCCGGCTCGATTCACGCGTTTCAATTCGCCGGCTCGATCGAAGATGAAGATGCCGTCTGACATCGCATCGAACGTCGTTTCCCACTCGGTCTTTCCACGCGCCACCATCTCGAACAACTCGGCCTGCGCGACGCCGATGGCCAATCGTTCCGCGAGGGCTTCGACAAGCGAGACTTCATCCTCAGTCCAGAGACGTTTTCGATCGGTTTGATAAATGCACAATGAGCCACGAAATTCCCCTTTGATGAACAATGGGTAATTGATCTGAGAGCGAACATCGAATCTCTCAGCACGCTCGCGCACGTAATCACGCAATGCCGTCGAACCCTCATCGTAGTTCAGAGCGTCGTCAATAATGAGTGGCTGGCCTGTATTCGACAGTCGACATCCGACGGGATCGTTGCAATTAACAACGCCGTCTTTGACGCTTCGGACGCCAGGCGCCAGGTACTCATACTCAAGCGGTTCGCTAACACCCTCAGTGTTGTACAGACAGAGTTGGACTCTCGAGGCGGCGAGTGCCTGGGCCAATTCGCGGGTCGCGGTGCTGAGAACTTCGGGCAAACTCAACGAAGCGCGAATCGCCATCGTCAAACGATTCACGAGGGCCTCGCGGGTCGAAGTGGATTCGGCTTTTTGATAAAGCTCGGCTTGCCGGATCGCGATTCCTGTTTGGTCTGCAACTGCTTTGGCGAGCGCGATGTCGGCTTCACTCCATTGTCTAACCTGCTTCGTCGTAGAAAGTGCAAACGCGGCGGGCACGTCGTCTCCCACGCGAATCGCCACGTACATGATCGACTTCACGTTCGCTTTCGAGAGGATGTTCTGATAGAGGTCGGTAATGCGCTCATCTTTCGCGGCGTCCGTGAAGGGCAACACACCCGTTGTATCGAGCGCCGCAATCAATTGTTGTAGATGGGATAGGGCAAAATCGGAGGCGGCCGGTTCAACTCCACTTGCGTGATACTCGGCGACGTTCGTAGCACACCGTGCACGATCGTCGCGCATGAACAAAGAACAACGATCGACGACCAGATACGAACCCAGTTCTCGCACGGCGGTTTGATAAATCTCGCTACTATCCAGCGAACAGCGAATCGCCTGCGAAATGCGATGCGTCATCGCCTCGCGCTGCGCCTGTTGGGCCAGGTACGCCTGACTTTCGCGTAACACTTCTTCGGAATGCTTGCGTTCAGTGAGATCGCGTCCGATGCCCTGCACGCCGATCGGTTTACCATCGCTGAATATCAGCCGCGTGCTGACCTCGAGACGAACACGACGCCCGTGCTTGGAGATGATGTCGATCTCGTAAACAGTCGAGACTTTTTCACTCGCTTTGTGCGCGATCATCTCGCGCGCGAGGTTCAGGTACTCAGGCGCAATCACATCGGCAACATTCATCAAGACAGTTTCTTCACGTGAGTAGCCGGTGATTCTTTCGCCGCTCCGATTGAGCGAAGTGAAGTTGCCCTGAAGATCGTGAGTGTAGATTATGTCGTTGGCGTTTTCGAAGAGTTCTCGATAACGCACTTCGCTCTCCCGGATAGACTCTTCAGAGCGTTTTTCTGCTCTTCTCAGCGCCTCGCGCGCCTGTTTCTTTTCAGTGATGTCTCTAATGACCGAAAGCACCGCCGATTTGCCTTCGTAAGTGAAAGGCAGTCCAGTGACTTCAACGTCAATCACGGAGCCGTCGAGCCTGAGATACTTCTGTTCTGCAAGCGTCGTGGGCTGTTGAAAAGTTTGAATGTAGTCGATGCCTTCTTTGACGTGGTCGCAGAAGTGGGGATGCACGACGTCAAGAACCGACCGGCCGATCAAATCCTCGGGAGAAGATGCGCCCCAGAGTTTTACTGCCGCTGGATTGACGTAGGTAAACTTTCCTTCGTGATGAACAACAATCGCGTCCGGCGAAAGCTCGACAAGACTGCGATAACGTTCTTCACTTTCTTTGAGTGCGCCCTCAATGTGATGCCGTTCGACGAGGCGCGCGACCTTCACCAGCAACTCTTCGTTTCGAAACGGCAGATCGATGTAGTCGTCGGCGCCCGCGTAGAGACCCTCAATCCCGCCATCGTCTGAATTGATCAGACCGCTGATCAGCATCACCGGGATGAAGGCTGTGCGTGCGTCTTCTTTCAAACGCCGGCAGAGTTCGAGACCGCCCACGACCGGCATTACCACGTCGCTGATGATGAGGTCCGGTTGAAACGCGATTGCCAGTTCGACGGCTTGAGCGCCATCTAAAGCAGTCGAGACTTCGTAGCCTTCCAATTCAAGGAGATCGACAAGCAGATCGAGGATCTTCCGATCGTCATCGACGATCAGGACTCGGCCTCGCTCTGAGGTGCTTGTTCTCATTCAGTCTGTGTCCGGCGTTTCTTGAGTAAGAAAACCTCGGGAGGAACAACGGAGAATATTGGTGCGGGAGTTTCTTACAGAACCGTGCGCCGTAGATGCGCTTGGCCGGGGAAGTATAACAGGTTTAATGAAAGTTGGCCACGGATTACACGGATCAGGTCTAAACTATTGATCCTGAACGCGTTTTCTCGTTGCCGGTGGCTGCTGACCGTCCGTTTTGGCGAAATACCCGGAGCGGTAGTTCAACTTGAGGTCTTGCTGCTTTAATGCCGGATTTACAACCTGAATCTCGATTTTCCGGTAGGACCCGTCACGCGCCTTGTTGCTCGGTGAATAGGCTACGAGGTACTGCTCGCGAAGGTCGCGCTGAATCTGGGTGAAAGCGTCGCGAAGGTCCCTTTCATGTTTTGGGAAATAGGCTCGCCCGCCGGTTCTCTCCGCGATTTTTCGCAAGTCACCTTCGTTGACATTGAACTGGTAGCGGTCGCCGATGCCGATAGCATAGATGAGTGCGTCAGCCTTTTGCGCGCGTTCGACCGCATCGTGGATCTTCATCCGGCTGCTGGTGTCGTCACCGTCTGTGAGCAGGATGATCGCCCGGCGTGAATGTTCGGCAGACTGAACCATTAGTTCTTCGGACGTAGCCCAAATGGCGTCCCAGATTGCCGTCGAACCGGCGAGGTTCTGGTTGGTGTCCGATATAGGAGGAGTCCCATTAACGATGACTCGGCCGCCGATGTAACCCGAAGGCGGAATAAATTCAACGTGATCGATCGCTCTTCGCAGTCGATCGATGCTTCCGGTGAAGCCTTGTTCGAGAGTTGTTTCACCGGTAAACGAAACAACCGCTGCTTCGTCCTTTTGTGGTCGCAGAACGTTTTCGAGAAACGCGCGAGCGGCTTCCTTCTCCTCCGGCAGCGTGTATTGTTCCGAGATGCTCGTATCGATCAGAATCGCAATCGAGAGCGGCAGATCGATGTTCTGTTGAAAAGTGAAAACTTCCTGTGGCTGACCATCTTCGAATATGCGAATGTCTTCGGCTTTCAGATCGCTGATGAAGCGTTTGTTCTTGTCGGCCGCGGTGAAGAAGATGTTAGTGAGATTGGTATCGACTTTGATGACTTCGTCAGAGTCCTGAGGCACTTCTTCGCGGTTTCGAGGCGACGGTGACGGCGACGGCGATGCAAATGCGGTCGGGCTCTGCGTGTTGCTCTCGTTCTTTGCTGACAAAGTGCGACTTGCTATTCCACCGCACAAGAGCAGAAAAACTAAAACGAACAATACGACTGGGCGACTAACTTCCCGATATTGCATCTTTACTTCCGAAACTCCTTATTGCGTTACGCTGTCAGCGATCGCTTTGTAACCTCGCTTGGTTCTGACCTTCAGCTCGCCACGTCCATCCGACAGCTTCACATCGATCTTTCTGAACGAGCCGTCGTAACTCTTGTTTGTCGGGTTATAGGTGACAAGGTACTGCGCTCGCAGTTCCTTTGAAATTTTCGTAAACGAGCGCTCGAGGGTGACCATATCGCCGGTAAAGAAAGCGGCGCCACCGGTTTCTTCAGCAAGTGTCTGAAGATCCTTGTCTTTCTTATCTGAGACTTGTCCGGCTTCGACGCCCGGCACAGTTGCCAGAAAACCCGCTTTGGTTGAAATGGCGAAGATTGTTGTCTCGGTGCGTTGTGCGATGTCGATCGCATCACGAATATTTGCGCGGCTATATGTGTCTTCGCCGTCAGTAACAACCAGCAACACGCGGCGTCCAGGAACCGAACGCATCTTTTCATCGCAGAACTGCCAGATTGCGTCGAAGAGTGCTGTGTGCGTGCCGATCTTTTTGACGTTGTAGACGGCCTTGTCGAGCAGGTCGAGTTTGTCAGTGAAGTCCTGCATCAAATTGATCTCATCGTCAAAAGTCGCGAAGAGCACACGATCCTTGCGTGGCTTCACCACCGTTGAGATGAAATTCATCGAGGCCTCTTGCTGAAACTTCAGCTTGCCGGCGGTTGACCCCGAAGTATCCATCAAGACAGCAACGTAGAGTGGCGTAGTTTGCGAAAGATCGTCGGAGAAAGTTTCGATCGTCTGCGGAATTTTGTCTTCAAGGATGGTGAAATCGCCTTTTGTAAGTCCAGGTACAAAGTTTCCTTTTTTATCCGTAACTGTGATCGGCAGACGAACGCGGCGAATCGCGATTTTTTCAATACCCTGCGGATTTTCGGAGGCCGGTGTTGGTGACGGAGACGCCTTTGGTTTCTGCGCGGAGATCGACAACGCGGCCGCGATGCTGACAACAGCCACCGACAAATATTTGAATAAAAATGATGTTATACGTGCTGGCATGCTACATGGATTATGGTTCGGGAGCTGACCGCAGTCTACTGGGACCGGCGGTTCGATGCGTTCGATCCCGAACTTGTTGCCCCTTTCCGGCTTCTACAAGGGTATGACACAAAAGAAGATTTCACGCAAAGTCGCAAAGGGCGACCCAAAGAGGCAAAGATAGTTTTCTTGGCGCCTTTGCGTCTTCCTTTGCGTCTTTGCGTGAAACTGTTTCAAACCGGGTGCTACAATGCCCCGGAACTAATCACGGCCCAACTTAGTCGCGCAAGATATCGCCTTCATGCCCGACCACCCGAACAACTCAGACACTGGCGGCACCAATTCACTACCTGAGTACATCGCCCATTATCGCATCTTACGCAGACTGGGCAAGGGTGGCATGGGTGAAGTGTTCCTCGCCGAAGACACGAAGCAACACGGGCGCAAAGTCGCTCTCAAAGTATTGCCACATGAACTGACGACTTCGGAAAGCCGCCTGCGCCGTTTCAAACAGGAAGCACGTGCGATCCTCGCGCTCAATCATCCGAACATTCTCACCGTCTTCGAAATCGGCGAATCGGACGACAGCTATTACATCGCCACCGAATACATCGACGGCGAAACTCTACGTCACTGTCTCTGGCGTGGTCCATTGAAGCTGGACGAGTCACTCGGCATCGGTATCCAGATCGCAATGGCGCTCGAGGCAGCGCACGCCGAGGGCATTGTTCACCGCGACATAAAACCGGAAAACATCATGTTGCGGCAGGACAAATTTGTGCGCGATCGGTTCGTGAAAGTGCTGGACTTTGGTCTTGCAAAACTCACTGATCGCGAGAGCTCCGGCGCCGATCCTGAAGCTGTCACAATTCCGATCACGGTAACCAATCCCGGCGCCATTATGGGAACCACGGGCTACATGTCGCCAGAACAGGCGCTCGGTGAAAATATCGATGAACGCACGGACGTTTTTAGTTTGGGTGTAGTGCTTTATGAAATGGTCGCCGGAGAACCGCCGTTCAAGGGAAAAACTGACAGTCACACGCGCGTTTCGATCATCGATCACGAGCCGCTGCCGCTCGTTCATCACGTTGCCAACGTCCCGCGCCAGCTCGAGCGAATCGTTTCTAAAGCGCTCGCGAAAGATCGACTCAAACGTTACCAGACGATCACGGATCTAAAACTCGATCTCGAACAGCTCAGGGATGAGCTTCATACTACCGACAGTCTCGAATTAGTCAGAAACACTGCATCCGTCACGCAAGCCGAGTTACTGTCGACAACGCCGACAGCGGCGAGATCGCAGGTTGAGACTGTCACGGATTGGGCATCCAGCGCCAGCATGGCGCCGGGTGAGGCAAAGTCAGGAAAAAGATGGTTGGTTTATGGTGCGATCGGACTGCTGGCCGTGTTGGCTGTTGCTGCGGCAGTCTTCTATGCGTGGCCGTCCAGACCGATCAACTCGGTGGCGATACTTCCGTTTGTTAACGACAGCAAAGATCCCAATGCAGAGTATCTGTCTGACGGTCTGACAGAGAGCATCATCAACAGTCTCTCGCGCCTTCCGAATCTAAAGGTGATGTCGCGCAATGCTGCGTTTCGTTTCAAAGGCACCAATATGGACCCGGTCGAAGCGGGTCGAAATCTCAACGTTGGCGCTGTTCTTACGGGACGGCTCGTCAAACTCGACGATCGTCTCGTGATCAAAACGGAACTGATCAAAGTCGATGACGGCTCTCAGCTCTGGGGCGCTGAATACAACAGCAGTCTTGCCGATATCTTCTCTGTTCAGGACGAAGTTTCGAAGAAGATCTCGGAGAGTTTGCGGCTGCGACTGTCCGGCGAGGACGAGGAGAAGCTGGCGAAGCGTTATACGAATGACGCCGAGGCATATCAGCTCTATTTGAAAGGCCGGTACTTCTGGAACAAACGCAACGAAGAAGGTTTCCGTAACGGAATCGATTACTTCAAACGCGCCGAGGAAAAGGATCCGACGTTCGCGCTCGCTTTCTCCGGACTCGCCGATTCTTACGCGCTTCTTTCCGACATCGGTGTCGCGCGACCGGTCGATGAAATGCCGAAAGCGAAAGCCGCAGCGCAGAAAGCTGTCGACGCCGATCAGACGTTGGCTGAGGCTTACACGTCACGCGCGTTTGTCCGGCTCGCGTACGACTGGGATTGGTTTGGAGCGCAAAGCGACTTCCAACAAGCGTTGAAGTTGAATCCGAAATACCCGACTGCGCATCAGTGGTACGCCTCGTATCTCATGCAGATGGGAAAATTCAGTTTGGCAAAAGCGGAAATCGAGGAAGCGCACAAGCTGGATCCGCTGTCGCCGATCATTAGCTCGAACACCGGGCTCTATTCTTACTACGAACACAACTACGACGATGCGATTGCGAAGTACAAGGTGACGCTTCAGAGCGATCCTGATTTTTGGGTCGCGCGTCATTATTTGGCGCTGGCGTACGTGCAGAAGGGAATGCATGACGAAGCGATCGCGGAGCTTCGCAAATTGATCAAGGCGCCGGCCAGTGGTGCGATACCGGATGAGGTGATTGCATCTGACACCGAAGCCGCAGCGTCGCTGGGGTTTGCGTATGGCATGTCGGGCAAACAGGCTGAGGCGCGCGCGATACTCAATCAGCTCGGGGCGTTGTCGAAGCGCCGGTATGTTACGGGGTTGTACTTCGCGAATGTTTATGCCGGGCTCAAGGACAACGACAAGGCGATTGAGTATTTGAACCAGGCGTTCGACGCGCGACATCCGGGGTTAGTGTTGATCCGGATCGAGCCGATGTTCGACGGGTTGCGAAATGATGAGCGATTCAAGCAGCTCATCAAGCGTTTTGAACCCATGCCGTAAGAATTGTTTCACGCAAAGACGCAAAGTTTGCAAAGACGCTAGGCGTCTCTTTGCGGTCTTTGCTCAATTTGCGCCTTTGCGTGAAAAATTCTTAATGCTCCAACTCAGAAAGTAAGCCAATCAAATCCTCCGGCAACGGAGATTCGAACTTCACAAACTCACCGGTCTTCGGGTGCGTAAACCCAAGTTTCTCCGCGTGCAGAAACTGCCGATTGAGGCTCCGCACGCGTGCGCGGAGGCGTGTGTCCTGAATAGTGTTGTCGCGCCCGGCGCCGTAAGTCTCATCGCCCACAACCGGATGCTTCAACCACGCGAGATGCACTCTGATCTGATGTGTTCGTCCCGTCTTGAGCTCAACGTCCAGAAGCGTGAACCGATCAAACCCGCGTCGCACACGATACAGCGTCAACGCATTGCGACCGCCGCGCACAACAGCCATGCGCGTTCGGTTCGACGGATCGCGCGCTAACGGCTGATCGATCTTTCCGGAACTCGCCGCCACCCGTCCGTGAACCAGCGCAACATACGATTTGTAAACCGTTCGGTCGCGAAACTGATCTGACAAATTCTCGAGGGCGCTGTCAGTCTTCGCGACGACCAGCAACCCCGAAGTATCGCGATCCAGACGATGAACAAGCCCCGGCCGCACACCAGTTCCCGCGGGAAGCTGTTGAAAGTGATAAGCGAGCGCGTTAGCGAGTGTGCCGGAAGGCATCCCAGCAGCAGGATGGACCACAAGCCCTGCCGGTTTGTTTACCACGACAAGCGTGTCGTCTTCGTAAACAATATCAATCGGAATATTTTCCGGTACGAAGGCATCCGCGGCGGGCGCGATCAGCTCGACTTCGACTTCGTCGTGTTCGCGGATTTTGTAAGAAGGCTTCGACGACTTGCCGTTAACGAGTACGTCCTCATTCTCGATCAAACGTTGCAGACGTGCTCGACTCCAACCCTCGATCTGTGAGGCGAGATATGCATCGAGTCGCGTGCCGGCTTCATCCGCTGAGATCTTGAAAGTGACTGTTTCCACATTCAGCCATTGCGGCGTTCGAAGTCTTTCATAAACGCCAGCAGCGCCTCGACTCCTTTGCGCGGAAAGGCGTTGTAAATCGACGCTCTGATGCCGCCGACAGATCGATGCCCTTTCAAACCGTCGAGCCCCTGCGCCGTGGCTTCGGAAACAAACTTCTTATCGAGATCCTCCGAAGGCAAGCGGAAAGTAACATTCATCGCCGAGCGGCAATCCATGTCGGCGTGACCGCGATAGAAATCAGTCGCATCGATCGCGTCGTAAAGCAACTGCGCCTTCGAGTCGTTCAATTCTTCCATGCCCGCGAGGCCACCCTGATTCTCGAGCCATTTGCAGACGAGCGACATGATGTAAATGCCCCACGTGTTCGGCGTGTTGTAGAGCGACTTGTTTTCGACGTGAACGCGATAGTCGAGCATCGTCGGCATGTTCTCAGGAATGCGTTGCAACAAGTCGTCGCGCAGGATCACTAGCGTCACGCCGCTTGGGCCCATATTCTTCTGTGCGCCCGCGTAAATAAGTGCGTACTTATCAATGTCGAGTTCGCGCGAGAGAATGTCGGATGATGAATCACAGATGAGTGGAACATCGCCGACGACAGGCTCTCGTTTCCACTGCACGCCTTCGATCGTTTCATTACTCGTCATGTGAACGTAGGCGGCGTGTGGATTCAAACTCATCTCATCGCGCGACGGGACACGCGTGAAGCCGCCGTCAGCCATGGTCGCGGCAACGTCCACGCCGCCAACTTTCTTCGCTTCTTTCAGCGCTTTCTTGCCCCAGCTTCCCGTCAACACGTAATCAGCGCTGCCGTCACCAGGCAGAAAATTCATCGGCACCATGGAAAACTGCAAACTCGCGCCGCCTTGCAGAAAGAGAACGTGATAGTTGTCGGGAATTTTCAGAAGACCACGCAAGCTCGCTTCAGTTCGACCGATGATCTCGTCAAACGTTTTGGACCGGTGACTGATTTCCATCACCGACATGCCGACACCCGGCAAGCTGACCATGTCGCGTTGTGCTTCTTCCAAAACAGGCACCGGCAAAACCGCCGGCCCGGCGCTGAAGTTAAAAATTCTCTCGCTCATGTTTGTACTCTCACTAATTTGATAAATCCGTCACCCAATCCGCGTTCATCCGTGTTACTTACTCGAAGCGTGGGCGCAAAGCTTTGCCTGCGACTTTAGTTACCGTGTTGCGCGGTACGAGCCGCTCCGCCTCAACTGTGAACCAGTTGGTCCAACCCGAAATGACCACACTCTTCTTGCGCGACAACCCTTTGATTGCTGCTTCCACGACTTCTTCCGGCGTTTGAATGGTGCGCATCGGTGGGCGATCGATTTTTGACGCCTCGAAGAAGTTTGTTTCGGTCACACCCGGACACAACGCCATCACGTGTACGCCGTGCGCCCGATTCTCATCCCAAAGCGCTTCGGAAAACGAGAGGACAAAAGCTTTCGTTGCGGCATACGTGGCCATGTAAGGAACAGCCTGGAAGCCGGCCGTCGAAGCGACGTTGATGATCGTGCCGCTTTTGCGTTCACGCATCGGCAGCAGAAAGCGATGTGTCAGGTCGACGAGCGCTCTGATGTTGAGCTGAATAATTTCGAGCTCTCGATTGGGATCGAGTTTGGCAAAGTCGCCCATGGAACCGAAGCCGGCGTTGTTGATGAGCATGTCGACTTCGAGTTCGCGCTTCTGTGTCTCTTCAAACAACTGCGCGGCGGCGTCGGGTTGCTGCAGATCGAGCGTGAGGTACTGCGCGCGAATCGAGGTCAGGCGGCCCAGCTCGTTGCACAAGGCGATGAGCTTGTCTTCCGAGCGAGCCACGAGGAGCACGTTTCTGCCGCGCGCGGCGAGCTTGCGGGCAAATGCCGCCCCGATGCCCGACGATGCTCCTGTAATGACGGTGGTGTTCATTCAGATCTTAATAGGTCATATAAGTCCTATAGGACCTATTTCAATTCAAGCAAATCGAGCTCGATGATATCGCTATTGTTTGCCTGGAGCCTTTGAAGGCTTTCTTTCGTAGGTGCGTTGTCGAGATTGATACGAGCCACGGCCGCCGCGGCGCCTTCGAACACGATGTTCTCCATTTCCTGCACGTTGATCTGCTCCGCTTTGATCGCCTCGAGCACACCCGCAAGCACGCCGGGTCGATCGAGATGACGCACAACTAGCCGGTGTGTGGCCGGCGTTTGTCGCGCCAGGTTTACGACATTCGGCACCTTGCCTGTTTCTTTGAATTCTTTGACAATGCGCACCGTTTCCGCGGCAATCGCTTCCTGCGCCTGATCCGTCGAGGCGCCGATGTGATGCGTGCCGTAGAGTCCTTCTTCTTTGACGATCTCGTCGTGAAACTCGCCGGCGCTGCTCGTTGGTTCGACGGCATAGACGTCCAAACCCGCGCGGATGCCGCGGTTTCTCATGGCTGCCACGAGGGCGGGCTGATCGACAACCTCACCTCGCGCAGTGTTGATGAAGTAAGAGCCTTCCCGCATGGCATTAAAAATATCCGAGTTGACGAAGCTTCGAGTTTCCGAATTCAGTGCGAGATGAATACTGACGATATCCGACACGGCGGCGACTTCTTTCGGCGATGACTTCAGCTCAACGCCGAGCGCTACTGCTCGTTCCGGATTCAAACTCCTGCTCCACGCCACGACGGGCATTCCAAACGCACGCGCACGAGGAATCATCTCCTGACCGATTTTGCCGACGCCGATCAATCCGAGCGTCCGACCAAACAAGCCGCGAGCTTTCGAAAACTCTTTCTTGTTCCACTCACCTTGTCGTAGTGCGATGACGTTGTCAGCGATGCGACGGTCGAGTGCGAGGATCAGAGCAAAAGCGAGTTCGGCAACGGCGATCGAGTTTTTGCCGGGACAGTTCGAAACGTAGATACCACGCTTCGATGCGGCTGACACGTCAATCGTGTTGAAGCCTGCACCCGCGCGCACCACGAGTTTGACTGGCCCAGCCTCGAGCATCGGCTCAGTTACTTTCGTGCCTCTCACGACCAGCACGTCCGGTGCTTCTTTTCGAATCGCATCGACAAGAGCGTCGTCTTTTAGATCGGGTTGAAAAGAGACCTCGCAGCCGAGTGCCTGCAATCCATCCCGGCCTGATTGTTCGAATTTATCTGCTATCAGAACTCGCATAATTAAATAGTGTGTATCAACAAACCATCTCTCAACTTAGGTTCGAACCACGTCGACTTTGGCGGCATGATCTCGTTTGCGTCGGAGACCATCAACAACTCGCCGACAGTCGTGGGAAACATCGAAAACGCAACCGCAGCTTTGCCTTCATCGACTAAACGTTCGAGCTCTTTTGTTCCGCGAAGACCGCCGATGAAATCCACTCGCTTATCGGTCCGAACGTCTTTGATCCCTAAAATCGGATCGAGCAGTCGATCCTGAAGGATACTCACGTCGAGCGCAGCAACAGTTCCGGACGGCAGCGTGGTTGCCGGCGAGAGTTGTAAGCCATACCACTTGCCAGCGAGATACATGCTCCAGTTTCCACGTTCCGGTGGCTCAGGGCTCGCGTTCTCAGAGATTGTGAACTGCTCTTTGACCGTGTCGAGAAACTGATCCTGCGTGAGACCGTTGAGATCCTGGACCGTGCGATTGTAAGCAAGTATCTGCACCTGCGAATCGGGAAAGATCACGGTGAGAAAATAGTTGTAATCCTCTTTGCCTGTGTGTGCGAAGCTTTGGTCTCTCAGTTCGGCGCGGGCGCGGCTTGCGCTTGCTGCACGATGATGGCCGTCTGCGATGTAGAGTAGCGGCACTGATTCAAAACTCTTCACCAGCGACTCAGTATCGCTGAGACTCCAAATGGTATGACGCACGCCGTCCGGAGCCGTGATGTCATAAAGAGGAGTGGCACTTACGGCTGCGGACACCAGTTCATCGATGTCAGCGCGTCGTCTGTAAGTTAAAAAGACTGGTCCTGTTTGCGCCTTCAACATCAGCATGTGACGCGTGCGATCGTCTTCTTTGTCGCGGCGCGTGCGTTCGTGTTTGCGAATCGTGCTGTTGTCGTATTCATCAATTGAGCAGCAGGCGACGATGCCGATTTGCGTGTGGTCTCCCATGATCAGCCGGTAAAGATAAAGGCTGGGCTCAGTCTCTTTTTCCATCGGACATTCGGCGATCAGTTTTTCGAAGTTTTCGACAGCCTTTCGATAGACGATATCGCTGTGAATGTCGGTACTGGGCGGCAGGTCGATTTCAGGGCGTGAAACGTGCAGAAAGCTGAGCGGGTTGCCCTGGGCCAACGCGCGCGCTTCTTCAGTGTTCACAACGTCGTACGGAACGCTGGCCACAGATTCGGCTCGGTCAGCTTGCGGACGCAAAGCACGAAAAGGACGAATAACCGCCACAGATCCTCCTATTGACTACAATGCGAATTGATATAAGGCTTATGGAATTCAAGACTAATGCAGCATCGAATTGGGCGCAACTGTAGGGGCGGCCCTCCGTGGCCGCCCTCGGTTTTGCAAGGCGTGTTTGCAAAGAGATCGATTCAAACCGAGGGCGGCCACGGAGGGCCGCCCCTACAGTTGAACCTGATCGTGCAGAAAGCCCAAATCCTCATTAGAATCGATACGATGAAGAAGCTGGTGCGAGTTGTTATAGGGATGGGCCGCAAGGTCGTCTCAAAGCCTGGTGAGGCGTGGTTGCTGCTTCGCATGGCGTGGTGGGTGGCCGTGGTCTCGGTGACCGCGCGCTGTTACTCGTTGCCGCGAGCGCTAAAGATCGTCGCTGGGAACCAAAACAGAACCTCTCCTGACGGAAAGACTCAGGATGAACTGGCCCACGCGATTGATTTACTCCTGTCAGCCGACGTTCTGATGTTCAAACCGATCTGCTGGAAACGCGCGGCGGTCCTCCATCGCTATCTCTTACGCAACGGAATTCCCACGCGCATCATCTTTGGCGTGCGAAACGAGGCCGGTGGTGTGTTCGATGGCCATGCCTGGCTCGAAGCGAACGGACAGCCAATTCTCGAATCAACGCCACCCGAATACGTCGTTACTTACAGCTTCCCTTAGATCTAACTAAGGCAGTGCCTCGACGTTGATGATGAAACGGAAATTACCCGTTTGCTGAACGCCGAGCAGGAACCGAAGGTTAATCCACAAACCCCACGGCAGCGGGTTGGCTAACGTGATCGTCCCAGCCGAGTAAGTCGAATTAAAGGCGCCACCAAGCGGTTGTGACGGTGGCTGCTCGAGAATCGTTCCATGAATTGTGATCGTACAAGGCGTTGTCCCTGCGGGCGAACATTGTCCCGGGTCGTTCACGGAAATAACTACATCTGACAACGTCGTGCGTGCCCGCAGATCAGCAAAGCCTGGCGGCGCAGGCGACGTATTGAGATCGATGATCCTGAACCGAAGTCGGGTTACGGCCGGCCCCGGCGGCCCAAGCGGCCCATTCTGCTCATTAAGAAAACGACGGCGAATCTCGAGCGTACCGAATGTTGAATTGTTCGCGGGATCCGGAGTGAGATCCCTGACTCGGTTAGGCGGCAAATTGATAGACATTGTTGAATCGACTGCAAGCCCAGGGATCTGTGCGTTGCGCTCGATCGGCGACGAGAGATTCTCAGGTCCCGGAGCTCCGAGCCGCTGACCCGCACCTGCCGAGGTAACGTTCGTGTCCACAAAGACAAAGTCCGCGGCGTTATCGTTTGAATCTTTTGGCAAACCGCCACTACCCACTGCGCAGCCCATTGATGTACCAAAAACACCTGTATTTGATGGACAGAAACTGCGGTAGAACGAGTAGTCGATTGAGAAAGGCGTCAGTCCCGGATATCCAGTGCCTTCTTTGTAGAGAGTGTTCGCTTCGGAACTCGATCCAACCGCATCGATCCGGTTTGCGAGCACGAAGTTCGTCGCCGTCGACGTGGAGAACAATGCAATTCCGGCGTTGTCAGGAATGTCAGTCGTGTAGGTCGCATCGCCGGTGGCATTCCCCGCAAGCGAATAAGCGCCACTGTTGACACCAAGGTAATGACCTTTGCCCGGAATCACAGTTCCATTCGGAATCGTGAAACGTGCAACGCCATCGGAAGCGACGAGTGAAAAACCGCCAGAACCGTCTGTTGTATTAACGGTAAACGGAAAGATGCTCGGATTGTAGATCTCGACGAACTCATCGTTCGCGCCACCTGGCCCACGTAAACGAAACTCACTGATTAACAGATCTCCCGGGCTGACAGGCGCCGTCAGCTTGGCCCACCACGTGCCCCATCGTGAATCGTTCGCGGCCTGCCCGGTTGTGCCAACGCGCAACCGCGCATATTCCTGGATGGTCCATAAGTCGCGATCGTTAACGGGATCGACGACCGTGTGACTGTAATCACCCCAACGATTGCGAGTACCGCTAAAGGTCTTCGAGTAGTAATCCTCGCCCTCTTTGTAAATGACAGGGTCGCGCATCGTGCCGGGGGCGTCCGTTCCCTGGCGGAAGGTGTAGCCGGCGTCAGCATAATCGTCTGACTGAAACTCAGAAAAACCTAATAGAACATCGTTGTTCCTGTTGACGCTGAGACTCGCGTAAGCGTAATTCTTTCCGCCGTTGATAAGCGTCGCAGTTGCGTCTTCGACGCGTCCACCGTCCGAGAAAGTGCCGTCGCTGTTCAAGACGGTCCATTGCGCAACGAAGCGAGAGTTGTTGGTCAGGCCACCAGTCGGCAAGGCGATGGTCTGCGGATAATAAATCCTGCCATTGCGGAAGACGACACTTGAGCGAATGAAAGCATCGCCGACGTCAATGCGCCGGATCGTTGCCGGACACGTTTGCGTGGCAGCGCCGACACCGGGCACACATTGCTGTGGCAAAGCGTCTCCTCCCGGTTGTGTCCAACCACCGCCCGGTCGTGTTCGATTGGCCGAGTCGACATTAAAAACGGGCGCCGCCGGCGTGCCGGTGATTGTGTGGAGTCTGTAGTTCGCTCCCGCGCTACTGATGTGCGTGGGAACGTAGAGCGTCTCTTCCGTTGGCGAGAATGTCGTGGCCGGATGCATACAAAAACCGCCGATCGCAGCTGTTGCGCCGGTGAATATAGTGGCTCTGGAAGCGAACGAGCGAGCGTTCGGATAGTCGACCACGAGGGCGCGGCCGTCCGTGAACGAGAGCGTGTTAATGGTGAACTGGTTCCACGTCACGACTAACCAGTTCTTGTTAAAGCCGAGCATCGGGAAGTCGGCGAAGCCACCTGCTGCGTTACAACCCGGGGAACCCGGCGCGCAGCCGACAACAAATCGAAACAGGGTGAAACTCCCCTGAGGATCCGAATTTTGTGAAAGGCCGACAATGATCGACGAATTAGCGGTTTGCGAATTGGAGGCCGCCGCGAGGATCCAGCGATTGTTATAGGGATCGTAAAGCACGCGCGGGTCGAATACGCCAGTTGCTCCCGTGGAGCTAAAAAACGAAGTAATACCGACGAGACTCAAAACGCTTCCGGTCGTCTTGTCCTGAATCACGAGGTTGTTGTTGACGAAGCTCATTACGTTATTGATACCGACCGCACCCATCGTGTCAGGCGGAATCGTAAATGTTCCTGATGGACCACCACCCACTGCTTCGTCAATCGCACCCTGAAAATTTTGCGAAGGAGCAGGCGACGACACCAGCGGTTGGGGAACATCAACCTGACTCATAAGATTGTTGCTGGAAGGAGCACTCGGAGTGTTGACCTCGTTGATGGTTCCGGGCGCCGGCATGGTCTGAAGAACGGTCGCCGGCGCAACTTGTTTCGCTCCTTTACCCGTTATCTTCGAGGTTGCAGTTGACGACGCGAGTGAACGCACATCAACAACCGTCTTCGATACTACTTG
>DASYPN010000186.1:0-3731 GCA_036006625.1 Pyrinomonadaceae bacterium | reverse complement strand
GACAAGGTTCGGACTTCTTCGTAAGTCTCGTCGGAAGTTGCCATGCCGCGAATGACTTCGACGAGCTTCATCACCGGCACCGGATTCATGAAGTGCATGCCGATGACTTTGTCGGGTCGTTTGGTCGCAGCGCCGAGTTTGGTAATAGAGATTGATGACGTGTTTGAAGCGAGAATCGCGTGCGGTGGCGTGATTTGATCGAGTGTTTTGAATACGTCGGTCTTCACTGACAGATTCTCAGTAACGGCTTCAATCACAAAATCCGCGTCTTTAAATCCGTCAAAATCCGTGGTGGTCTTGATCCTGCTGATTATCGATTGCTTTGTTTCTTTATCGAGCCGCTCTTTATCGACATCCCGCTGCAAACTCTTATCAACTGCACTGAGCCCGCGACTGAGAAACTCTTCACTCACGTCGTGCAAGATCACTTTGTGGCCTGCACGCGCGGCAACTTGCGCGATCCCATTCCCCATTGTGCCTGCACCCACGACTCCAATGGTGACAGGATTAACAAGATTTTTTTCAGGATTTACAGGATTCATCATGTTCATCTTGAAACATCATGTAAATCTTTATCTATCTTTCGATCGCCATCGCGACCGCGTTGCCACCACCAAGACACAACGACACAATCCCTCGCTTCGCATCCCTTCTCTTCAACTCATACAAAATACTCGTCAACAATCTCGATCCCGATTGACCAATGGCATGGCCCAAGGCAACTGCGCCACCATTCACATTCACCTTCTCCGGATCTAGTCCGAGCTCGCGCGTAACCGCCAGCGCCGCGACTGAAAACGCCTCATTCAAGTCAACCAGATCGACTTCGCTGCCCGACCAACCAGTCTTCCTCAACAATTTTCGCACGGCTTCAACCGGCGCCATCATCACGAGCCGGGGGTCAACTCCCGATACAGCCTGCGCAACGATTCGCGCCATTGGCTCAACACCGAGCTCACGCGCCCGTCGCAACGACGTCACCACAACTGCCGACGCGCCATCATTAACACTCGGCGCGTTACCCGCCGTCACCGTGCCTTCACTCTTGAATGCGGGCTTCAATTTCGAAAGACCTTCCATCGACGTGTCTTCACGCACTGTTTCATCAGTGTCGAAGACAATCGCGGCGCCTTTCTTCTGAGGAATTTCGACGGAAACTATTTCATCTTTAAATAGGCCGGCCTTGATCGCTGCCGCCGCCTTGCGATGCGAACCAACCGCAAACTCGTCCTGCTGGCTTCGACTGATTGAATACTCGTCGGCCACAACCTCCCCGGTGCAGCCCATGTGGTAATTCTCAAACGCACACCACAACCCATCGTTGATCATAGAATCAATGAGCTCACCATTTCCGAGTCGATAACCTTCACGGGCTTTTGGAAGCAGATAAGGCGCGTTGCTCATAGATTCCATTCCGCCCGCAACAACCATTTCCGAGTCGCCGAGTTGAACACCCTGCGCGGCCATCATCACCGCTTTCAAACCAGAACCACACACCTTGTTAACAGTCACAGCAGCAACCGTTGAAGGCAGACCGCCATTCAACGCGGCTTGTCGTGCGGGATTCTGGCCCAGGCCCGCCTGGATCACGCATCCCATGATCACTTCGTCGACGTCTTCAGGCTTGATTCCCGCGCGCTTCACACTCTCGCGCACAACGATCGCGCCCAGGTCAGTCGCTTTAAATCCTTTCAGCGATCCGAGAAACTTTCCCACCGGCGTACGCGCGGCGCTGATAATTACTGCTTCGTTCAATTCCGGCATTTCAAACTCCCTTATGTTAGACTTGCCACGATATTAGACTTTCTTTCGCTATTCTTAAAGCATGCAGGCACTCATTCTTGCAGGTGGCAAAGGCACGCGCCTTCGACCGTTAACCGTTTACACTCCGAAACCAATCGTCCCGATTTGTAATCGACCTTTTCTGCTTTATCAAATCGACACGCTGCGACGCGCAGGCATCACCGACATCACACTCTCGCTCTCGTATCAGCCGAATAAGATCGAACAATTGTTAGGAGATGGGTCTGACCACGGAGTGAAGCTGAAGTATACGGTCGAGCCGCAACCGATGGGAACTGCGGGTGCTTACAAGTTTGCCGAAGACCTCATTCGCGAACCGACAGTCGTCTTCAACGGCGACATTCTTACCGATCTCGATCTCAAGGCCGTCATACGCGAACACAACGAAAGAAAAGCAACCGCGACGATTGTGTTGACGCCGGTTGAGAACCCGCAAAGCTATGGTCTTGTCGAGACTGAAAAGGACGGCAGCATTCGACGATTTCTCGAAAAGCCAAAGCCCGACGAGATCACGTGCAACACAATCAACGCGGGCACATACATTCTCGAGCCCAAAGTGCTCGACTTCTTACCTGCGGGTGAGAACTACTCGTTCGAGTATGGATTGTTTCCGGATCTGCTAAAACGCGGCGAGCCGTTCTACGCGCACATTCCGACGCGCACGTACTGGATCGACATCGGAACGCCGGAGAGATACTTACAGGTACATGCAGATCTGCTCGCAAGTCGGGTCGGGCGTATTCACATCAAGGAACGACGCGGGCAGTTTGATGCGGCCACAGTAGCAGAGATCGATGACCTGTCGATGATCGGCGACGACTGCGTGATCAAACCCGGAGCACAGATCATCAACTCGGTGCTGGGCCAGGGATGTTTTGTCGAAGAGCGTGCACGCGTCGAGAACTGCGTCATCTGGCCGCACACGCGAATCGGAACAACAGCGCAATTGAATGGCGCGATCGCTGGTCGTGGCTGTCATATCGGCCGGTCGGCGGTAGTTGGACCAGGAACGGTGCTCGGTGATAAGACGTCGTTAACCGATTACACGTTCACTTAAGGAGAGTGGCAATCTTGAATTGGGATGTTTTTCGCGCTTACGACATTCGTGGCATCTATCCCCGTGACATCGATGAAGAAGCGTATTACAGGATCGCAAAAGGTTACGTTTACGTGTTTAAGCCGGCGAAGATGGTGGTGGGCATGGATGCTCGACTCTCGTCGCCGCCATTGAAAGCGAGTTTGATCAAAGGCTTCGTCGATTCGGGCGTTGACGTCGTCGACATCGGCAGCATCACGACTGACATGCTCTATTACGCGGTTGGCGCATCGCCTGAATATTCCGGCGGCGTGGTCGTCTCCGCTTCGCACAATCCAAAGGAATACAACGGCATGAAGATGGTGCGTGAGAAAGCCACGGCCATTTCCTCCGATACAGGATTGTTCGAGATACGCGACGTGCTCAAAGCCGGTAAGGATGCTGAGGTTACGTCGGACAAAAAAGGAACGCAGAGCGAGCGCGACATTCTCGACGGATATATCCAGCACGTTTTGAAATCGATTGATACAAGCAAGGTCAAGAAGTTCACGTTTGTCGGGAATGCCAACTTCGGTTTCGTGTGTCGACCGGCAGCGAGGCTCGCGGAACAACTCGGGTTGAATTTGATCCCGTTGAACTTCGAGCCCGATGGATCGTTCCCGAAAGGACCACCCGATCCGATGATGCCGGGCAATCGAACTGAGACTGAAGAGCTCGTGCGGAAGAATAATGCGACGTTCGGAGTGGCTTGGGATGCTGACGCCGACCGTGCGATGTTCTTCGATGAGACAGGTGAGTTCATCTCGGGCGCGTATATCACAGCGTTGCTCGCGGATATCCTGCTCACGAAGGAAGGCAGCGACAACACGATCATCTTCGATCCACGTGTGAT
>DASYPN010000185.1:0-12427 GCA_036006625.1 Pyrinomonadaceae bacterium | reverse complement strand
TGAGACGGGTTCATTACGCGGATTGGTGGTACGCAGTGAATACTGAAGCCGCGTGTAGTTCACCAGCAGTGTCCGATTCTGGCCGCCAAAACCCTTGAAGCTGATCTGATCGGAGAAAGTGCTGACGAAGTTTGCGTAGGTGTAAGTGACCTGGCGGTTCAGTGCATCCGTAATCGAAGTCACTCTGCCATCGGTGTAACCGAAGAGCAATTTGTTGCCGTTGCGATCGCGTATCCAGCTCACGTTGCCGTTATCAATGCGATAACGTGTGCCGTCGCGCAGCATTAAGTAGCCGGAAAGAATTACAATACCGCCACCGCCCATGCTTTGCAGTCGGTCATTGATGGCAGTATCGGAGGTGAATGTCGCTGCGTTTCCGTCAGCAGTCACAAACACCGTCCCGCGAGGTGCTCCCGTCGAGGCGCATGGGTTTGTCACCGTTGCAGGTTGGCCACCTGTTAGCTGATCCCGGAATTCGTATTCAGTGCCATCAGCCGCAATGAATGTGAGTCGCGTCAGAGTCTGCTGGTAAATGTATCTTGTTCCGCCGCAAGTCTGGTCCGGGTATAAACCCGAACGACGCCCAACCATTTTCCCCGCACCATACCCGGCTGTCGGTGTCCAGGGATTCGCTACGGGCGTATAAACATCAACCGGGAAACCGTTGGCATCAGTAGTTGCAACATGCTTAACCTTCCAACCCTTACTATCAATTCCGAGAATTGAACTCGTGGCGACACCCCGCCCCCCAACGCTGATCAATGGAAGATGAAAACTGAGATTGCCGTTATACGGGTTCACATTTTCAAAATCGCTGACCGCATACGACCCGGCAGGTGAGCCGGGCGAAAGCGCAAGTGGCGTTGTAGTATCCGTCGGGCTCGTCGTCTGTGAAATGATTGACGTTGATGCAGCGCAAACGAAACAAATAAGGCTCAAGAGCCGGTACATGTGCGAGGTTAGGCGAGGCATGAGTTTTCTCCTGGAAGCATGAAGGTCTTAACGTGCCGTAATAGTGATCCGGCATTGCCACTCTGGATGTTCTGCTTCTGTCAACACATAACGCCCTGGGGGAAGATCGACAGCCTCGCTCCAGTTCGGCTGCTCACGGGAGACTTGCATCTCATTGATCCGCGGACCAGCCTCACGAGTGAACTGCAGCGAACTCACTGCGAGATCAGTTTGATTGTCGACCATTAGCAGAACACGACCCTGGGGGCGTGTGATCTCTTGCGGCTCAAATCCATGAGGAGTGATCGTGATTAGTTCCGATTCAAAGTCCGCAATGCGGCGCTGCGTTGAAGGTGCAGTGACAAAGTTAACTGTCTTTGCGGGTGTCGTTTCTGAACTCGACACGGCGCGTCGTGCCCCCACGTTGGCAAGCGCGAACAACACAACCAGTGCTAACGCGATTAGCCACAAGCCAACCCGAGTGGTTTTTCCTCTGAGAGACATTTCTTTCTCCTGTCAGACATTGTTGGTTGCCT
The DNA here is from genome assembly GCA_036006625.1 of Pyrinomonadaceae bacterium. Classification (GTDB taxonomy): domain Bacteria; phylum Acidobacteriota; class Blastocatellia; order Pyrinomonadales; family Pyrinomonadaceae; genus PSRF01. Next base: position 10,940 of record DASYPN010000185.1, on the reverse strand, counting down.
AATGAGTCAATTGGGCTACGCGGCGCTTGCGAGGAGCGCGTGTTGAAGTGGGGAGGTGAGCGCACTCTACGCCTGGACCAGCATAGTGTCAACAAATCTTTCGATTGGCCGCAGATTGCACAGATTATAAAATCAGGTAATCTGTGTACTCTGTGGATAGAAAAACCCGCAAAACTTTTCCGTTCACCGCAATTGTAGGGCAGGAAGAGATGAAGTTGGCCCTGCTGTTGAATGTGGTCGACCCACTCATCGGAGGCGTCCTTATCATGGGCCACCGTGGGACTGGAAAGTCGACCGCGGTGAGGGCGCTTGCTGATCTGTTGCCGAAGATTACTGTTGTTGAGGGATGTCCCTATAACTGTGATCCGGAAGACAATCGCAATCTGTGTGATCAGTGTCAACAGAGTCGGAAACTCAGTTCGAAGCAGAGTGCGGTGCCGGTCGTCGAACTTCCTTTGGGAGCCACTGAAGATCGCGTTTGCGGAACCATCGATATTGAACGCGCGCTTTCGGCCGGGCGAAAAGCGTTCGATCCGGGACTGTTGGCCCGTGCGAACCGGGGGTTTCTTTATATCGACGAGGTGAACCTGCTCGAGGATCATCTGGTCGATTTGTTACTGGACGTCGCGGTCACCGGAATAAACAAGGTCGAGCGCGAGGGAGTTTCGGTTGAGCACCCGGCAAGCTTTGTATTGATCGGATCGGGAAACCCGGAAGAAGGTGAACTTAGACCACAGTTACTCGATCGTTTCGGATTGCATGCCGAAGTCACGACGGAAAACTACCTGCAGAATCGAGTCGACATTGTTGAGCGTCGCGAGGGTTATGATCGCGATCGGGACGCTTTCTGTAAATCGTATGACGCCGATCAGGAGCAACTGCGAAAACGAATCACACGCGCGCGCGCGAGTCTCTCTAAAACAAGTGTCGATCGCATCGTGCTCGAAAAGATCGCGCAACTCTGCGCGGATCTGAAAGTCGATGGTCATCGCGGTGAACTGACGATCATGCGTGCAGCACGTGCCCTCGCTGCATTCGAGGGCCGGAAGGCTGTCACCGAAGAACACGTGAAAAGGGTTTCAGCAATGGCGTTGCGACACCGTTTGCGTCGCGATGCCCTCGATGAGACCGCGACAAGCGAACAGGTTCAACAGGCAGTGGAGGAAGTTTTTCCAAGCCCGCCGCCGCAGTCTTCGCGCGGCAATGGTGGTGATGGTGATACGCAAAATCTCGATCGTCCGGGAAAAGTTAATAAAGATGCTCCGCGTCAACGCCGCTCGGCATCAGGGAGTAGTGTGAGACCAAACGAAACCGATGTCTTGTCGCCGCCGGCAGTTGAGAAGAAATCCGGAGAGCTGCGACTGGATGAACAAATGAATAGCGAGCGTGGACAGAAATCACGTTCGCAAAGCCGGCGCTCGAGCGGAGCCAAGGCGGCGCTGGGTCAACAGCGTGGTCGATATACGCGCTCGGTGACGTTCAGAAGTGCAGGTGCTCGAATCGCTATCGATGCGACACTGCGCGCACTCGTCGGATTGGAGTCGTCACGTCAAAGTCTTACGCCCGTCAACACAGAAGCGTTGCGCTACAAGCTGCTGAAGCACAAGCAAGGCAGGCTGTTTGTATTTGCCATCGATGCATCCGGCAGCATGGCGGCAAATCGTATCGCGCGCGCAAAGAGCACGATTCTTAAGTTGCTCAGGAAGTCGTATCTGAATCGCGACAGCGTTGCGATTGTTTCTTTTCATGGAACGACTGCGAATGTTGACCTGCCTCCGTCGCGAAGTATCCTGCGCGCGCGGCGTGTGCTCGATTCATTGCGCATGGGCGGTAGTACACCGCTTGGGTTAGGACTGGTTACCACGATTGAGTTGTTGGAACTCGTGCGACATAAATTTGGTGAGACAGTTGTGTTGCTGTTTACCGATGGACGCTCCAATGTTCCGCTTAGACGTGGTGGTCTGAACCTGCGAGCGTTTCGGCAAGTGAAGATCGAATCGGAGCTTCGCGAGCTCACCGTTGCGTTACACAGAACAACATCGCGAGTTGTTGTCGTCGACACACAGAAGGAATTTGAATCCACCCAAGAAACCCGGCGGCTAGCAGGAATCCTGCGCGCCGGATTCGTGAAGATCGCTCCAGCCAATCCGTGACATCCGTGGCTAATAACGACGCACAAGTGTTCGCACTTTACGAGCAATTGCTTGAGATCGAACAGCGATTGATCCCGACAGGTCTGCACGTCTTCGGCCGCGCCTCCTCCGCGGGTGAGAAAACAGATCTGTTGAAGATGGTCGCATCGTTCGATCGACCCGAAGCTGGAACTCGTGCGCTTCCGGAAGATCTTGTCGACGAAGCTGTCCGAACTTTCGTTGCGAATGGAGCCGAGGAAGCAATCGCTTTCCTGCAAACCAAAGGACTCGACGCCGAAGTAACACGACCTGTGTTTGCTCTACTAGAAAAAGTCACGGCTAAACTCCAAACCAACAACGAAATCGAATCACTCGTGCGCGCGCTGCGAGGCGAATTCATCGAACCTGGACCGGGCGCCGACATCATTCAGAATCCCGACATTCTTCCAACCGGGCGAAACACTCACGCGCTCAATCCTTACGGTGTGCCGTCCGCGGTAGCTTTCGCGCGCAGTGAAGCCGTCGCGAATAGTCTGCTCGAACGGTACAAGCAGGAAAACGGGCGATATCCCGAGGCGATGGCGCTCGTGCTCTGGGGACTCGACAACATCAAGACGCAGGGCGAAGGCGTGGCCCAGGCGCTGTGGCTGCTGGGCACGCGTCCCGTTCGCGATGCTTTAAATAGGACTACGAGCGTCGAAGTTATTCCTTTGAATGAGCTCGGCCGTCCGCGAATCGACGTCGTAATGACGGTGTCCGGAATTTTTCGCGATCTGTTTAGTCCCACAGTCCAACTGCTCGACAAAGCAGTGCGGCTGGTTGCGCAACTCGATGAGCCTCTGGAGTCGAACTACATTCGCAAACACGTTTTGCAACAAGTTGAGCAGGATGCCTGCGACCCGGATGACGCGGCAGTACGCGTTTTCTCGAATGCGCCCGGAAACTACGGCACGAATGTGAATTTCATGGTGATGGATTCGCAGTGGGAACGCGAAGACACGCTCGGAGATCTCTTCGTCACGCGCAAGTGTTTTGCTTACGGCCGTGATTCGAAAGGGTGCGCGATTGAGGGTAGGGAAGCAAGAGTCGCGATGGACCGTGCGCTTTCGCGTGTCGAGGCGACGTACCAGAACATCGATACGTTTGAGATCGGTCTGACGGATGTGGACCACTACTTCGAATATCTTGGCGGCGTGTCCAAAGCGGTTGAGAAGCGCGCGAAGGCGCGGCCCGCGATCTATTTGTCGGACAGTTTGTCGCGTGAAGTGAAGATTCGATCATTGGAAGAAACTGTGCGTTTGGAGACGCGTGCGAAGACGCTGAATCCGAAGTGGTATGAGGGAATGTTGAAGCACGGGTTCCGTGGTGTCGCGGAGATTGAGAGTCACGTGTCGAATACTTTCGGGTGGAGCGCGACGGCGGATGCCGTTGATGATTGGATTTACTCGGAAGTCGCGAACACGTTCTTGTTTGACGAGACGATGCTCGAGCGGCTCAGAGATTTGAATCCACACTCTGCACATTCGCTCACGCAGAGGTTGCTGGAGGCGAATGGGCGTGGGTATTGGGATGTCGATGAGAGTGTGCTGGAAAGATTGCGGGAGATCAGCCGGGACCTGGAGGACCAGTTGGAGGGGGTCATCTAACCGCAGATAAAACGGATTGAAGATCACGATTTTATATGTTGGCTCGAGTTTGTTGGCGCCGCTGAAGAACGCAGAGCGCGAGATCAATCGTGTGCACAATCTCGGGTTGCGTGTGGCAGCTTACAATTTTGGATCGCCGCTGAGCAATGCTGAGTGGCAGGAAGTTGAAGCTGATCTGAAAGACGCGAATATCATTTTTGTCATTCACGTGATGGATGGTGAGAATGCGACGCGTCTTGTTGCTGCGCTCGAGAAATTCAAAAGCCATGATGCTGTGGTCGTCATTAACTGTATGCCGGAGTTAATGCGACGGACTCGACTGGGTCGCTTGGATATCTCCACATTTGGCAAAGGCGGAAAGTTATTCAAATCCGTGGGTTCCTGGGTTGGGGCGCAAGCAAAACGCGGCAAGTCGAGCCGAGGACACGGTCAGTATTTGAAATTCGTCGATCGTCTGCCTGGGATTCTGAAATTCGTGCCGACCGCGGGCGCCCTCACTGACGCGAAGCACTATCTTTATCTGTTTTGCTATTTCCTTCAGCCCACGCCGCAAAACATCCAGTCGATGCTGCTCTACGCGTTGGTTCATTACGTTCGCGACGAGCGTCTGAAGAAGATTCGCATTCCCAGGCCTGAGCATCAGCCCTCTGTCGCGATCTATCACCCGGCCGCGCCCGCGTTGTTTCAAACGTTTGCCGAGTATCGGAAGTGGTATCGAGAGCCTCTGGATGCTGGCTCGACCATCGGTCTGTTGTTGATGCGTCCGCAGGTCATCAGCAAAACAACAAAGCATTACGACCAACTTATCAACGCGATCGAAGCCGAGGGCTTGAGCGTCATTCCCGCAATCGCAACGTTGATGGATAACCGCGAAGCCGTCTCGCAGTTTTTTGTCGAACCTGCAATGACCACAGCGCGCGTCAGTCAGATCGTCTCACTCACCGGTTTCAGTTTTGTCGGCGGGCCTGCCATGAACGACAGCGCCGCCGCGTCAGAGTTTCTGCGTGACCTGAACCTTCCATATAGATCTGTCGTCAGCCTCGATACACAAACGATCGAAGCATGGTCTGACTCGCAGACCGGACTTAATCCCGTTCAGGCAGGAATGCAGATCGCGATACCGGAGATCGACGGCGCCACAGAGCCGTTTGTTTACGGAGGCATTCCCAGTCGCGGACAAGAACCGGTTCCACTCGAAGATCGCTGCACACGGCTCGCGCGGCGACTGCGCCGTTGGAACAACCTCCAAACCGCAACGCGCGATCAGATCAAACTCGCGATCGTGCTGTTCTGCTTTCCACCGAACAAAGGAAACATCGGTACTGCAGCAGACCTCGATGTGTTTCCCGGTGTATTCGACGTGCTGAAACGTCTCAGCGAGGAGGGTTATCGAGTGGAGTTGCCGGAATCGGCCGATGCTCTGCGTCAGAAATTGATCGGGGGAAATTCGGAACAATATGGTGCGCCGGCGAACGTCGCGTACCGGATGAGTATTCAGGAATACCGGAAGCTCTGCCCGTACGTCAGAGACGTCGAAAGCGATTGGGGACCACCGCCGGGCACGATCAACTCATTTGGCAATGAATTGTTGATTCAGGGTCTCACGCTAGGGAACGTCTTCATCGGTGTCCAACCGACGTTCGGCTTTGAGGGAGATCCGATGCGTCTGATGATGGCGCGCGGTGGATCGCCTCATCACGGGTTTATGGCGTTCTACACTTACATTTCGAAAGTGTTTAATGGAGACGGCATCATTCACTTCGGAACACACGGTGCGCTCGAGTTCATGCCGGGCAAACAAGTCGGACTCTCGGGTGAGTGCTGGCCGGATCGCTTAATCGACGAGCTTCCGAACTTTTACATCTACAGCGTTAACAACCCGTCGGAAGGCTCAATCGCCAAGCGCCGCTCGTACGCCGAACTGATCTCCTATCTCACGCCGCCAATCGAAAACGCCGGTCTCTACAAAGAACTCTCAGAATTGAAAGATATGGTGATGGCGTACCGCCAATCCACGAACCAATCCGAGAAAATCCGCTTATACGAATCGATCGAAGAACTCACCCGCCAGACTCACTTATCCGTTTGATCCGTGTTTTGAATTCATCACGATCTACACGATGTATAAACGTTTCCACTCCGTTAATCGCAATGACGGGTATGTCGTCCTTATATTTTCTGAGTAACTCTTCATCAGATTCGATATTGATCTCTTCCAACACAAACTGATCGCCACAACCCGCGCTCAAGATCGCGGCTTTTGCTTCGTCGCAGAGATGACAGCCCGGTCGTGAATAAATGACTACATGCGGTTTAGACATCGATACTTCTTGCCAGCCAATCAGGAAATTATGTATAAATACTGCCGCCGACCATATTAATACTTTGTTTTGTTAGGTGCGGCGCTCTTCATGTTTAAGCGGATAATTCGATTCACTGCGCAGAGAGGAATCCCTGTACAAGGTGGGATTGTATAATTAACTCTCCGTTAGTAAAGTCGAAGTGTATCCAGCGGAAGTTCGCAACACCTGGCCATTCGGAATTGATTTGACGGAGGTCTGACTTGGATAGTCAAGCCGATCAATTGTCCGCCCCGAGTGTAGGGACTCCTGCGCGTCCTGCAGCGCCGGCCAAACCCGCAACTGCCGCCGCAGTCGTGGAGGCGAGTTCCGATCCGCCTGTGAATAAAATGCGCCGACGGATCGTCTGGGGCACCGTCGCCGGCTCACTCCTTACTTTCTTTCTGATGTTCGTGCGGTTCTTCCTGCCGCGCTCGATTCTCGAACCTTCCAGCATCTTTCGTATCGGCGCGCCGGCCGATTACGCCCTCGGTGTCGACACCAAGTGGCAACAACAATACCGGATCTGGGTGACGAGAACTTCAGATCGACTCTTCGTGATCTATGCGCGCTGCACGCATCTCGGCTGTACGCCTGACTGGAAGGCGAGTGAGAACAAGTTCAAGTGTCCGTGCCATGGCAGTGGCTACGATAGTGAAGGCATCAACTTCGAAGGACCCGCGCCGCGTCCGATGGACCGCGCAAAAGTGACTCTCGACGCAGAAGGGCAGATCGTTGTGGACATTGGTAAGCTCTTCGAATGGCCCAAGGGTGAACCTAGTCATTTCGATGATAAAGACGCTTACATCAGTGTGTAACGCAACGGATAACGTGGATGGATAACGATCCAAAAGATCCAAAAGAACCAAGACAAATAACTTCCGGCGACGAATCGAAGCGCAGCATGCTCGACCGAGTGAAGGAAACGGGCGGCGGGCTGGTAGAACGCGCGAAAGAGGAAGCGCAGGACTATAAGGATCCACAGGATACGCAGCTTTGGAAATCGATCTTCCGCGTGTCTCACGATCGCTCCGATCCGCGTAACCGCTCGCTCGCGATTCTTTCAAACGTCTTTCTGCACCTGCATCCGGCAAAGATCAATCGCGACGCCGTGCGTTATCCGTTTACGTGGGGAATGGGCGGCATCACGTTCTACCTGTTTATCGTGCTTACGTTTACAGGCGTGTTGCTGATGTTCTACTACCACCCGACGAAGCTCGACGCATTCCGCGACATTCTCTACCTGGAGCACGACGTTCCTTTTGGAAAGCTTTTGCGGAACATGCATCGCTGGGCCGCGCACTTGATGGTGATAACGACCTGGTTGCACATGTTTCGCGTTGTACTGACGGGCTCGTACAAGAAACCGCGTGAGTTCAACTGGTGTGTAGGCGTCGTTCTGCTCGTGTTGACGCTGTTGTTGTCATTTACCGGGTATCTCTTGCCGGACGACCAGCTTGGTTTCTGGGCGGTGACAGTCGGAACAAACATGGCGCGCGCGACACCGATGCTTGGGCACGAAGGTCCGTTCGGTCCGCAACTGGGTTTGACCGCATATAACGACGTGCGATTCGGACTGCTCGGCGGATCGATCGTCGACTCGAACGCGCTTCTGCGTTCATACATCTGGCATTGCATCGGAATTCCTTTGGTCGCATCGATCTTCATGGCCGTCCACTTCTGGCGTATTCGAAAGGACGGAGGGATCTCCGGACCCGCGCCAGTCATGCTCGAGTCGGAGATGAAAGCAATAGCTAAGAAGAAGAAGTAGCCAGTATGCGAAGATTCATCAACAAGTGGACACTTCTCGTTCTCGCCGTGCTGATCGTGGCCGTTTGGGCGATCAACGTCCAGGACTGGCATCAATTGTGGATCATCTCGTCGGCGCCCGATAACATTCCGATCGTCGCGATGCTTTTCCTGGTGCCGTTCTTTACGTGGATGGGCGTGAGACAGGCGATTGTGAACGATCGTCTCATCGACGAGCTCGAAGCAGACACCAAGCTGGCGAAGACGCATCATCGCAAAGTTGAGCCGTGGCGGCCGGGTTGGGCGAAAGAGCTTCACGTTTGGCCCTACCTTGTCCGAATTGAATTTCTCGCCACCGTGATTGTCACGGTGGTTCTTTTTGTCTGGTCTATCACGCTCAACGCTCCACTCGAAGAACCGGCCAATCCGAATCTGACGATGAACCCGTCGAAAGCGCCGTGGTACTTCCTCGGTTTGCAGGAGATGCTGGTTTACTTCGATCCGTGGATTGCAGGCGTGGTGATGCCGTCGATCATCATGGTGGGATTGATGGTGTTTCCGTACGTCGATTCAAATCCGCTTGGCAACGGTTATTACACGCTCAAGCAGCGTCGCTTTGCACTCTGGATGTTCGGCGCGGGCTTTGCGATGTGGATCGTGTTGATTGTGATCGGAACGTTCATTCGTGGACCGGGTTGGATCTGGTTCTGGCCGGGACAGACGTGGGATCACAACGCGGTGGTGTTCGACAAGAACGTCGACCTGCACGACATGATCGCGGCGAAGTTGCATCTCGGTTTTCTCAGCCAGAATCCGGCGAAGTTTATTTTCGGGTTGATTGTCGTGAGCGGTTTCTATCTGGTCGGCGCGCTCTTCTTTCACTGGCTGATGACGGTTGATTTCAAGAAGATCCGTTTCCGGCGTCCATTCGGTGCGAATCTGTTTCCGAAGAACGAGTTCGAACAAAAACTCTTGGCGCGAACAAGTTTGCTGCAGTACCTCACTTTCCAATTCTTTGCGGTGAGCGTGTTGCTGGCATTGCCTGTAAAACTAATTTTGCGTCTGGCGCTGACAATTAAGTATGTGTGGGTAACTCCATGGTTCAACATATAGGTAGCGTGGAGGGAGATCATAGTGGCTGACGCACTAGAGCCCCGTGAGTCGTTGATCAAAAGGGAAGCCGATCTGCCGGCAGAGGATCCGATCGCCAGTCACTCGACCAGCGGTTGGATGATGGTGTCTGCATTGCTGTTGACCATCTCGATCGCCTGGGCACTCTACGACGAAGCGTTTGGCCAGCGGCCGTGGAAGGGCATGCAACGGGAGTTTGTCAGTCGCTACACGAAGTATCTCGACAGTATCAAAGGGAACGCCGGGAAGAGCGAGGCGGAGATCAGGGACAGTCCGGAGTATACACAGCTAGCTGACGCGGAAAAGGCGGCCCGTGACGAGGTTCAGCCTCAGATTACGGAGATTGATAAAGCAGTCGCTTCCGCACAGCGGAAACTGGACGCGATCACTGACACATTTCAAAATCAACGTGGTCGCCTCACTGTCATCAACTACAACGTCGAGGTTTCGAAAGATAAAGCCAAGGAGCGATATCGCCAACAGGCTGAAGCCAAAAGAGCTGAAAAAGTTACGGTTGAGATTCCGTCAGATGATGGACGCTCAACCACAAAACAACAGCTCAACTTTACGGAGCTCGAAGCGCTTTACAACAAATTGCGCGACGAAAAAGCAGATAATCTCGGTAAGAAAGCCGAACTGCTGAAGACGCCGTCTGAGCTTGCAAAGAAAAAGGACGACTATCTCAAGAACCATCTGATCGGTCTTGGTCCTAGCGCCATCGACGGTTTGAAGACGAAGATGGCCAATTATGACTACTCGATCCTCGGCCATCAGATCAGTGTTAACGCCTACAACATCGTCGATCGTTGTGAGGTGTGTCACGCAGGCATTCGCGAACCACTCGACATTGCTCCTGCGAATATGGTCAATGCCAGTGGGAAAGAGGACGCGCTGTCGCGTGCGTTTGTCAGTCATCCGAACAGAGAAATCCTCCAGCTACACAATCCGGAAAAATTCGGCTGCGCCAGTTGTCACTGGGGCAACGGTCGCGCGACTACGAGCGAAGTAAAGGGTCACGGGCGTCATCGTTTCTGGCTCTGGCCCATGTTCGAGAAAGAGAACACTGAGGCCGGCTGTCAGCAATGTCACGCGAAAGATCGCGTGACGCAGGGAGCCGAGACTTTGAATCTTGGTCGCGACCTGTTTGCACAGCGCGGCTGCATGGGCTGCCATCGCTATGAAGGTTTTGATCGCGAAACAGATTCGCTGGCCGGTACGCGCCAGCAGATCGGACAGCTCCAGGACCAGATCACGGCGAATGAGAAACAGATCCTCACAGACACGAAGGCAACGGAAGACGAGAAGAAGAGTGAGGACGAGGTCAAGAAACTCTTGGCCCATGCTGAGAGTCTGCGCGTGACGAACAGTCTTCTCGCAGCTCGTATCGATCAGATGAAACTGCAGGAGCGATATCAACTGCAGGATGTTAAGAAGGTTGGACCAAACCTTAAGGATGTTCGAGTCAAGCTGCGCAAAGAATGGGTGCCGGTGTGGTTACACAATCCACAGGCGTTTCGACCCGACACGAAGATGCCGGTCTTCTGGCGTTTCGGCACGTTGTCCGAAAACGAACCCGGTGCCCATATGCGCGATAAGGATGGAGAGGATCAGATCCAGGCAATCTCCGCTTATCTCTGGCAGGAAAGTTTCGACTCAAAACTTCCTTCGCAGCAGCAAGGTGATGCTCAGCATGGCAAGACACTTTTCGAGAGTCGCGGTTGTCTCGCTTGTCACTCGATCGGTGAAGGCGACAACAAGATCGGTGGTCATTTCGCGGCGAACTTGCAGAAGGTCGGTGAGAAAGCAAACTTCGATTACATCGTGCGCTGGATTCACAATCCACGCGAACGCGTCGCGCCTTATTGTCCCAAGCACAAACGCGACCTGACGCCGGAAGACTACGCGAAGAAAGGCCTCCCGTTTGTTTTTGACACCGAACTGCA
>DASYPN010000184.1:0-18774 GCA_036006625.1 Pyrinomonadaceae bacterium | reverse complement strand
TTACTCTTGTGTCAAACAATGTTTGGCACCATCCGAGGCGCACTAAATCACCTTACAAACCGTCGTAGTTCCTAACTTGAAGGATTGGGCCCCAGCAATGCTGAAAGCTGACTGGAAGAGCACCGCGCTCATGGCAGGCATTTCTGTCGTGAGCGTCGCGCTGCTGTTTTATACGGCGGTATCAACTCAGAGCCTCGCCTATGCCGCTCTTGGTGTGCTTATCTCCGGACTCATCTACCTGCTCTATCGCTTCAACGAGCGCCGCCTCGAAGAGATCAAACAGGCGGAGGCCGAACGACGGCGCCACGTCGAAGAGATGGCCACCATCCACATGAATACCATCGAGTCGTTAGCGATTGCGATCGACGCAAAAGATCAAACAACTCATGGACACGTGCGCCGGACACAAATCTATGCGACAGAGTTAGGAGCGCTCTTCAAAGTGTCCGAACAGGAGTTGCGCGCACTTCACGCGGGCGCTCTGCTTCACGATATCGGCAAGCTCGCCGTCCCTGAATACATACTCAACAAGCCGGGCAAACTCACTGAAGCAGAATTCGCGAAGATGAAGATCCACCCGACTGTCGGTGGCGACATTCTCAAGCGCGTCAACTTTCCTTATCCAGTCGAAGATATCGTCCGTTATCACCACGAGAAATGGGACGGCAGCGGTTATCCGAAAGGACTGAAGGGCGAGGGCATTCCACTCGTCGCGCGCATTATCTCGGTAGTTGATTTCTACGACGCCACACGTTGCGATCGTCCGTATCGCAAAGGAATGAAACGTGAGGAGTCGCTCGCACTTTTGCGGAGCATGGTCGGCAGTGCGTTTGATCCGAAGGTCGTCGAGACTTTTATCGAGCACGTGGAAGAGTTTGATCGGATGATCGACTCGCAGGATATCCAGGAGCAGGTTGCTTCAGCCGCGACCGTCGACAACGAAACGAGCACTAAACCTGATGCCGGTCTGGCGCCTGACATTCTTGGCGTCGCTGAAGAACTTTCGCCGTTCCGGTCAATCAGTGAAGCGCAACGCGAGGTTTTTGCACTCCACGAAATCGCACAGACGATCGGTTCGTCACTCAATCTGAGCGATACAGTGACGCTGGTTGCGAACAAGCTGCGCGCGATTGTGCCCTTCGACACGTGTGTGATTTACCTCGTCGATGATCCGTCGGGTAAAGCGATTGCCGCGCATGTGGTGGGTGAGGAAGTCGAGGTGTTCAAGCGCCGGCGAATCAATATCGGCGACGGAATTACGGGTTGGGTGATCGCGAATTCACGTTCGATGTGCAATGCAAACGCTGATTTGGACATGATTGGTATTCCGGATGAAGTTGTGAAACGTTTCCGCGGTGTGCTGGTTTCGCCACTACAGCGTGAGGATGGCGCCTTTGGTGCAATCTCGCTGTACTCGCAAAGCCGCACGTCGTACAGCAGCGAACACGTTCGCCTGCTCGAATCGGTTTGCCAGCACGCGTCGAGCGCTCTCAACAATGCGCTTACGTACGAGCGCACACGCGAGAGTGCCCTCGTCGATCCACTGACGGAGCTTCCGAACGCCCGCGGGTTCTACATGATGCTCGAGCAGCGACTCGCCGAGTGCCAGCGCATGAACAAAGAGCCGTTGGCCGTTGTCTGTATGGACATCGACGACTTTAAGGTCGTCAATGATCAGTACGGACACTCGATCGGCGACCGCCTTCTGGCCAGTGTGGCAGGTGTCGTGCGGCGCGAGCTCAGACAGATGGATATTCTGACGCGCTACGCCGGGGACGAATTCGTAGCCATCATGCCGATGGCCTCGAGCAAGATGGCTGTGGCAATCAGTGAGAGAATGCGGAGTGCCGTCGAAGAACAACTATTCTCAGTGCGCACGGGCACGATGGTCGGCCTGGGCGTGAGTCTCGGCGTAGCCTGCTTCCCCGAAGACGGTGAGACCTCCGAAGAACTCCTGAGCGCCGCCGCTCGCCGCATGCAGCACGACAAGAACGGACGCAAAACCGTTCTCACGGTCGCCGGCGCCGGCCTCGCCTCGATCGACATGATGACCTGAGCCACAAAGAAGATTAGCCACGAAAAGTCACAAAAAGCACAAAAACGATTATTGAGTGGAGGCGCCCAAGAAATTCATAAGAATAATGGACGCCTTAAGATGAATAATCATTTTGTGCTTTTTGTGCCTTTTTGTGGCTAACTCTTTTTGTGGCATAATCCGACCTTTTATGAGCAAACAAACAGCCGCACCCCCTTCAGCCGCCAAAGCCGAAGAGCAGCAGAGCTCTACCGGCGTGATGGACGCACCCCCGGACCTGGACCCCCAAAAGCTCAAACATGAAAGAGATGAGGCCAAGGAACGCCAGAAAAGCCGAGTCAACAGCAGCGGCCTCAAGGTCGATCAACTACTTGAACTCTACCGGCAGATGCTCTTGATCCGTCGCTTCGAAGAGAAGTCGGCGGAGGTTTATGTCGCCGGTAAAATCGGTGGCTTCTGTCACCTCTACATCGGCCAGGAAGCCGTCGGCGTCGGAACCATTTCCGCTATCAGAAAAGATGACTACGTGCTGGCGAGCTACCGCGAACACGGTCTCGCGCTCGCCAAAGGTATGCCGGCGCGTTCGATCATGGCCGAGCTTTACGGCAAAGCCACCGGCTGCTCAAAAGGCAAAGGTGGCTCGATGCACATGTTCGACAAGAGCCTCGGCTTTCTCGGCGGCCACGCTATCGTCGGCGGTCAGATTCCACTCGCAACCGGAACCGCTTTTGCCACCAAGTATCAGGGTACAGACCAGGTGACGCTTTGTTACTTCGGCGAAGCGGCCGTGAATCAGGGCGCGTTTCACGAATCGCTCAACATGGCACAGCTTTGGAAACTCCCCTGCATCTACATCTGCGAGAACAACCAATACGGCATGGGCACTTCCCTCGCCCGCGCGATGTCTCTGCATGACATCTCCAAGAAAGCCTGCGCTTACGAAATGGCTTCGGAGTTTGTCGACGGCATGGACGTCCTCGCCGTACGTGAAGCTACTGTGCGCGCCGTTGAACGCGCTCGTAAGGATTACCTTCCGACCCTTCTCGAAATTCGCACCTATCGCTTCATGGGCCATTCGATGTCTGACCCCGGCAACTATCGCACGCGCGCGGAAATCGAGAAGTATCAGGAACGCGACCCGCTCAAACTGTTTTCTGCCAGCTTGCTCGAAGCAAAGATCGTAGACCAGAAGGCGCTGGACGAGATCGACCATAAGGTACGTGAAGAGGTCGAAGACTCACTGCGTTTCGCCGATGAGAGTCCATTCCCGGATCCTTCGGAGCTCTATACAGACGTCTACGCCAACCCAATCGAACCGGGCCGCAAATAAAATCATGCCGACAATCACGATCCGCGAAGCACTCAACCAGGCCCTCCGCGAAGAGCTGGCCCGCGATGAAAAAGTTTTTTTGATGGGCGAGGAAGTCGCCGAGTACGACGGCGCTTATAAAGTCACTAAAGGACTCTTCAAAGAATTCGGCGGCAAGAGAGTTATCGATACGCCGATTACCGAACTCGGCTTTGCCGGACTAGGAGTCGGCGCAGCGATGGCCGGACTCAGACCGGTCGTCGAGTTCATGACTTTCAACTTCTCGATCCTCGCCACCGATCAGATCATCAACTCCGCTGCGAAGATGCTTTACATGTCGGGCGGTCAATTCAACATTCCGATCGTATTTCGTGGTCCGGGTGGTTCTGCATTTCAGGTTTCATCGCAGCACTCGCAGGCGATTGAATCGTGGTATGCCTACTTTCCGGGAATAAAGGTTGTGATGCCGTCGACCCCCGCCGATGCAAAAGGACTATTGAAGTCGGCGATTCGCGACGACGATCCAGTTATTTTCATCGAGCAGGAGCGGATGTACGGAAACAAAGGCGAGGTACCTGATGATCCGAATTTCACCATTCCGCTCGGAGTCGCGGACGTCAAACGCGAAGGAAAAGACGTGACGATCGTGGCGCGATCGTTAATGGTTCCAGTCGCGCTGAAAGCTGCGGACCAACTCGAGCAGCAAGGTGTTTCGTGTGAGGTGATTGACCCCAGAACTATCCGGCCACTCGACATCGACACTATTGTCGAATCAGTAAAGAAGACGAATCGAGTTGTCGTCGCTGAGGAATCGCATCCGATTTGCGGTGTCGGCGCGGAGATCAGCACGGAGATCATGGAACGCGCATTCGATTATCTCGATGCTCCAGTGAAGCGCGTTTCGGGCGCTGATGTGCCAATGCCTTATGCGAAGAATCTGGAAGACCTGGCGATACCTGATGTCAACCGGATTATCGCAGCTGTTCGTGAAGTTGCTTATTTAGACTAGACTCTTTCCACAGATTGCACAGACTATGGCGACGAAGGTAATCATGCCCAAGCTCTCCCCTACGATGGAGGAGGGACAGATCTCGCGTTGGTTGAAAAAAGAGGGAGACAAAGTCTCCATGGGCGAACCACTCGCCGAAATCGACACCGACAAGGCCACCATGGAAATGCAGGCACTCGCGAACGGTGTCCTGCGCAAGATCCTGATCAATGAAGGACAGTCGGCGCCGTTGGGACAGCTGATCGCGGTGATCGGCGAGCCCAACGAAGACATCGCGGCACTTTTAACTGACGCACCTGCGGCTGCCGCGAAACCACAGGAAGAGAAGAAGCCGGAACCGGAAAAAGCGCCGGAGCAACCTGCGCCGCAAGCTAAAGCCGCGGCAGCGAGTGCTCAACCACAACCAACTCCGCGTGCCGATAATGGTCGGCAGCCTCAGCCGGCAGCTTCCGATTCAGGTCGAATGATCGTCTCGCCACTCGCTGCACGAATGGCTGCAGAAGCGGGCATCGATCTACGTTCGCTACAGGGTAGTGGACCAGGCGGGCGTATCATCAAGAAAGACATTGAAGCGGCATTGAGCCAGCCCAAAGCGGAAGCTGCTACACCGCTCCGTCTCGTTCCCACCCCACAAGTCGGAGCGTCAGGCTACCGAGATGAACCGGCGAGTGAGATTCGGAAAGTCATTGCTAAACGTCTCGTGACTTCACTCGGGCCAGTACCGCATTTCTTTCTCACCACTGACATCGAGATGGATCGCGCCGCGGAGATGCGTCGCGGTATCAACGCCCTCGACCCCGAACTCAAGATCAGTATCAACGACATCGTAATCAAAGTGACGGCGGCAGCGTTGATGCAGCATCCGGCGGTCAATGCGTCGTTCCAGGAGAAGATTGTCAGGTATTACGAACACGCTGACATCGGCGTGGCAGTCGCGATTGAGGACGGGCTGATTACGCCCGTGGTGCGTGCGGCCGATCAGAAGTCACTCAGCCAGATCGCAGCGGAAGTGCGCGAATTGGCAGAACGTGCACGTTCGCGCAGATTGAAGCCGGAAGAATATACGGGCGCAACTTTCTCAATTAGTAACCTGGGAATGTTTGGGATCGATGAGTTTACGGCCGTCATCAATCCGCCCGAAGGTGGGATATTGGCGATTGGCGCGATGACGCCGAAACCGGTTGTTCGTGACAATGAGATTGTGATCAGGCAGATGATGCGCGTCACGATGTCATGCGATCACCGCATCATCGACGGCGCCACTGGCGCAAAGTTCCTGCAGACGTTCAAGAAAATCCTGGAAAATCCGTTGTACCTGGTTATCTGAGGTCGTTTTAGACAGGATTGACAGGATTAGCATGATGAACAAGATTCCGCATCCTGTTAATCTTGAAAATCCTGTTAATCCTGTCTAAACGAAGCTAAGCCGCACGCACGCTCTGGTTATTGAAACAGCTCGCTATCTCCTCAGCATCGAGCGTGTCGCGTTCCATCAAGAGCTCAACCAGACGCCCGATCGATTCCTTTTCAGCCGTTACAACTGCGCAAGCACGCTCGAGTTGCTCATTGATTAACTCGGTCGTCGCTTCCTCAACCTTATCCAGCAAACTCTGACTTCGCTGCTGATCGGCCTGACCAAGATGAATCGGTCCGAGACGACTCATGCCAAACTCGCTGACCATCCGTCTCGCTATCTCGACCGCACGCTCAATATCGTTCGAAGCTCCGGCAGTCATCGTCGAGAGCAGCACCTGCTCCGCGGCACGGCCACCAAGCAACAACGCAATCTGATCTTCGAGGTATTCACGCTTCTTCATGAAGCGATCGCGCTCGGGCAATGACTGCGTCACACCAAGTGCACGACCGCGTGGCAGGATCGACACCTTGTGAATCGGATCGCCATTCTCAACCGCGAGTCCGACCGCCACGTGACCAGCTTCGTGTACAGCCGTCGCATACCGCTCGTCGTCGTCCATCATGAAGCCCTGTCGTTCGGCGCCCATCAAAATGCGATCGCGCGCAATCTCGATGTGCTTGCGAGCGACAGCGGTCGAATCGTCACGAGTGGCAGCAATTGCAGCCTCATTCATCAGATTCGCGAGCTCGGCGCCGGAGAAACCCGGAGTTCCGCGCGCGATCCACTGGAGGTCGAGTCCTTCTTCGAGTTTGAGGTTGCGTGCATGAACTTTCAAAATCGCTTCGCGACCCGAAACATCGGCGAGGTTGACCGCGATCTCGCGATCGAATCGTCCGGGACGAGTGAGTGCCTTGTCGAGAATATCCGGACGGTTGGTTGACGCAATCACAACAACCGCACTCGACTGATCAAATCCATCCATCTCGACGAGCAACTGGTTCAACGTCTGATCCTGATCGGCTGACGCAGAATCACCGCCGCGACCACGCTGGCGTCCGAGAGCATCGATCTCGTCGATGAAGATAATGCACGGCGACAGCTTTCTTCCCTTTGTGAAAAGATGCCGCACACGCGCTGCGCCTAGACCCGCAAACTTCTCCTGGAAGCTCGAGCCGGATGCCGACAGGAACGCCACGCCGGCTTCTTTTGCCGCAGCTCGCGCAAGCAATGTCTTGCCTGTACCCGGAGGTCCGTAAAGCAAAATGCCACGCGGCACGCGGCCACCAAGCCGGCTAAAGCGCTCCGGATTGCGCAGGAATTCGATCGTCTCAGTTAACTCAGCACGCGCTTCATCAACTCCCGCAACGTCGTCGAAGCCGACATCCTGTTTGCCGCTGTGATTCTCCAACTCGAACGAGCCACGACCACTCATGCTCGAGTAGATCTTCCATCCTGCAAAGCCGATCAAGGCGAGGGTGAAGATAGGCAGAACCCAACTGACGACATCGGAAAGCAGCCCGGGCTGCACCGGACGAAATTCAACGGGCACGTTCTTCTGGCGAAACAGTTGCGCCACCTCATGCTGGGTGGGTCCAACTGGGACGGTCGCTACTACCCGCGAGCCGTCAGCCTTAGTAACGGTCAACGTCTCACCCTCAACGGAAAGCGCAACCACACCGCCAGCGTCGGCAAGACTATAGAGTTGGGAGTAGTTAATCGTCTGAACCGTTGATAGCTGCGATTGGTAGACAGCAATCGAGGCTACGACTAGAGACGGAATGATAAGCGAGAGACCTATGATGGCGACTTTCCGTGTTCGAATTGATACCCGTGGGCTGGGGGTAGGCATAAATAAACCTCCAAAAAGTCCGGCGAAGTGTACCTTCGTCCGGCCGGCAAACAATGAAAAAACCAAAAATCGGGGTTGAAAAGCGAGGGAACTTCCAGGAAGGACCCGCCCGCGTCCGCGAACGCTGCGACCACTTTAACACAGAATACACAGATTTGAGACAGATGATCGCGGATTGATGCGGGTTGCATCCGAAGTTCTTAGATCCGTTCATCCGTGGCCCCTGACTGAAACGTTTCCATACGCAAAAATCAGCGATGTCCTCAGAAACTCGCGAAAACCGAAACGGCATACTCGTTGCTGAATTCACGGCGATTGCTTTTGTACCAACGAAACTTGGGCGTGGTCGACAAAAGGAGGAAGAAAAAATGCTTTGGACGATTTTTGTAATTCTTTTAGTGCTGTGGTTGCTCGGCGTTGTTAGTAGCTACACGGTTGGTGGGTTCATTCACATCTTGTTGGTGTTGGCGCTCGTGGTGCTGCTTATCAACATCATTGGCGGACGCCGAACAGTCGTATAAGGCAAACAACACACTGTTTGTCCTGCTCGGCGCCCGACAGTAATTGCGGAACCCGACGATCACTCGTCGGGCGTACGATATCAGACAAGTGGTAGATCGAAATCACTAATGATTCGCCCTACTGGATAAAGATTCATCTGTGGATCCCAGTAGGGCGAACGCCTGTAAAAGAAACGCAATCGCGCTGATGGACTTGCAGCGAACTCCGGATCGCTCCTGAGCAGTTGTCTAAACTCGTGTTCGAGCGCCGGATCGTTTGCCATCATCTCGCGTGCGAGTGCTTCGAGCACATAGTGCTCCGCGTACTCCTTCTCTTCAAAGATCGCATTGAAGAAGCCCCAACGTGTAAGCGAATCTGGCGCGTGCGGTTCAAGAAGATTAAGAATCACTCGTCCCAGTGTTTGACTCATCGGCACGATCCTCGAGCCTGGAGGAAATACTCTCGTCTCAACGGTAGGCTCGACGTCGAAGTGCGGCATGTGTCTGCCTTCGAATGGCTCAGATGGCCACATCACATTTATGAAGCGATAACTCTCAACTTGGATTGCGGCAAACGCCGCGAGCGTTTTCATCCGCACTCCGTGCGCTTTTAGCACGTCGATAATGTCTGTCCACTGTGCCGGCACGATGTATCGGAGCGGTGGAGCTACATCCGTTTTAACTCGGAACGTTTGATACATCGGCACTGTGAGATCGAGCGGCTCACGACCATAGACGACGCGTAGATCACCCGACACATCGCTCTGCTCCGTCTCGTAGTTGAATGCTTTTAAAGCGAATGGTGTCGCCTCGTCAGTCAGTTCAAAGTCGATCGGAAAACGCGCGTCCGGGTCGTAGGCTTTGCCGGCGTTGACTGTTCGCTCGTCCGCTTCACGTCCGATCGTTCGGAGTCGTTCCGGATCGCGATTAACTTCTGTCAGCGCGGCCTTCAGAAAGTCGTACGTACCGACGACACGCGAGCGATAGTCTTTGATCATGTGCGTCTCGATAAGAATGCCCGGACGATTACGCAGCGGCACGTAACCAGTCGAGAAACGCGGCGAGCCGTTGAAGTCTCGCGTGCCCAGTTTGAGATCGCGGTTGTCGATAAACTCGAGGTACCAGGAGATCACATTGCCCGCGGCTTCCGTGGCAGACTTAACCTTGTCGTCAAAGACATCACGCTCCCATTCAAGCACTGCATTGTCTACTCCGTCGTGATGTTCGTGGTGATAGGTGATGTTGCAGCGATAGTCAGCGCCGTCAGTAACGTGGCAATCGATGAACAAATCCGGCTGCCATTGGCGCCACAGATTTAGCCACGCACGCGTTTCGGGCGTGTCGGCTTTCATGTAGTCTCGATTGAGATTCTGATAAGTGCTGGTAGTCCGCCAGCCCATATCGACCGGACCATTCTGGTTGATGCGATTATAAGGACTGGATCTTTCATGACCGTCGGTGTTGTAGATGGGAATAAACAGCAACACGACGTTGTGCAGTATCCCGGTGATTGTTTGCGTGATGGCAATGTCGCGGAGGAGGGCAAACCCAGCGTCTTTACCGTCGGGTTCACCTGAGTGAATACACGCCTGGATCAGGACGACAGCCTTGCCTTCTGATTTCGCGGCGACGGGCGTAAACGTGCCCGTTTCT
Organism: Pyrinomonadaceae bacterium; assembly: GCA_036006625.1. Classification (GTDB taxonomy): domain Bacteria; phylum Acidobacteriota; class Blastocatellia; order Pyrinomonadales; family Pyrinomonadaceae; genus PSRF01. Next base: position 9,062 of record DASYPN010000184.1, on the reverse strand, counting down.
GAAGCGATTATGAGGGGCAATTCCCTGCCCTGCCCGCTGAAACCGAAGCCCTCGTATTCAATGATTGACGAGGCATGGGCGAGGCGGCGCGCAAAGGCGATGGTGTCGTCGTAATTCGGTGTTTCGCGGTAGTCGGTGCTTTCGGCGTGCGTGCGCCATTCCGGGGGTATCGATGTTGTCATAGAGTACGTGCCTTCTACGGTTCAGCTTCACCGGATGAACGAGATTAGACAGGATTTACATGTTAATCCTGTTCCATCTTGTAATCCTGTGAAACCAGTCTTTGAATAGGACGCTTAAAGTGTAGTGTTACACGAGCGGCATTCTGTACGCCGCCGGGCGTTCAGAGTGCCGCATGCTGAACAGCGAACGTACATCGTTCGCGCAAACCAACTGGTAATGAACGCGCTGCCGCCCAGTATCACGATGAGGACTGCCGCATTCAGAAGAAACTCCCTCAACCTCTAGCGATTCTCCAGTCTCGAATGATGACTTGAACCGCGTTCATACCCGGACTGAAACGGCATGTCAAGCACAGTGTTGGCGTAAGCCGTGCGCAATTCATCCTCGACGTCCGAATACGCTTTACCTCTGCGTCTCGGATGCAGAGCAGCTTCGTACCCACGACGATAGTTTGTCTCGTCTCGATCGAAGTCTCGGTCTTCACGAGTGTAGTGCGCTCGCTCTCCTTCTCGCACCTCCTGCCACCAGTTTTCGCGCATGGTGTCGAGGTCTTCAGCACCCGCATCATGAATCACTTTGGCGGCGTTGTCTGCCTGATCTCCCTCTTCCACATAAGCGATGACTACTGAACGGCCATGTCGCAACGCGTCTTCATAAAGATAGACGTCTTCGTGAGGAATACCTTCGCCCAATTCTTCTTCGACGCTGTCGCCGACGGCAGAACCGGCGGCCGCTCCGACAATGCCCAGCAATCCTGCACCTACCATTCCGAAGGCGATCAGTGGTCCGATACCAGGTATGACGAGACTTGCGACCGCGAGACCGGCAGTGGCACCACCGGCAGCTCCCATTGCGCCACCCACTGCAGCGCCCATCGCGCGACCCATTCCGGGCTCTTCAGTGTCGGTGACTGGTACACCCGCTTCGAGTCGTTCAGGACGCGTTCCGGGCCTGACGATGCCTATTCTTTTGTCCGGTATACCAAGACTTCTTAACTGGTTGACAGCGGTTTCAGCGTTATTCTCTGATTTGAATATTCCAGTGACTACCTGCATTTGTATCCCTCCCGATGTTGTTATCGACTCGCTTTTTAGACGCTATTGTCATTCCGCAACAGCCTCAGAAAGTCGCCGACACAAATCGTTGAGGAATTCCACAAAGCTATGTTAGAGTCGAACGACGATAAATCACCAAAACGCGAGGGTTAGCGGATGTTCGACATCGTAGATAAACACTGGCCAATGTCGGAGGGCGACGGAAAGGCAACGCGCAAGAAGCGACCACGCATACTCGCGATTACAACCGATTGTTGCACAGGCTGCTCCGGGTCACCGGCATGTATCGAGTATTGCCCGATCGAGGCATGCATGTTCTGGGTACCTGATGAAGATCATCCTCCCTTTGGCCGAATCGAAGTCGATCCCTATCTCTGCATCGGTTGCCAGAAGTGCACCAGTAAAGGTCCTGACGGGGCGTTTCTCGATGGTTGTCCGTGGGACGCGATCGAGATGGTCCCGACAGATGATTGGGAAGCAGTGCACGGCATAGTGCTTCCCGATGCACCCCCGGCGCCTCCAGCTTAAAATCCGGGTTTTATCCGTTCAATCTGTGGTTAATAGCCTTCACGGTAAGGTCAGCCTGTTCCTTTATGCGCCCCGATGTTTCGGCATAAATCTGGATTAAAGGCAGATCGTCTTTCGTTCCGACAATCGCCAGTGCCCGCAACGCTTCCCAAACAGTCTCTTCATCTGAATTCAAACTCAGCAAGTCTTCATCCCGCGAGACCTGCTGGCCATTCTGTTTCAGCATCTTATTGACGCGCCCCGGCAATGGTGACCGTAGTTCAACCACTTTCCCATCCGGCTGCTCAATTCGCGCGAGCGGCGTGCGGCGCGAGACCGTCGAGCCCTCATGCATACTGCTCGCGACCACACCATCCACCGGCGCTTTCAACACGTACGGCTTGAGCATCGAAAGCAGTTCGTCTCGTCCACTGCTGTCGTCAAATCTGACGAGCGCAAGCGCCGCGTTGCGACGAACAATCGGTTCCTGATCGCGCAGTAACTTCAAAAGCGCATCGTGGAACTCCTGCGACTTGTTATCAAATCCCATCAACCACGCCACAGTCAGTCGAAACTCTGTTTCGGGACTGCCGCTAAGCGTAATGATCTGCGGGTACCAGCTCTTCGCACTTGTGTCTCCCCGTTCCATGCGTTGTTGAATCTGCAGGAGCGCGTGCTGGACATGACGCGGGTTCTTTTCGTCAGCGAGATACTTCGAGATGTCTGCATCGGACAATTCACGTCCAAACCAGGAGAAATACCAGGCCAGAAACGTCGCAGCCACAAACAGGATTGCCAGAAACAGAATTGGTTTTGAACCGGGAACAGCCATCGATTCAGGAAGGATAGATCTGGTAAAGCATAAGATAAACGATCACGCCTGTAATCGACACGTACAGCCACAGAGGCAGCGTGATGCGAGCGATGCGTCTGTGTCGCACGAAGTCATTGCGAAGCGCGCGGTAGAACGTCAGCGCCACGAGTGGAACAATCACGACCGCGAGGATGGTGTGACTGGTCAGGATGGTGAAATAGATCGGACGAGCCAGGCCCGTGCCCTGAAAACGCGTCGTGCCGTGGTAGTAATGATAAGTGAGATAGGAAGTAAGAAACAGCAGCGAAACGATCAATGCCGATACCTGGCAAGCGCGATGGGCGGCGACATTGTGCGCCTTGATAAATCTCCAACCTGAAAACAACAAAATCGCGCTGGTCCCATTCAGACACGCATTGAGATGTGGCAGATAGGAAATATATTTAGCCACAGCTAAACCACATTTGGTGTCTTCTCTTTGTGGCTGTCCATCTGTGCGACGATGGCTCGCACGTCGGGTGGCACCGCGCGTCCCTTTGCGTCGAGCAATGGCGGCGCTTGCGCGGCGTGTGATTTGATCTGTCCCCAATCGCCACCTCCGGCAGGAGCTGGCACTGATTTCTTCATACCAGGAATAGGCAAACGCCCCTGAGATTTCAGGTACAGCAGCGGGCTGATAATAAACATCAGCGCCATCACAAGACTAACAGTGATGATGAAGAGATTGTCGATAGTGAGAAAGTCGCCCGACGAGATAACGCTAATGCCCGCCAATACCAAAAAACCAAACGCAACAAATATGCAGATTATGTTTAGGAGTCCCAGTTCTCTACGCATCAGATTTGATCTTCGAGTCGCTTAGTGCTTTGCTTTTCCAGCCGGCTTCTTTCGCTCGCCCACTTCCTCATACCCGCATCGTTCGCAGGTCCACAAAGGAAACGATCCCGTTGGATCAGCCCCCGACTGATACACGGCGCGATCCGAGGGAATAATCTTTCCACCGCACCGCGGGCAAACGCGTCCCCTCGTCGTGCGTACCTCAACGTCGAGCGCTAACGGATTATCGTCACTCATCAGTGGCTTCTATACTTTCGCAATACAACAAAGATCGAACAGAAGATCGCGACCGGCGGCGCCAACAACACGAGCACGCCGATGTTGAAATTGCGGATAAATCTCGAGTTGGTCGCGCTCGTCAAAGCCGAGCGACACATCGAGCACTGCGCGTCAGCATAACTATTCGCCAGGAGCACAATGCCCGCAACCAAAACGATCAAAATTAAAACTCGCGACCAACTGACTTTCATTACGGCTCCTCCACCGGCGCCGGCGCGACTGGCGGGTTCTCCTTGAACTTATAGCGCAGCCCGGCCGAACGGAAACTGTCCGGGAAAAACACGAATAACAGCATAATACAAACGACGAGCATCGGGATAATGGTGAGAATCAGACTCAGTCGTTCAAACTTCAGGTGCATGAAGTAGGCCACGATCAGTGCCGCCTTGATGATTGAAAGTCCCAGCAGCACCATCAGCATGAGGTGAATCGGCATCGGCTTATAAGCCAGGAAGATCTCGACCAGCGTCAGCGCTACCAGCCAAACCCAGATCGAGATGAACAGTTTGTTACTCCCGGCGAAATGTTCTTCAGCGTGTACGTGTGCAGTCATTTCGGTTCTCCTCCGCCTTTACAAACCGCTGTGATGGCCGACGTCCACTGACATGATGTAAATCAGCGGGAACACAAACATCCAAACGAGGTCGACGAAGTGCCAGTAAAGACCGCTGATTTCGATGTCTTCGTGCTTCAGTTTTTTCACGCGTGCCGCGACCACTAACAGGTAGACCGCGCCCGTCGCGACGTGGAACATGTGCAGACCGGTAATCGCGAAGAACGTGGCGCCAAACAACGGCGAAGGCGGAACTCCATCAGTGGTCGTGAATACCTGCACCCAATGTTCGGGCAGGTAGAACGGCCGCAATCCTTCGTGAAGCAAGTGTCTCCATTCGATCAAGTGGAGCACGATAAAAGCGACGCCGAAGAAAATCGTTGCCAGTATCCACTTCCTCGCTTTTGCTTTGTCGCCTTTACTCGATGCGGACACGCCAAACACCATCGTCAAGCTCGACGACAGCAGGCAGAAAGTCATCACTGATGAAAAGACGATACTCGGATAGAAAGGAAACGGAGTCGGCCACACGTTTGACGCGCGCAAATAGCTGTAGCCTATGAGCAGCGCGGAAAACGTCAGCGAGTCGGAAACGATAAACAGCCACATCCCCAACTTGCGATGGCCCACGCGATAAGGAAAGGCCCCGCCTTCCCAATCCACTGCCGGGAAATGTCCTGCACGTGCTTCAGTGCTCACCTGTCACCTCCAAAGGAATAGGAGTAGGAATAGGTAGATCCAAAGAGCGTCCATGAAATGCCAGTAAATCGAAACAGCATCGGCGGTCGCCTGCCGTCCTGACTGATTTCGCGAACGTAACCACAACAAACCAAGAGCGAGTAACCCACCGGCGAGATGCACAGCGTGCGCACCGGTCAGCAGGTAAAAGAACGAACTGTATGGATTGCTCGCGAGATAGATTCCCTGCTTCGCGAGTTGTCGCCAGGCAATGAACTGCGAAACAAGAAACCCGAGACCGAGACCAGTTGTTAATAGTAAGTACCGCGAGTAACTCTCAAAGAGATTTCTCTTGAGCTTTCGTCGCCCGATCTCGATCGACACGCTGCTCAGCAGAATCAACGCCGTGCTGCCAAACATCACGCGCGGGACGGCGATTGGGAACCAGTCGATCATCACACCGGAACGCACGACGTAAGCGCTGCTGAGCGACGTAAACAACATCACAATCGACGCCAGCCCAACCCATATACCGATCCGATAACGCGACCCGAGAATATCCGTTGTGTAATCCGTGTTCATCAGTGGCTAGATTCCTACTTAAAAATCAACAACAATGCGAATAACCAAATCCAGATTCCATCCATCGTGTGCCAATAGAGTCCGACGACTCTGGTCCATGCCGTGTTCTTTTCGGCATTCAATGGCCACAACGGTCTGAGGCGTCTGATCACGAGATAGAACACTAGACCGATGCCGCCGAGCAGATGCCCGCCGTGTAATGCCGTGGCCAGGTAAAAGAACGTGCTGCGCGGATGCCCCGAAAAATAGACACCCGCTCTCGCAAGTTCACGCCAACCGATAAGCTGCGACGTGAGAAACCCGATTCCGAGTCCCAACGTCGCGAGCAGCCACCTCAGATAAGCGCGCGCACGATCCTGCTGCAAAGATCTTTTTGCCCGCTGGAACGTCACACTGCTTACAAGGATCAGCCCCGTGCTCACGAAGAACATGCGCGGCATCGGAACGGGCGTGTGCTGCTCTTCGGAAACCATCACGTACGCCGCCGAAAGAGCTCCAAACATCATGACGATGGCGGCCAGCACCATCCACATCGTTATGCGGTAAGCCGCAGGTGAAAATTTCCGCTTCTTGCGATCTCCACTGCCACCGCCATCGTGAAATCCATTCCCGCCTGGCTTCTTACCGTTCGGTCCGGGAAACCTTCCGCCGGAACCGAGCCCCCTGTTCGCAGCTTTCTTAGTGCTTGTGACCATTATGGCCATTACCACTTGGCACTTCGGCCCCGACATCAGTCTGCATTACGTAATCGTTCGGTGCTCCTGGAACCGCAAACTCATACGGACCGTGATAAACCGTCGGCAACACGCCGGCGAAATTGTCGTGCGGCGGCGGTGTCGCAGTGGTCCATTCGAGAGTCGTGGCTTCCCACGGGTTGTCGCCCGCCTTCTTGCCTTTGAACATGCTCCAGAAGACGTTGAAGTAGAAGAGCAACTGCGCCGAAATCGTGATCACTGCCGCTACTGACACGAGCAGCACAAGCGGATGCAACGTCTTCAGGAACTCATACTCTCCAAAACTTGCATAGCGACGCGGCATACCCACTATGCCCATAATGTGCATCGGCACGAAGATCGTGTAGACGCCGATGAACGTCAGCCAGAAGTGAATTCGGCCAATACTCTCGTTCATGAAGCGTCCAAACATCTTCGGGAACCAGAAGTACAGCGCCGCAAACATACCGAAGATTGACGCGACACCCATCACGAGGTGGAAGTGTGCGGTGACGATATAAGTGTCGTGCATTGCGAGGTCGAGTGAGCTCTGGCCCAGGATCAGTCCAGTGATACCGCCGGCGACGAACAATGAAACGAAGCCAAGCGCAAACAACATCGCCGTCGTGAAGCGAATGCGAGATCCCCACAACGTGCCTATCCAGTTGAATGTCTTCACTGCAGATGGCACGCCGATCGACAGCGTCAAAACTGAAAATGCGATGGCGGAGTACGGGCTCATACCACTAATAAACATGTGGTGGCCCCACACGAAGAATCCCAGCAATCCGATCGCAAAGATCGCAAACACCATCGCGCGATAACCGAAGACGGGTTTACGTGCGAAGGTCGCGAGAATGTGCGACGTCGCGCCCATGCCCGGCAGGATCGCGATGTAGACTTCCGGATGACCGAAGAACCAGAACAAGTGCTGCCACAGAATCGGCGAACCACCAGTGTGCAACGGGAAGTTTGGATTCGTTCCGGAGAGCAGACCGCTCACGTAGAGTCCACTCGGAATGAAGAAGCTTGTTCCCGCGATGCGATCGAGCAGCAAAAGAATTCCGCCGCCGAGAAGAACCGGGAACGAAAGCAGCGCCAGTACGGCAGTGGTAAACCACGCCCAGCAGGTCAGCGGCATCCGCATCAGTGACATGCCTTTCGTGCGCATATTCAGCAGCGTGGTGATGAAGTTTAAAGCGCCGAGCAACGAGCCGACACAGAAGATCGCGATACTGATCACCCAGAGGTTCATACCGGCGCCCTGGCCTGGACCTGCGATCTTGCCGAGCGCGCTCAATGGCGCGTAACCCGTCCACCCGCCGATTGGCCCAACAGTACCGCTGCCCCCCGAGAATGATGGTCCAAGATGCTCGGCGAACCACAGGCCAAGCGCTTGATTACCCTCGACGAATATCGCCAGCAGGATGACGATGAAGCCAACGAGCGTTACCCAGAACGACAACATGTTGAGCACCGGGAACGCCATGTCTTCGGCGCCGATCTGGATGGGGAGGAAGTAGTTGCCGAAGCCGCCCTGCGGCGCCGTCGTGAGCACGAAGAACACCATGATGGTGCCGTGCATCGTTACTAACGATAGGTAAAACTCCGGTGTCATGACACCACCAGGCGCACCTGTCGGAAACAGTGTTTCCAGAATGGTCCATTTGTGTCCAGGCCACGACAAGTTCAGTCGCATGAGCAGCGACATAGCCATGCCGACCAGCACTGCGGCGAGCGCCAGCATGATGTACTGAATCCCAATGACCTTATGGTCAACGCTAAAGATGTACTTGCGTATGAAGCTCGTCGGTGCCGGGTGCCGGTGCACGCCATCGTGAGTCTCAGCTGACATCTGTTGTCTCCTCGATCTGCAATCTAGGTCGCATAGGACCTATCGGACCTTTTATTGATATGTCGGCAATTGATACTTGTTCAGCAGCTCGAGCATCTTTGCCTGGAACTGCTCCTGCGCCATGCCCTGCAACTGCTGGATCTCTTCTTCCGGCAGCACGAGCATGTAGCTCTTCATCTTGAAGTGAAGCTGGCCGCACAATTCCGCGCAGGCCAGTTCATACTTTCCGACTTTGTTGGCGGTGAAGTGGACCTTGATCTCCATGCCCGGAACCAGATCCTGTTTGAAGCGCAGTTGTGGAACCCAGAAATTGTGAATCACGTCCTTCGAACGCAAACGCAGCTCGACGGGGCGATTGACGGGAATCGCGAGCGCGGACGTGACGGCGTCATCGGCGCCTGCGGCATCCGTCGCATCGAGTCCGACGAAATTAAGACTGCCGTCGTCGATGAACTTCGGATCAGTGCGTCCGAACTTGTTGTCCTTGCCGGCGTAGTGGAAGTTCCATTGAAACTGTTGCGCCACCACTTCGACCGTATACGAACCAGCCGGCGCATCGTGCAATCTCAGCGAAGCCCAAACACTCTGGCCCATCACTCCGAGTGAAATGAAAATGACCGCGGTAATGACCGTCCAGACCACCTCGAGACGATTGCTACCGTGGGAGTAGACTGCGCGATCGCCGGCCGAACCGGTGTCGCGATATTTCCAAATCATCCAACCCAGACCGAGCTGGGCGGCAGTGAAGGAAATACCGACAACCACTATCGTGATCAGGAACTGGCGATCGAGAGCTGGAGCGTGCTCGGAAATTGCTGCCGGAAACCACCACTTACCGGCAACAAACAGCAGCACCGAAAGCAGCGTGATAATCCAGATAATAACCGCAAGAACTCGTCCCATCGGTTACATCTCCTTTTGATTCAGATCTGTTTTTATCTGCGCGTTATCTGCGGCCTAACTATTCAACACCATCAAGATAAACAGCAGCGGCAAGTAGAGTACT
>DASYPN010000183.1:0-2895 GCA_036006625.1 Pyrinomonadaceae bacterium | reverse complement strand
GCGAAAGAACAACCGAGCGGGTGGTACGCACTCGATGTCGACCTCGAACCGGCGGCACGCGAGGCGGTTGAATATGCGTTGATGGAAGCGGGTGCGCTCGGAACGGAGACGGGCGACGAGTCGGATGGAGTGCTCCGGATCACCGGCTACTTCGCTTCGACTCCCGATCGCGAACGTGTCCGAAGTGAGTTGTTTGAAGCGCTGCGCATCTACGATCTTCCTTCGTCTTCAGTGCGTGACATGAACGTGCGCGAAGTCGCACAGCGTGATTGGCTGGAAGAGTGGAAACAGAACTGGCAGCCGGTTGAGATCGGTCGTTTCGTCATCGCGCCGCCGTGGTCCAATCTCGACGACGTGCATGATCGTTTGATCATTCGCATCGAGCCGGGCATGGCGTTCGGCACCGGCACTCACGAAACTACACGCCTTTGTCTACAGGCGATTGAAAAACATTTCACGGGCGGGAGTTTTCTCGACGTGGGCACTGGCACGGGCATTCTGGCAATTGCCGCCGCGAAACTCTTTCCCGAGGCTCGTATCGAAGCCTGTGATACTGACGAAATGGCTGTTGCAATCGCGCGCGAGAATGCGGTCGCGAATGGTGTTGCGGATCAGATCGATCTCCGCGCCGGTTCAGTTGAAGAATCGACGGCGTCCGCCGATCTCGTCTGTGCAAATCTGACTGCGGATGTGATTACTCAAATTCTGCCGTCGCTCGTGAGTCTGACGTGTGGAAAGCTGATCCTCTCGGGAATACTCGAGACGCAGGTCGAGATGGTCCAGGCTGGCCTTCATGACAACGGGATCGATGAATTCGAGATCGAGCAGGACGGCGAGTGGGTTGCGCTGATAGTTTAATTCGATGAGTCGCCGAAGATTTTATGCCCCGCCGGCTTTCTTCAATGCCACAGAGCAAACCGTGACGCTCGGCTCGGACGAAGCTCGTCACCTGCGCGACGTGTTGCGATTGAAAGCGGGTGATGAAGTTTATGTTTTCGACGGACGCGGGCGTGAGTTCCGTTGCGCTGTCTTAACCAGCAGACGCGACGCGGCGGAATTGCGAATAGAAGCCGAAGTTGATCCTGCAAAACCTGAATCACACTTGCAGCTTAATTTGTGCGTCGCGCTGCTGAAGGGTGAGAAGTTTGATCTCGTCGCGCAGAAGGCGACCGAGCTCGGCGTCAAAAAAATCATTCCGCTCGTCACGCGCTTCGCTGACATTCGTCTCCACGACGCCGCTGACGCAACCAAACGTCTCGCTCGTTGGCAGCGCATCGCGCTTGAAGCCGCGAAACAGTCGGGACGGGCTTTTGTGCCGGAAATCAGCCTGCCCGTCGACTTCGAGACTGCACTCGATGTCGACGGCTTAGGCGTGATGTTCGCCGAACGCAATGGTGAATCGTTTGAACATCTCACCCGCGAAACTGCTCCTCAATCTGTGACTGCCCTCGTCGGTTCTGAGGGAGGCTGGTCTGACGAGGAGATCGAAGCCGCAAAGGCACGAAATTTCCATGTAATCACGCTCGGCGGTCGCATCCTGCGCGCCGAAACCGCGGCGATTACAGTGACTGCGCTGCTACAACACCTCTTTGGCGATCTGAAGTGAAGGAATTTCACGCAAAGCCGCAAAGAGAGCAAAGTAAAGTTTGCGTCTTTTTATTCCTCTGCGCCTTTGCGTGAAATTGCCTTTAGGTTCAAAATAGCGTCGTTAATCGCCGGAACAAAGAACACAAAGGGGTCGTTTGAATCGTCATTATGGCAATCAGCAAAGACAGTGCAGTTGAGAACGCTCGGAACGACCTCGCCAAACGCCTGAAAATCGACTCGGGCGAAGTCAAAGAAAAAGCGGTCGAAGACGCAGACTTCCCCGACATGGCGCTTGGCGCGGCCGAAGACGACGAGATGAGCGGCCAGATGATGACGCGCGGCTGGCGCATCAAGCTCGAAGCCCAGGGCCAGACCTTCGAATATCGCGCGGACAAGAACCAGGTCAGGGCTTACAAGTTTAAGGGCAAGAATTATCGGATCTAAGAGGTACCACCATGAACCGCAACAACATCTTCATCCACATCGCGCTGGCGCTCGTCCTCGTTCTCGTAGCCGCTTTCGCCGGTCAACTCAACAAATGGCGGAAAAATTGGAGACCTGCCCGCTTCGTGCCCGTCGAAGAGAAGAAGAAAGCAATGACTGTCGAAGACATTTCGCTCAGCGAGACTCGCAGTCTTGGCGCCCCGGAAATCCTCGTCAAATTCAAGAGTGGTGTAACTCAGGATGCCATCGATCGCCTGGTTGCTGAGCGTAATGATCGTGTCGAAGACCGCATTGAGAATATCGAGGGTTGGGAAGCGATCGACGATTTCGACAATGCGGATGCAGCGACGCTCGTTAAGGAATACCAGCAACTTCCGGAAGTCGAATACGCAGAGCCGAATTACGAGATCAATCTTGACGAATCGGAAGCGGGGCCCCTCGTGCCGATTCTTCCGAGCGATCCGCAGTTCACCGATCAGTGGGCGCTTTCCAATTCCGGTCAACGAGGCGGAAAGAAAGGTGCTGACATCAGCGCCACGCTCGCGTGGGCCAAGACGACCGGCAGCGATGAAGTAGTTGTTGCAGTGCTTGACACTGGTGTCGATTACAATCACGAAGACCTGACAGAAAACATGTGGCGGCGTCCTGAAAAGATGGAGCCATACCACGACAACGAACTCGGAACGATTGACGACGAGTTTGGCTACAACGCAATCGACGGCAGTGATCCGATGGACGACAACGGTCATGGCACTCACTGCGCCGGCATCATCGGAGCTGAAGGCGAGAACAACGTCGGCATCGCGGGCGTGAACTGGAAAGTTCAGATCATGCCGCTAAAGTTTATGAACGCCGGTGGCTCGG
>DASYPN010000182.1:0-7162 GCA_036006625.1 Pyrinomonadaceae bacterium | reverse complement strand
GGCGATTGGCGCATCGTGCCGTCCTGATTCAGCGCCTCGTTGACCACATCCCAACCCTTGATTCTTCCCTTATAACGACCAACGACCGTGAAGATGTGATCGCGCATGCGCTTCAACAGCGTCTCACGATCGATGGGATTTCCTTTTCCATCTTCGAACACCCAACGAGGTGTTTGGTTATGCCAAACGAGTGTGTGCCCGACGATGAACATCCCGCGCTTTTCGCCAAACTCTACAAAACGATCGGGAGCAGCAAAGTCGTATTTGCCCGGCTGTGGATGAACAAGCGCCCACTTGAGAACATTCTCCGGTGTGATGCTGTTGAAGTGAGTGCTGACAATCCGCGCGCCGCGAGTGTCTTCTTCGAAGATCTGTCGCCGGTTGAGCGCCGCACCAACACGGAAGTCATTCTTAAAGACATCCTTCAACGCTTTGTCTTGCGCCGCAACCGGAAAACACACCACCAGCCCGCAAAGAAACACAAAACTCAGAACGATTCTTTTATGTGCTTTTTGTGCATTTTTGTGGCTATTCTGGTTATTTTGTGGCCACTTCGAGCTTAGCTGTTTCATACTTCACCGAACTTGTTCCCACCATGATGTCAAACCATCCCGGCTCGACGACGCTTTTCATATTCAGATCGAGAAATGAGAGTTTGTCGGGCGTGATTACAAAGTCCACCGTCTTCGCCTCGCCTGCTGCAAGTGAGATCCGTTTGAAATCTTTGAGCTCCATTATCGGTCGCGTGACGGAACTCACAAGGTCACGAATGTAGAGCTGCACGATCTCGTCGCCCGCGCGCTTGCCGGTGTTCGTAACAGTTACGCTGACCTTCACATTGCCGGCTACATCGATGCGCGCCGGATCAACTTTCAGATTTGAATAAGAGAAAGTCGTGTAGCTGAGTCCATAGCCAAACGGAAACAAAGGTTCCTTATTCGCGAAGAGATAGCCTCGACGCGTAGTCGGTTTGCGGTTGTAGTAGAGCGGCAGCTGGCCCACCGAACGCGGAAAACTGATCGTGAGTTTGCCGCCCGGATTGTAATCACCAAAGAGAACATCGGCGACGCCAACGCCGGTCTCCTGTCCTAAATAAAATCCCTCGAGTATCGCCGGCACGTTCTCGGCAATGAAGTTGATCGAGAGTGGACCGCTGTTAATCAACAAAACGATAGTAGGTTTACCTGTCTCAAGTACAGCTTTAACCAAATCATTCTGCCGGCCTACGAGATCGAGGCTGTCGCGATCGCCGAGATGATTGTCGGCCCATCCTTCCTTGTTTGTGTCTTCATTACCGCCGAGCACGAGCAGCGCGACTTCAGAGCCCTTCGCCGTTTGCACGGCTTCTGCAATGAGCTTGCTATCTTCTGCCGGATCGCTGAGATGAGCGCTATCGGCAAACCAATTCCCGCCTTCTTTGGTGATCTTGCAGCCTTCGGCATAGTTGACCTTGATCCTGCTGCCGACCTTGTCCTTGATTCCCTGCAAGACACTCACACCGCGCATCGGGTCGTCGCTGTATCCACCGAGGTGCACCTGCGCCGCATTTGGACCAATCACCGCGATCGAACGCAACGCACTCGCATTCAACGGCAACACGTTGTTGTCATTCTTCAACAAAGTAATAGATCGCCGTGCCGCTTCGGCCGCGAGTGCTCGATGTTCCGGAGAATTCGTGACGCGCACTGTGCGTTCCACGTCGACGTAAGGATTCTCAAACAAGCCAAGCAGAAACTTCGCGCGCAGGTTTCGCGCGACGGCCTGATTGATTGCAACTTCAGAAACCTGCTCCTCTTTCACGAGTTGTAAAAGCGTCGGATAAGAATCGGGATCGGGAAGTTCAGTGTCGACACCGGCTGCGATCGCGAGCTTCGCGGTCGTGGGTTTATCTGCTGCGAGGTGATGCAGATCCATCATCTGCGGAATCGCGTAATAGTCTGAGACTACAAGACCATCAAATCCCCACTCCTCGCGCAGTAACTTTTGCAACAACCATTTGTTCGCATGCGACGGAACGCCGTCGATTTCGTTGTACGAGGGCATCACGGCGGCGATGCCCGCTTCAGTCACTGCGGCCTTGAAACTCGGCAGAAAATATTCACGCAGTGTTCGTTCTGAAAAGTTGACGGGCGCGATGTTGGTACCGCTTTCCGGCTGGCCATGCGCAGCGAAGTGTTTCGCCGTCGCCATCACGTGATTTTGATCAACGCCGGGTCCTGGTCCCTGCAACGCTTTAACGATCGCGACGGCCATGCGTGACGTTAGATACGGATCTTCTCCGTATGTCTCTTCAGTGCGGCCCCAGCGCGCGTCGCGTGCGAGATCGAGATTCGGACCAAGCACGAGTTGACTACCGCGTGCGCGTGTCTCGAGTGCGCCGGCTGTGAAGACTTTGGTGACGAACTCCGGATCCCACGTGGTGGCAAGCGCGATCGGCTGCGGGAAACTCGTGCTGCCCTTCGCCATGTGACCGTGAAGTATTTCGTCGTGGAAAATCGCGGGAATGCCGAGCCGCGTATTTTCGACGAGCCATTTCTGAAGCGCGTTGGCGAAGGTCGCGCCTTCGCGTGGACCTTTACGTTCACGTTGACGCGCGATCTGGCCGATGCCGTCTTTCATGACTTCCGCAGCTTTTGCGGGCGAGAAGTCACCGCGATCGGTCGCGAAATCTGTTTGCGGATTGACTTGCGGGCGATTGGCCCAAAGACACGTTAGTTGCGCGACCTTCTCTTCGAGCGTCATGCGCGACAGGAGATCGGCTACGCGCCGATCGACTGGAAGGCTCGGATTCTTGTAGTCCGGGGGTTTTCGATCTTGCGAATTCATGTGCGCCACGGGCAAAGCAAATGCTGAAATGATGAACGTGATGCCGATCGTAAGTCCAATGGTTCGCGATTTATTCAAGCAGGCGTCCTCTTTTTGCGTTTTATTAGACAGGATTTACAAGATGTTTCAGGATTGGCCGATCCAGTCCTGAAAATTTCCCGAGAACATGCGATTCACATCGCGTGTGATCTCTTCCGCCGTAACAGCGCGTCCACTATTCAGTAGCCGTTCATAACAATCAGCGAGCGCGTCAGCGATCTCTTTGCGCGCGTGTTTCCACTTGTAAATGAGTTGCTCGAGCACGCGCGCATCCGAGTGCTGCGGAATGAAACTCGTGCCCAACAACTCCAATCGCTCGCGCGTGATTTCAGACACGATCGATGGATTGTTCAGAAACCACCAGCAACCAAACGGCATCAGGTTGTTGAACTTTCTCGCCGCCACACACAACTCATGCTGGTTCTCGCGCGAAAGAAACGTCGCTAAGAATTTGACGTCCGGATACTCGGCACACATTCTCTCGACGGCAGTCACATCAGCTTTGCCTACGCCATCTCCTGCTTCTCGCAACCTCGGATTGACGCGTCGTCGCACACCAACCATCAGCGTGATCGCAAGCCCGTGCTCCTTCGCCGTTGGCAAAACAACTTCGCGGAGCAAACGGTCGCGTGTATCTTCAGCCGGAAACTTAAAATCCGCCGGCAATGAGACACCCATGTAAACGGGATTCATTCGCGCGATCCACTCGTCGAGAGTCTGTCGCAAGCTCGCCGTAGTTCCCGTAATTGAGTTTCCGTTCAATAGTCGGTCCAACCGCAACGCCGACTTGAAGCGAAGAGCTGCACTAACATCACGCTTCCAAATTTCTCCCTCGACATCATCAAACGGGTCGTTCGTCATCACAACGCCACTCACGCGCGCGATGTCGAAAACACGATCGATGTGTTCATCGAGGCGTCTCGAGTTGAAAAAGGCACGTGCCTCACCGAGATTCTCAGCGCGCGTGTCGAGACCGAACGCGTCGAGCACCGTCACGATTCCGCGCGCGGCCTCTGATGTTGGAGAGTTATCGACAAACAACGTCTGCCAAACAAGGTCTGCCTGATCTGTTTTGGACATCTGCCAGAAACGATCGTGAGGGACTCGCGCTGTGCGAAGCGTTTCGGCAGTCAGATAGTGATAAGTCAGCAGTTCATCGATGCCAGACAGACACAGTTCATTGAACTCAGACGGAAACAGATGCGTGTGCACATCCATCACGGGCATTGAGTTCACAACGATTTCGACGCGCGCACGCAGCTCTTCCGGGTGCGTGAGCAGGTCAGCGAACTTCGTGCGACTTTCGGTTGACGTCACCATAAAGTTTCTCGATTAAGACGGAATTTCGGGAACTCTCGCATCCTGCGGGTCGGCCCAGCGATCGTTTGGGATCGTCGGAGTCCAACCCGGCCGCAAAGGATCCTGATCGTACGGATACGATCCAAGACGCTGGTACAACTCACGATACTCGGCAACTTTATCGCGATCCAGCTTAACACCCAGACCAGGTGTCGCAGGTACAGCAATCGCACCGTTGTCGTACCTCAGCTTACCACCTTCAATGATGTCATCCGTTAAATGATGATAATGAGCGTCGGCCGCGAACGACAGATTTGGAATCACGGCGCCGAGATGAAGCATCGTCGCTAGCTGAATTCCGAGCTCGCCGGATGAGTGCACGGCGACGCCGAGTTGAAACGTCTCACACACACCTGCTGCTTTTACACACGCCCGGATGCCGCCCCAGAAAGTTGTATCGAGCAACACGACATCGACGGCCGTATTCAGAACATTCGCTGCGAGTTGTTCGAAGTTTACGACGACGGTGTTGGTTGCGAGTGGTATTCGGACTTTCTCACGCACACGGCGCATTCCGTTCATTCCAAACACGGGATCTTCGAGATAATCGTTTCTGATGTTTTCGATCTGTTGCCCAAACCAAATCGAGGTTTCAGTTGACCAGACGCCGTTCGGATCGAAACGAAAGCGATCGCCTTCGAGCGCAGACGCAAGCGCGCGATAGCATTCGAGTTCGTATTCAGGCGGGAACACGCCCCCTTTCAACTTATGCGACTTAAAGCCGCAACGTTTCTTCAACTCCTTCGCTGACTCAACAAGCTGCTCGACTGTCCGGACTTCACCTTTTCCATGTAGCGGATAACGGAAGAACAAATACGACGCGAACGGAACCTGCTCGCGTAAACGTCCCCCCAGAATTTCGGAAACAGGCACGCCCCACTTCTGTCCGAGAATATCGAGACACGCAAACTCGATCGCTGCGACGATCTGCGTGCGATTGTTGTAGAGCGACGCAGTGGGATTCGAGATCAGAAATCTCAGTTCTTCAAGTCGCGCGGGATCGTGTCCAACCAAATAAGATCTGAGAGCGCGAAACGCAGCTTCCGCCGACTCACCACCGCCACCCATCTCACCCAACCCGATCAGCCCGTCATCCGTCTCAACCTCGACGATCGTCCGCACAAACCGCCCCCAGTGACACCCGTTCGCATGACGCAACGGCGCTTCGAGCGGAAGAGTAACAGTCGTGGCGCGTAAATCAGCGATTTTCATCCGCGTTCATCTGTGGCTAAAAATCCAACGCTTTTGCCTTGTATTGATTCAACGAGTGCGCCGGGTTCTCGACACCCGCCGAGAGCGGACGTTTCGCGAAAGTCTGAAAGTAGAGCAGACACGCGTCACGCCACCAAACCGCGTCCCGTTCCTGTATTGCCAGCTTGTTACTAATGGCAGTGTAGCGCTCGTCGTCAATCACACCGCGAAGCCCCGCCCAGGTTGCACGCGTCGATCGCACCCAATCGACACCATGCTGATAATGCAACGCCAACTCATCCCACAGCGTCCGCCCCGATTTCATCTTGTGATCCCACGACACGTGATGAAACCAGAGTAGAAACTTTTCCGGACACCGCTTCGAATCTTCGAACTGCTGTCGCACCGGTAGATGATACTGGCTCACCGTGTTGCTGCCAGTCTTGGTTCGATCGAACCCGATCCCGAACGCGTCAGCCTTGTGATAGTAAACAGGGTTCCAGTCATCACGTTTTTCAGTATCCCACCACGGCGCTGGTCCGTAATGATGTCCACCCCAAAACAGATGATGTAGCCCGAGCGGCGTCATGTAATTCACGACCGCCTCATGCGAGTCGAGCATCAATCTCACAATTTCCGAAACGACTTTTGGATCGTGTGTCAGCGTCATCTTCGTCCACTCGGTCGCGATCTGTTGAGACGTTGTATTTGGGTTCCACGCGAGACGGCCGAAGGCGTACCAGTTGGCTTGTAACAGATGATGGCCCGTCCAGTTTCGATCTGAACCGGTGTTTGCAACTCCCGCGATGCCGGTCAAGTGCTGGCGATAGAGTGTTCCATCGACGACCTTCGTAACAGTCGAACCACGACCAGCCGCGTACGTGTCGGAGTCTAAAAACTCACGCCACATCGAAGCGAGAAACACAAAATGATTTGAGAAGCCAAGATACTCCTGCGTTATCTGAAACTCAGGCATGACCTGTGTGTTGGGCATGCCTCCGAAGAGCGGGTGAAACGGCTCACGCGGCTGGAAATCTATTGGACCATTCTTGACTTGCAGCAACACGTTGCGCGCAAACTTACCGTCAAACGGTTTCAGGTTTTCGTAAGCAGCGCCCGCGCGGTCGTAACCCGCCTGCATGTCGTAAACAAACGCGCGCCACATCACGATGCCTTGATGTGGTGCAACGGCTGCGGCGAGCATGTTTGCGCCGTCAGCGTGCGTGCGGTTGTATGTTCGCGGACCGGGCTGTCCTTCGCTGTTTGCTTTAACGATGAAGCCGCCGAAGTCGGGAATCAGTTTGTAGATCTCATCCGCCTTCGCTTTCCACCACGCGATTACTGACGGATCGAGCGGATCTGCTGTCTCCAATTTGCCGATCTCGATCGGCGCGGAAAAACGCGCCGCTAGATAGACGCGAATTCCGTAAGGACGAAAGACATTCGCAATGGCGGCGACTTTCTCGAGGTATTTGGCAGTCAGGATTTGCGCATTCGCGTTGACGTTATTCAGTACCGAACCATTGATTCCGATCGAAGCGTTCGCGCGCGCGTAGTCCGTCAGTCGCGGATCGATTTGCGCAGGAAGTTCAGACCAATTCCAGAGTGACTTTCCTGCGTAGCCACGTTCGATTGAACCATCGAGATTGTCCCAATGATTGAGTATGCGAAAGTTCAAACGCGGGGACTGATCCAGTTGCAAACGACCGAGCGGTTGTTCGGTTTGCAGCAGACGAAGAAAGTGAAA
>DASYPN010000181.1:0-8780 GCA_036006625.1 Pyrinomonadaceae bacterium | reverse complement strand
TAAGCACAAAGGACCAAACGGGTGTATTATCTGCCCGCTTTGCCATCCTGCAAATCGGAGAACAATAATGTCGAAATCTCTCCTCTTAATGTTGTGTATTTTAACTGGTCTCCTAGTGCTTGCCTGTGCCAAGTCCGACACGAATCGCAATGCCGCCGCCACAAACTCGGCTGCTCCGGCCACGACGCCCGCGAGTACTACTAACTCGAGCGCCAGTGCCGGCGACAAGATCGGCGTCGAGGAATGCGATCACTTCCTTACCGCCTACGAAAACTGCATTACCACGAAAGTTCCGGAAGCTGGTCGCGAGCGATATAAGAACATCATTGCTACCTGGCGGGCGGACTGGAAAAAACTCGCCGCCAATCCACAAACACGAGCAACGCTCGTAAGTGTTTGCAAGACTCAGTTGGAAACTGCTCGCGCACAGGTGAAATCGATGGGCTGCACTTTGTAAGGGTTTTGCAGAGGGCGGTTCTCAATTGAGCCGCCCTCTGTAGCTCAAGTGTGAAACTTCGAAGGTACGTTGGTCCGTCCCCACTTCAACACCGTACTCATCCACACCAGCTCATCGAGAAAGTCTTTCGCTCTCTGATCGAACGCCTGGTCCAGTAGTCTACCCTCCGCGTCGAAAGTCTTCTGCACGCGCGGGAAGTTCAGGTCGGTAAAGCAAACCGCTAGACCCAACTCACGGCACACAGGCACCAAATTCTCTATCACACGCACGCCACCCCATGGACCAGCCGAGACTCCGACAAACGCCACAGCCTTGTGGATGTACTCGCGCAGCAGGAGATCGAGCACGGCCTTCATCACGCCGGGATACCCGTGATTGTATTCGGGAATGACGAGAATGAGTCCGTCGGCCTGGGCAATAGCATCTCGCCATTCGGGGAAACTGTCTTTCAGTCCCTGGCCGTAATCGTCATGCGGCAGCTTGAAATCAGCCACATCAAAGAGCCGCGTCCAAATCTCGGGCCGCTTCTCCATCTGCCCGATCAGCCACCTCGCCGCGTGGAGACTCTGCCGCTCCTTGCGATTTGTTCCCAGCAACACCGGGAGATTCAGTTGATCCATATCAGCCTCAATAGGTCGTATAGGTCCTTATTGGACCTATATTCTTTTATCTCATCGTCATGATCGCGGCCCAGATCTCGAAGCCGTCCCAAAGATTCTGCAGGCGAATGTTCTCATTCTCAGCGTGCTGGTTGTTGTCGTAATTCGCGATAGGCACCGAGATCGTCACTGTCTTCAGTCTCTCGGTGATGATCGATAACGGCAAACTACCGCCAGACGTCGGCAATAACACGACTTTTTCCTGAGACGTCGACTGCACCGCGTCGATCACAGACTTCGAAATTGGCAAATCCATTCGCGTGCGCTCAGCGTTGTATCCACCTGCGCGAGCATTGACGCGCGCCAGCAAGGGATACTGCGCGCGATCCGCATCTGTTGGTTCGCGATCGAGTACCTGATATCCCTGCTTGCGAATGTGCTCGATCACTCGTTGTATTTGTCGTTGATGATCGTTTCCCCTTACAAGTCGCAGATCAAGAACTGCTGTGGCAGTGGTGGGAATGACATTCCGAGCTAGAGCGCCAACGTCACCACTCGCAAACCCGTTGATGTTCAATGACGGCTGATTGATCAACTCCAGCAACGACTTTCCGCCACCCTCGGTCCGCTTGATTCCCAATTGCTGCTTCAACTCTTCGTCGTATTGCGGCGCATCGGCAATCGCGCGGCGCTCCGCTTCGCCAAGCGGCTCCGCGTCGGAGTACCAGCCTTCGATCGTGACTCGTCCATCGTCGTCTTTCATCGACGCCAGCAGACGCGCGAGCATATGCGCCGGATTGGGGGACCAGTTTCCGTAGTGTCCACTGTGCAGAGGTCGTTTGGCGGCGTACACGGTGAGATCGACATTCGTGTCACCACGCGCGCCGAACACAACCTGTTTCCGCCCGGACTGGTGCACTGGCCCATCGCCGATGATCCACACATCGGCGGCGAGCAGTTCCTTGTTGAGATTGATGATCTCGCCGAGATGTGGCGAGCCGGCTTCTTCTTCGCCTTCAAAAAAGAATTTGATGTTTGAGGTGGGTGTAATTCCTTTGTCTTTTAGTGCACTGAAGGCGGTGAGGATAGCCATCACTCCGGCTTTGTCATCGGACGCCGAACGCGCGTAAATACGATATCGCGGGTTAATGGCTCCGGTATCGGCCAACGTTACGATCTGTCCGCCTTCCTCGATTGCGCCAGCTCGAAACACAGGCTGCCATGGCAACGTTCCGGTCCACTGTTTCTGATCGGTCGGCTGTCCATCGTAATGCGCATAGACGAGAATGGTCCGTTGCGCGCCCGGTGTTTTCCACTCCCCATAAACTACAGGTGGCACGTTTGGCGTAGACGCTTCGAGCAGACGTGGATTCAGTCCACGTTGCTTCATCATCTCCATGATCAGCGCAGCATTCCGGCGAATGTTCTGCGTGTCAGACGCGACGTTTGGAATCGCCAGCAGTGTGGTGAACTCTTTCAGGAGCTCGTGCTCGTGGGCCTGGCGGTAATCGCGGACTTTTTCCTGCGTGGTTTGGGCCAGGAGTGGAAAAGGCAGAAGGATCAGAAGAAGAAGGGTGCGCAGCATGCGCCGAATTATAAGTCAGAAATAGGTCCTATAGGACTTAGTGGGACCTATTTACTTCTTCATAAGATCGAGGACCGCCGAAGTCATTGCTTTGACGCCGGTTCGCAAGGTCGGCTCCGGGACGGGAGCAAAGAGAGCTGAATGGAGGCCGGGCAGCGGCACACCGGATTCTCGGCTTTGTTTGACCTTCGCAGGATCTGAAGCGCCGAGCCAGAAGATCGTCGCGGGAATCTTGTGATCCAAACTGAAGTAGCCGAAGTCTTCGCTCGCCATTATCGGCGGCATCTGCACCACATTCTCATCTCCAAGCGCTTGCTTGAACGCAACGACCAGACGGTCGACCAGCTTTGGGTCGTTGTAGGTCGATCCGGTGCCCTCTGCGATCTTGATTACCGGTGCGCGATCTTCCGGAATACCCGCCGTCGCCACGACCCCCTTAACGATCCTCTCGATCGAAGCCAGCACACGTTTTCTGACTTCCTCTTTGTAAGTGCGAACCGTCAGTTGGAGATTAACTTCGTCGGGAATGATGTTGTAACGCGTGCCGCCGTGAATCGAACCGACAGTGACGACTGCGGGATCGAGCGGCGAATTCTCACGACTCACGATTGTCTGTAAGGCCATCACGACCTGGGCTGCCACAACGATCGGATCCTTCGCTAGTTCCGGCGCTGAACCGTGTCCGCCGACGCCTCTGATCTTGATGTCGATCGATGTCGCGCTCGCCATCGCGTAGCCAGGCGTGTAACCAACCTTGCCGGTTTCCAGTTCTGGTTTGTCGTGCAACGCGATGGCAAAATCCGGTTTAGGAATATTGGTGTACAGGTTATCGCGCAACATCGCATTCGCGCCGTCGCCGGTTTCTTCAGCCGGTTGGCCCAGCATCACGAGCGTTCCACTCCAGCGACTCTTCAACTCCGTCAGCATCTTCGCCGTGCCGAGAAAACTCGTCATGTGGATGTCGTGACCACACGCGTGCATCACGCCTACTTCGAGTCCCGCATCGTTCTTGGTCTTCACGGTGCTCGCGAAAGGAACGCCGGTTTTCTCTTCGACCGGAAGCGCATCGAGTTCGGTTCTGACAAGCACTGTCGGTCCAGGACCGTTCTTCAACACACCTACGATGCCGTAACCAACCCACTGCTGATCGTTTTGATACTTGCCGATGCGTTCCGTAACGGTGAATCCGAGTTTGCGCAGCTCACCTGCCACAAACGCCGACGTCTTTTCCTCACGATGAGAAAGCTCGGGCGCCATGTGAAGGTTCCTGTAGGTAGTCAACCACGACGCGATGTCGCGATCGATCATGGCGTCGAGTGATTGCCCGTTGACATTCAGTGCCAGCACGGCAAACGCCGTGATTAGGAGGAGTAGTTTGTGCATAGCTTCTTTAGTTCACTGATCCTGGCGAGATGATAATCGTCGTGTTCCGCCTGGAAAAATAACATATCGACGAGTCGCATTTGCACATTCAATCGCGGGTGCAGCGCAGATTGTGCAAAAACTTCGGCGTCGAGAGACTCGAGCCGGTCGACGAGCTCGCGCCTGGCCGTGCGGAAGGCTGTCAGTATTGAAGCAACAGGAACGTCGTTGTGACTTGCGTCATAGGTCTTGCGATTCGACATGTCGGCGGCGTGGAGCGTGCTATTGCCGGCCAGGTACTCATCGACGCGCTGCGACACAAGGCTTTCGAGATCGAGCAGATGGCCCGCATTCTCCTGCATGGACCAGCGACCATCCACCTGCGTGGTCAGTGTTTCGGGAGAGAGCCCGGCGACCCGCTCTTCGAGACGCGCCGGTGTCCCGCGAACGCGTTCGATCATCTCGGGGTAAATGCCGGCGGGGAAATCAAAACTAAAGCGGCGATCGGTCCACTTGATTCTTTGCATTGTAATAGGTCCTAAAGGACAGGTAGGACCTATTCTAACCTCAATTCCCTTCGCTGGGCTGTGTGAGGCTGAACCAGTTGCCGGAATTGTCCTGGAAAACGGCCTCGATACCGTATGGTCGCTCGGCGGGCTCGGAAACGAATCGCACGCCCTTCGCTTTCAACTCTTCGTAAGTGCCGCGACAGTCGTCTGTATTGAACACTCCCGCACCGAGGACACCCTTCGCCATGATTCCGCGTAACTGATTCGACGTCTCTTCATCCATCAACATTCCGGGCTTCGGTTCGAGCAGCACGATCTCGAAATCGGGTTGATCGTTTGTGCACATCGTTAGCCAGCGGAAGTCCGGGCCAACCATCGCATCCGTGTGGACCTTGAACCCCAGCTTGTCGCGATAAAACTCGAGCGCTTCATTCTGATTGTTAACAAAGATTGTGGCGTGAGACATCTTGCGGATCATAACGGTTCTCTCCTCAATCAAAGATTGATAAGAGAATACTGACTCAGTCTGCAGCTCGCTTCTTGAAAATTGCTATTTAGCCACGGGTGACACGGATAGGAGTCAAACTAACTTATGCATGACGAGGAAGCAGCCGGGGATCTGGCGCTTGGCTTGTGCTCTCTCGCGATACGTCGCAGGAGCATGGCCCACGCAACGATGAAAGAGCGTGCTAAACGATCCGAGACTCTGAAACCCAACTTCAAAACAGACGTCCGTCACGCGCAGATCGTCTTCACTGAGCAACTCCTTCGCTTTCTCGATGCGACGGTGAATCAGGTATTGATGTGGAGTTTGATTGAAAGCCTGCCGGAATAATCGCAGGAAGTGGTAACGAGAGAAGCAGGCCTTTTCGGAAATCTGATCGAGATTCAGCGGATGGTCGTAGCAGTGATCGATAAAATCACGTGCACGACCAAGCCGCTGAAGTGTTTCGAGATCCGGCAGCGTGCCGGCGTCAATCCTCTTAACCATAGTTACGGTTTCGGTGGCAACGGCCTCTGCAACGCCGAACTGATGAATTCGGCCAACCCGGCGTCACTGTTGTTATGTCGAAACTTGTAATAGGTAGTCATCTGCGCCGTCCACTCAGTACGACTCTGCTGCGTTT
Organism: Pyrinomonadaceae bacterium; assembly: GCA_036006625.1. GTDB lineage: Bacteria > Acidobacteriota > Blastocatellia > Pyrinomonadales > Pyrinomonadaceae > PSRF01. The sequence continues at coordinate 3,141 of DASYPN010000181.1, read as the reverse complement.
TTGCATCAGTTCCCGCCGCTGCAATAGCACGCGCGTAAGAATCGACTATACGATCCATCACGGTACCCAGCTTCTCGAGTGCCGCCTTACTGGCAGGCGTTTCGGGTTTGTCTGCAAAGTCCTTTTGATAAGCCGCTGACAACGTTTTGTATGGGCCGGACTCATAAGCAACAGCGAGGAAGTAATATGTCGACGGAGTTTTCTTGATATCACTCTCGTACTGGGCCGCCTTGATCAATGAATCAATTGACTGCTCAGGAGATGTTTTCAACGTCAGGTAACCGACAGCGTAATTGAGATATGCGAGCGTGTCGTCCTTGCCCTTGAACGGCGCCCACTCATTCGGCGACTTGCCCGACTCGATCGCCTGAATCGCAGTTCGCGCGTAGTCGAGGGCGGTGCTGTTGAACTGCTCATTCTTTGCTGACGCAGCAAGATAACCGGCGTAACCGAGGTCTATCTGAGCACGCAGGTAATTGGGCTCATCGGACAAAATCCTGGCGCCGGTGCTGTAGGCTTCCGCGAATTTCTTTTCGTTGATGTAGATCGGCAGGTTTCGCTTCCGCTCATCGCGTTCGTAAGCCGCCGTCCACTTCGACAGATAATCCGTGTACTGGTCTTTGTCTTTGTTGTACTTGGTTAGATAATCGCGGGCGGCCTGATACGCGACGGCCGGATTCGGGAGGCGATTGTCGACGAACCGTTTGTAAATTTCGATCTTGACGGGATCGTCCGTCTCCTGGGCAAACACAATCGATGAGCCAAGCGCCGCCGCGATAAGCGCCAGCATGGCGGCCAACATTAGCCTGAGGGCCAATCTCTTTACTAGCAACTTCATATCAACTCTCCTCCGCTCCTTCTCGTCCGGAACACCTGAGGCCTTAGACGCGCCCATGCCCGCTAAGGGTTTTATCAGCGTGAGGTTATAATCGGGATGTTTTCATAGAACATGATAGGGAAACTAAATGACCGGCACAACCGACAGACGTCCTGAACATATCAAATTCTCAGGCCGCATTCTATTTTTAACTGACGACACCTCCCTTATCCGCCAACAACTCGAAGCCACCGGCGACGCGGCGGCCGCTCTCGAAGCCGAACTCGCTGCACGTTTACTCAAAGGCGACCTACCGCTGATGAGCAACATCTCGACCGATGAAATAACACCCGGGTGGGTCTGTTTCTATTACGACGAAACGCTCGGCCAGTATGTCTATGTGGGCATGCGCGAAGGAGCAGTCAAGAAAGACGAGGTTAAAAACGGCGGGTTTGCAGTCGTGGTTTCGGGACTTTCAAAGGGTTGTGGCTCGTCGCGCGAAACAGCGCCTTACGCCGAGAAAGCGGCGGGGATTCAGCTTGAAATTGCGCAAAGCATCGAAAAGATCTACGGGCAGAACTCGCAAAACATCGGTCTCTTAACTTCAACCGATTTCGGTCTCATCGAACGTATTCGACGTGGCGAAGACATTCCGCTTTCGGAGTTTACAAAAGGGCTCGATCCGATCTCGCAGGACATCGTTTCTCACGGTGGTCTGTTCAACTACAACAAGGCGCGACTCAGTGGCAAAGTCTCGCCGCCGCCGATCGAAACCGCACCGCGTCCGATGACGATCACGGAGAAGATCATCGCGCGTCATGCGTTTGTGACTGCCGGCAAGATTGGTATTCCGACCGTAAAACCGGGCGATGCGCTCTTTGCGCTGGCCGACGTTCGCTTCTCTCATGAATACGTCACGCCGATGGCCGAGTCGCTCTTCAAGCAGGCGCTTGGCACGGACGCGCGCGTTTCGTCGCCCGAATCAGTGTTTGCCTTTCGCGATCACCTGACGTTTCTGGGACGCGTGATGTCGCCGAAGCATCGTGAAATGGGTCTGCTGGAAAAGGCCGAGGGACTCGCAACAACGCAGCAGAGTTTTACTGAACAACAAAACATCCGTCTCTACGGCGAGAGTCCGGAAGGCGGCTCCGAAGCGATCTGTCACAACGCCGTCGTCGAGGATCTAGCCCTTCCCGGACAGATCGTCATCGGCACTGATTCGCACACGTGCATGGCCGGTGTACTCGGCTGTTTCGCATTCGGCGTCGGCTCAACTGACATGGCCAACGCCTGGTACACGAAAGACATTCGTATCCGCGTTCCTGAAACAGTGCGCTACGTGTTGAAAGGAAAGAAGCGCGACGACGTCGCAGCAAAAGACGTGATGCTCTACATCCTCGCGTCGGAGTACATGAAGTCGAGCAAAGGCATCGGCAAGGTGTTGGAGTTTGCGGGCGAGGATTTAGCGAACTGGCCGATGGACGAACGCGCGACGTTGACGAACATGGCCGTCGAAGCCGGCGGCACAACGGGCATCATCGAGCCCGACGAAGTCACGCTCGACTACGTCGTCCGCACGCGTGGGCTTGACGCCGAAGAAGTGCGCAAAGGATTTGTTTATAGCGATCCGGAAGCCGAGTACGCCGCTGTTTTCGAGATCAACCTGGACGAGATTGGTCCGATGGTGGCGACGCCGGGCGATCCGCGAAACGGAATTCCGATTGACGATCTGGAAGAAGTTCGCATTGACGCTGCTTACGGCGGCTCGTGTACCGGCGGCAAGATGGCCGACATGGATATGTATGCCGAGGTGCTCGAGAGCGCGCTGGCTAATGGCAAGCGAGTGGCTGAAGGTGTACACCTGTACATTCAGTTTGGCTCGCAGAAGATCAAGCAATACGCGCGGCAGCGCGGGTATATCGACATCTTCGAGCGAGCCGGCGCCGAGCTGATCGATCCATCGTGTGGCGCGTGTATCAACGCCGGTCCGGGCGCCTCACCTTCCCCTGACACCGTGACGGTCAGCGCCCAGAATCGAAATTTTCCCGGCCGCAGCGGTCCCGGCAAGCTCTACCTCGCCTCACCCTACGTCGTCGCCGCCTCCGCAATCGCCGGCAAGATCGTCGATCCCAAAGAGATCTAATCCACAGATTACGCAGATTTCTGTGTAATCTGTGGATGGTTTTTCCTGAAACTTTTCGTCCTTCCGCACCACTAACCTACCGAGAGAGGCGATGAGCGCATTCGCGGGAACTCTGATGAATAGTTCAGCAGACCTTGTCACTCGCGTATGCCAGGGTGACGACGAAGCCTTTCGTCTGATT
>DASYPN010000180.1:0-1681 GCA_036006625.1 Pyrinomonadaceae bacterium | reverse complement strand
TGATCAAGCAGCCTTTGTGATTGTGTAGAAACTCAATCGGGTCTTCAATCGTCAGAATGTGATCGTGACGATCGCGATTGATCTTGTCGATCATCGCCGCGAGCGTGGTTGACTTGCCTGATCCGGTTGGTCCAGTGACGAGAATCAGCCCGCGCGGTTTCTCGCAGAGTTGTTTGACAATCGCGGGCAGTCCCAATTCTTCGAAAGCTTTAATCTCGTAAGGAATAGCACGAAACACGGCGCCCACCGCGCCGCGCTGATTGAACAAGTTGGCGCGAAAACGCGACAAGCCTTTGACGCCGAACGAGAAGTCCAGTTCCAGGTTCTCCTCGAAACGATGTTTTTGAGCGTCAGTTAAAACGGAGTAAGCAAGTTGTTTTGTATCCGCTGACGTAAGCACGCGATACGTGTCGAGCGGACGAAGGTGCCCGTCAACTCGAACCTGCGGAGGTGAGCCGGTCGTGATATGAAGATCCGAACCGCCGAGTTCGGAAAGCTTTCTCAGCAGCTCTGAGAGTGAGATTTGCGGAGCGGATTCGTTCAGTCGCATCTAGGTCAAATTCTCCTGCGTCGGGTTTTGGGAATAGGTCCTATATGTCCTATAGGACCTATTCAAACTACTTACTGCCGGCTGCGGTTGCTTCTTTCGCGCGCAACGAATCGATGAAGCGCTGGGCTTCATTCGACATGCGTTCTGCGTTCTCAACCGTCGTGTCAGTGGTGAGCCCATAAATGCGGCCACCCGCTTCAGTGAAATAGAATGTCCAAACTTTCTCCGGCGTGAGTGCATCCTTCGGAGTTCGCGCTGTAACTACGAAAACGCGAGCACCGTTAACTTCCCTAACGAAGTCGTTGACGACCCAACCACCAGACGAGACCATCTTGTCGATAACCATGCGGCGCAGATCAGCCACTGCCACTCCGCCCAGCATCTTCTTCTCTTCGCGAGAAGTCAGAAAGGTCGGATTCGGCCTGCTCAACGCAACCACCGCGAGATTCATTTGACCGGGCAATTTCGCCTCGGCCGTCTTGAATGCCGGATGCGCAGGGTTAACAACACGTGGACGTGTTTCGCCGTTTGAGTGATTCGCAACAGGCGCAACATTGCCGGTCATGACTGGCGGCGGCAGAGTTGTACTCGTCGCGGAGTTTGAAGGTAGTGACGGTAACTGCGGGCCCGTGAGTCCCTGAAGTTCAGCCACATTGATGTTTTGGGGAACTGCGAGCGTTGCATTGCGATGGGCCATCGCTGCCATTTCGGCGGCCAATCTCTTTTGTCGCACGCGCGCGCGATAACGCCGCCACCATGCGCGTGAACGAAAGCGATGATGACGTCGTTGTCCGACTTGTACAGTCTGCCTGATTCCGTGTGCTTCGTTCGCGAAGGGCAGCATAACGCCCACGGACAGCACAAGGATCAGGGCTATTGCAATTGGTCTAAGCATCTTCGTTCTCCTCGATTAGGCGACCGTTTCACGAACGACTTCTTCGCAGGTGGTCACGCCATCCCGAATCTTGTACAAACCCGATTCGCGCAGGGTGATCATGCCGTCGTCGATCGCCTTCTTCCTCAATTCAAGTGCGGAAGCCCCGATCAAGATCAGTTCACGAATCTCGTCGGTGATCTCCATCACTTCGTAAAGTCCAATTCGTCCTTTGTAGCCAGTGTTATTGCAGGTCG
>DASYPN010000179.1:0-4986 GCA_036006625.1 Pyrinomonadaceae bacterium | reverse complement strand
CAACGATTCGTCGATAAGAATGCTGCGGCGGGCATCCTGCGACTAAAGCGCGACGTTGGTAAGTCAGACTCGTTCATCGGATTTCTGACTACGTATCGTCGCTTTGTCGACGCGTACAATCAGCTTGGCGGATTTGATGGTCGCTTTCGTATCGACAAGCAAACGACATTTAGCTGGCAAGTGCTCGGCACGCACACGCGTCATCCATTCTTCTTCCCAGAAGAGGGCAAAGTTCGCGACAGCAAGCAGAACGGTTTTATCTACTCGGTCGACTACAACCAGAGCGGCCGCCACTTCGGGCACGAGTTTTCAATGACGGGCCGCACGCGTTACTACGTCGCCGATCTCGGATTCAATAGACGGAACAACACCAACCAACCCAACTGGTTCATCCGTTACAACTCCGAACCGGATCCGAAAGCCAAACTGATCTCGTGGCGCGTCTACACGGACTTCAACGCGAGCTTCGACTGGCAAGGCCGTTCGCAAAACTTCAACAACGAAACACAGCTTCAGTTGCAATTACGCCGGCAGACTTTTCTGGGCGTCGGCACTGATAAGGGTTATGAGCGCGTCTTCGAAAGTGAGTTTGGAGGAAAGCGGCAGCCGGGTTCGAATTGTGTGGTCCAAAATACGTGTACGTTTGCAGGCGAGGACAACGAACGATCAGCGCCGTCGACTGGTCTGTATTTCTTTGGCGGATCGACTCCGAGCAAGAAGTACAACTTCAACTTCTTCGTGAACCACGTTTGGGGCGCGATGGATTTCGATTTCGGCGCCGGACCGAAATTTCCGCGTGTGAGTCCGCCGGCACTTGCAGCACAACAGGCTAGTGAAGCCGGACTTTGCAAGACGGATCCGCAGCCTGCGATTTGTCGTTCACCGCAGGATCCTGGTCCAGGTGACTTGTGGCATTTCGACGGCGGCATTACTTATCAACCAACGAGCGCACTCAATGCGCGGCTGAGTTATACGAAAGAGCGACTCACCCGTTACGACACGGGCCAACTCGCGTTCGATGAGAACATCGTCTCACTCCGCACGACTTACCAGTTCACACGCTTCCTCTTCGCGCGCGGCCGCGTCGATTACGACACGATAGCTTCCAATGTGAAAGGGCAATTTCTGATGGGTTGGACCCCGAATCCGGGCACGGCGTTCTACGTCGGCTACAACGACGATCTGAACCGCAATGGATTCAGTCCATTTACGGGGCAACTCGAACCAGGCTTACGGCGAAATGGAAGAACGTTCTTCATCAAGATGTCTTATTTAATCCGTCGCAGTTTTTAGACAGGATTTGAAAGATTGGACAAGATTCACATGTTCATCCTGAAACATCTCGTAAATCCTGTCTAACCTGACTACTTGCACAACGCAATCTATGAGAATTAACAGTCTCTCTCTGCTCGTAACACTGATCCTGTGCGTTGTGTTGACTGCGACCGCGCAGACAGCATCGACGCCGACAGCCGCCATCGTCGTTCCGGAAGAGAAATCAAAACCCATCACTATCCCGAAATTCGACACACCACCGACGATCGACGGCAAGCTTGATGAAGAAGTCTGGCAGAAGGCCGCGGTGCATCCGAAGTTCTCTACATCGCCTTCAAAGCGACAGACGAACCCGACAAAGTTCGCGCGACGATCGAAGCCGATGAGAACCTCGGTTGGTTTCGAAGGCGGAGTGTTGTCTCCGGGTTGAATTTGGTAGAAGTCTTTTAGCGTATCAAACGTCTCGAGAACGAGCTCGATTCGTGGATGCCTTTTTCACGCAGCATCGACAGCAATCTCAGCCAGGCAGGACATCTGACCGGCCTCGAAGGAATCTCAGTCGAGCGTACGATCGAATTGATTCCGAGTGTGACAGTCTCGCAGAACAGTCGCTTCGTGCCGTCGTTTGGTGAGATACCGCGTAGCAACGATCCGGGCCGCATCGTGAATGAGCCTGTCGGTCTCGATCTGGGATTGACGGCGAAGTTTATTCCGAGTTCGGCTGTCACGGTTGATCTCGCGATCAATCCTGACTTTGCTCAAGTTGAAGCGGATCAGCTTGTGGTTACTGCGAACCAGCGTTTCCCGATTTTCTTTTCTGAGAAGCGACCTTTCTTTCTCGAAGGCATCGACATTTTTCAAACACCGATTACGGCCGTGCACACGCGCGCGATCGTCGATCCGGACGTGGCAGTGAAGACGACCGGAAAGTTGGGTCGCAACACGTTCGGGTTGATGGTTGCGAGCGACAATGGACCAGGAAATCTCAACGCTGACGATCGCGGCAACTTGAATGCATGTATCGATCGTCGTGCGCTCGATCCGCGTGTCATCTGCAACAACGAACGCTTCCTCGACAAGAATGCATACATCGGTGTGTTGCGTCTCAAACGCGATGTCGGTAAGGAAAACTCGATCGGCATGATCGCAACGAGTTACAACTTCATCGACAAGCACAATCAGGTTTTGGGAATCGATGGTCGCTTTCGTCTCGACAAACAGACAACCGTGAGTTTTCAGACTCTCGGGACTTCGTCGCGCAATTTCTTTTTCGATCCGAACGATGGCATCAATCGTTACCGAACAGGAAATGGTTTTGGTTATGCCGCCGACTATAACGTCTCGGGTCGCAACTGGGGTTGGGAGGTTTACGGCGAAGGTTTCACGAAGGACTATCGTGCGGACGTCGGCTTCTTCCAGCGCACCAACTCAAACTTCAATTACGGCTTCATTCGTTACAACTCGGATCCAAATACGAAGAAGAAGATTATCTCGTATCACGTTCATAACCTCACTCACGTCGATTACGACTGGCAGGGAAGGATGTACATCTGGGAGTCGGAGAGCCTGGCTGAGTTGCAGTTGCCGCGCAATACTAATGTCGGCGTGTGGTGGGAACCGGGATACGAGCGGTTGTTTGATCATGAGTTTGGGGCGACGCGTGAAGCCAAGCCCTGCAATCCGTTTAAGACTACCGACAATGGTGGTTGCACCTTCTACGGTGAGAGCAACGAGCGTTCGTCTGACAAGCAGCACCTTTCGTTCTACGCGGGCTCGAGTTACAGCAAGAGGATTCAGTTCAACGGGCAGGTGACGGAACGCTGGGGGCACTTCGATCTGGATTTTGGTAATGGCAACAAGTATCCGCGTGTAAGTCCCGCGGCTTTGGCGTTGGGCCAGAAAGCGCCTCTGGATCCCGGACGCGGTAATCTGTTTCAGTTCAACGGCAGCATTACGTATCAACCGACGAATGAGCTGCGTACGCAATTGAGTATCAACTCGCAGCGTTTGCGACGTTACGATACGGGTCGAGTGGCGTACAAGATCAACATCCTGACCTTTCGCGGGACGTATCAGTTCACGAAGGCGACATTCGCGCGGTTGATTCTCGACTACAACACGCTTAATTCGAGATTGCGATCGCAGGCGTTGTTTGGCTGGACGCCGAGTCCGGGCACTGCGTTTTACGCGGGCTATAACGACGACCTGAACTACGACAGCCCACACCCATTCACAACCCAACTCGTCCCCGGCTTCCGCCGCAACTCACGCACATTCTTCATCAAGGCGTCCTACCTAATCCGCAAGGGGTTCTGAACGCCAGAGCACCAACGGTGCGAAATATGATAGCCAGGGGCAAGTGCGAGCGAAGCGAGCGCGTCGCCCCTGGTAAAAACAAAACGCGCGAGCGAGCCCTGAAAGAGCGAAATACAGGGGCAAAGTATTTCGGCCCTTCAGGCCTTAGTCGTGTCTTTGTGTATTTCCCAGGGGCGACGCGCTCGCTTCGCTCGCGCTTGCCCCTGGCTATCATATTTCGCGCCGTTGGCGCTGGTGGATCTGAATCGACAAAATACAATTGCTTTACGTAACTTTACATAACTTTACACAAATCGCCTGACCGCTTGGTGTCCTGTATTTGTGGCGCGTGTTAAACTGCACAGGATGTTTCAGAGTCGGATTCTTCTTCTGGGAGTGTCGCTCTCGCTGGCGGCGCTTTTTTTGACTTCGTGTAAGAGTGATTACCAGGCGTCGCAGCGACAGGGCCGTCCTGACGCGAAAACTCCCCGAAAAGTCAAAACAACTGCTGTTGCCGAAACTCCCTTCGGCGAAACCGTGACCGCCAACGGCACACTCGCCGCATACGACCAAACAACAGTCAGCGTTAAGGTTCCCGGACGCGTGCGCACGATCAACGTCGATCTCGGCAGCGTTGTTTCGCGTGGACAAGTGATCGCTCTAGTCGATTCTGAAGATTACCGTCTACGAGTGCAACAGGCCGAAGCTTCACTGGCCCAGGCACGTGCACGTTTAGGTCTCGCACCGGGCGGAACAGACGATCGCGTCGATCCGGAACAGACTGCAACTGTGCGACAAGCACGCGCTGTCCTCGATGAGGCTCGTTACAACCGCGACCGCGCCGCGCGACTGGTTGAACAGGGAGTGATCGCGAAAGCGGAGTTTGATACCGCCACCGCAACTTTCAAAGTTGCTGAAGGAAGATATCAGGACGCATACGAAGAGATTCGCAACCGGCAGGGCATCCTCGCGCAACGTCGATCAGAATTAGCACTGGCACGGCAGCAGTTGAAAGACACTTCAGTCGTCGCCCCACTCGATGGAATTGTTCAGGAGAAGAAGACGAGCGTCGGTGAATACCTCGCGGCTGGAGCAGCCGTTGTAGACATCGTCAAAATGGATCCGCTGCGATTACAGGCACAAATTCCAGAGCGTGAATCGCAAACCGTTCGCAGTGGTCAGGACGTTCGTGTAACCGTCGAGGGAGATGAGACTGTCTACGTCGGCAAGATCATGCGACTTAGTCCGGTGATCGCCCAACAGAATCGCATGCTGATGGTTGAAGCCGACGTACGAAATAATGGAAAGCTTCGTCCCGGTTCGTTTGCGCACGCGGAAATCGTCACCAACGATGCGAAGATGGCTGTGACCGTTCCGAACAATGCGATCGTGACTTTTGCCGGCATCGAAAAAGTG
>DASYPN010000178.1:0-5489 GCA_036006625.1 Pyrinomonadaceae bacterium | reverse complement strand
GAGCGGAATAACTTCGAACAATATTTCGCACTTTCAGTGCTCTCTGCAATTGATATCTGATAACCAGGGGCGACGCGCTTCGCGTTGCTCAGCGCTTGCCCCTGGCTATCATATTCCGCGCCTTTGGCGCTGCACGCATCGTATTCCGGACTTCTTGTGCAAGCTGCTCCGTAGTATAAGACTCTCGGTTTCTGTCGTTCTCTAACCTCTAAAAGGAACTCACGATGCCTAACATTTCTTTACTGCGCCGCCAAATCAGTTGGACTCTAGTCGTTCTCCTTTCGTGCGCGTTGACGTTGTCAGCGCAGTCCGACGTCAAATCGAGACCTTCCGAACAAAAAACCGCCGCCTACTTTGAATCGATTCGCAAATCGCCGCCGAAGCAAATGGCCTTTCTGCTGAAGATGCCGAAGGGCGCAGATCTACACAATCACCTTTCCGGTTCGATCTACGCGGAACGTTACATCCAGTGGGCGGCGGATAAGGGTCTGTGCGTCAACAACGCGACTCTGTCACTGAGCGTTCCGTCATCGCCATCCACATGCAACACCGGACAAACACCGGCGAATACAGCACTGACAAATTCAGTCCTGTACCGGCAGATGGTCGATGCGTGGTCCATGCGCAATTGGCAGTTATCGGGTCAAAGCGGGCACGATCATTTCTTCGATGCTTTTGGCAAATTTGGCCCAGCGACTTTTGACAATAGCGGCAAGATGCTGGCTGAGGCCGTGACGAGCGCAGCACGCGGAAAAGTTTTTTATATGGAGTTGATGTTAACGCCCGATGGTACTCCGACCGGTGTCGCTTCCAGTCAAATCGGAGAGAAAGTCGGATGGGATGGAAATTTCGAAAGCACACTCAGCAAGTTGAAAGCGAATGGGATTGATAGGGCCGCCGAGATCGGAATCAAGAACATCCAGGACATGGAGGCTCAAAAGAATCAGCTCTTGAAGTGCGGTACGCCGCAGGCAGATGCCGGCTGCTCAGTGACGGTTCGCTACATTGCGCAGGTATCGCGAAACAGTTCGCTCGGTCCAGTCTATGCACAGATGGTGACCGGCCTTGCACTCGCGAACGATCCCCAGTCAAAAGTGGTGGCGACGAATTTGGTGCAGGGCGAGGACGGTCTCAACTCGATGCAGAATTTCTCGCTCCACATGCAGATGCTGAAATTTCTGCGACCGCTTTATCCGCGAGCCAAAGTCACGTTGCATGCCGGTGAACTCGCTCCGGGACTTGTAACGCCTGATGGTTTGATGTTTCACATTCGCGAGTCAGTCATGGTCGCTCGAGCGGAACGTATTGGACACGGTGTGGACCTCATGCATGAGACGGATCCGTATGAGCTCTTGAAAGAAATGGCACGACGCAATGTGATGGTCGAGATCTGTTTGTCGAGCAACGATCTGATTCTGGGAGTCGCGGGCACTCGCCATCCACTCGCCACATACATCGAGTATGGCGTGCCGGTCGCACTGGCCACTGACGATGAAGGTGTCGCACGTTCCGAGATTTCAATGGAGTACCTGAAAGCAACCGAGGACCAGGGCCTCGGATACATTCAACTCAAAACTATGGCGCGCACCAGTCTTCAGTTTGCGTTTATCGCTGGAGAGAGTTTATGGAGTGAGAGTCGAAACTTCGTTCCGGTTGCGCAGTGCATGCGTGATGTTGAGGATATGAAACTCACTTCAAGCACTTGCAAGCAGTTTTTAGCAGGAAGCGAAAAGGGCCGGCTTCAGTGGCAACTCGAGCAGGAGTTCGACGCCTTCGAGCGCGCGTGGTGATATATAAAATAACCAGCAGATGCCGCCGTGCCAACGAAATTTATCCAGATAAGAGTCAAGCCCAATTCACGCATCAGCCTGCTGGAGCAAAAGGCAGATGGAACGTGGCTGGCTCACATCAAGTCGCCGCCTGTCGAGGGTAAAGCAAACGAAGAGCTAAAAGCACTCGTTGCCAAGCACTTCGCATGTCGAAAGTCAGACATACTGATCAAATCCGGCGGCTCCGGACGCGTCAAGTTACTTCAACTCGTATCCACAGATTACACAGATTGATTTATAGAATCTGCGTAATCTGTGGATACGGTCTCATGGATCACTAGTTCAATTACTCGCATGCAGTTTTTGTAAAAATGGGACTGCCTGATCCCATAATTGAACGGTGGCGTGCTTTGGAACTGCACCGGTATTCCAAAATCAGCCTGTTCTTGGTTGATTCGGCCGTGGCACGGACTTTGAAAATGGTTCGGACACGTCGATCTATGTCTAAGGAGTCCAGATGCAACAACTGATTCAGGATTTGCGCTACGCAGTGCGCGGGCTAATCAAGCGACCCGGCTTCACGATTATTGCCATCATGACCCTGGCGCTCGGTATCGGTGCAAATAGTGCCATCTTTAGCGTCGTGAATGGAGTCCTGCTGCGCTCTCTGCCATTGCCGGACTCGCAGTCACTCTACGCTGTGCACACAGGCGCTCTAAGCTTCAACCGCTTCGACGGTCCATTCTCGTACCCGGAGTATCAGGACGTGGTCCAACAAACGCGCAGCTTTCAGAGCATCGGCGCGTGGGTTGATAGTGACGCGAATTTGTCCGGCGGCGCGAAGCCCGAGCGTGTGATGTTGCGGATCGTACTTCCCTCACTCCTGCCAACGCTCGGAGTGGACACGATTCGCGGCCGCAATTTTCTGCCCGAGGAAACCACCAAGGGCCAGGACCACGTCGCGCTGATCACGTATGGACTCTGGCAGCGACGGTTCGGCGGCTCTGAGGATGCCATCGGCAAGTCGGTGTACCTCGACAACGTTGACTATAAGATCATCGGTATCCTGCCGCATGACTTCCAGTTTGAGGCGCCCGTCGATCTATGGGTGCCGTTAACGACAACCGATCCAGAAATCAACGTTCGCAATTCGCATTTCCTGCGCGTGATCGCTCGCCTGCGTCCGGGCGTAACAGAGAAGAGTGTCGCTGCTGATCTCGACTCAGTCGCGAAGTATGAGAGCGACAACTTTCCTGACATGTTCCCGCCCAGTGCCGGATTCGGATTTCGCGCACGACCGTATCTCGACGACATCGTCGGCGACATGAAGCTTCCACTCTATGTTCTTTTGGCCGCCGTCGGTTTCGTGCTGTTGATTGCCTGCACTAACGTCGCCAACCTGCTACTAGCCAAGGCCGCGCCACGTCAACGCGAGATTGCTCTTCGCACCGCTCTGGGCGCGCGACGGTTTCATCTCTTGCGCCAGCTTTTGACTGAAAGCATCTTGCTCGCGATTATCGCAGGCGGGATCGGTGTGTTGCTGGGCACATGGGGCACCACCGCCCTTGTCGCGCTCAGTCCGGATTCATTACCGCGCGCTCGCGAAATCGGTTTCGACTGGCGTGTGCTGGCGTTCACCGGCGTCGTCGCGTTGACGACCGGCATCGTATTCGGATTGATGCCCGCGATCTGGGGACCACGAGTTGATCTCACCGATGCACTTAAAGAAGGAAGTCGCGGTTCAACCGCCGGTGGCGGACGTTTGCGCAAGTCGTTGGTGGTGGCCGAGGTCGCGCTTTCGGTGATGCTGCTGGTGGGCGCCGGCCTCATGCTTCGCAGTTTCTCTCAACTGCGCAGTGTAAACCCGGGTTTCCGAACAGATCACGCACTGACTTTGCGCGTGTCGCTGCCGGTTCCTGAGGGTCGAATCACGCCTGCCGATGAGGTTCGCTTCATGGGTTTTTACGATCGCACGCTCGCAAGGTTAAGCGAACTGCCGGGCGTCACCGCTGCCGGGGCGACCAACATGATTCCGCTCGATGGTAACGGCACTGATCGTTTGATCGAGATTGAAGGTTATGTGCCGCGCGATACGAGCGACATGCCGGACGCGCAGAATCGTCAAGCGACGCCGGGTTGGTTTGCCGCCATGGGCATTCCGCTCGTGCGCGGGCGTCTCATCGAAAGCTCTGATGATGAAAGGGCGGCGCGCGTGTTAGTTGTGAATGAAGCTTTCGCCAAGCGCTTCTTCACAGACGGCAACGCGATCGGAAAACGCATTCGCCTCGGCAAGCTCACTTCTGATTTTCCGTGGGCCACGATCGTTGGCGTCGTCGGCGACGTGCGAGGCTTCGCACTCGAAGAGCCGCCCCTGCCGACCATGTACTGGCCGGTGGCCCAGATTCGGGGAACGCCGTCGCTCGCGATCGTTGTGCGCACGCAGAATGATCCTGCCGCGCTCGCTCCCGCCGTTCGCGAAGCTATAGCTGAGATTGATAAGACACAGCCGATTTACGATATGCAACCCCTCGATCAACTCGTTGCGAAATCGCTCGGTCAGCGTCGATTCACACTCACGCTCATGCTGTTGTTCGGCGTGATCGCTCTCGTGCTCTCGGCCATCGGCATCTACGGCGTAATGGCGTTCGCGGTCACGCAACGTACGCAGGAGATCGGGATTCGAATGGCGCTCGGCGCACGTGCGATAGATGTCCTGAAGATGGTCGTGGGATCCGGAATGTTTCTGGCTTTGATCGGTGTGGCCGTGGGACTGATCGGCGCCTTCGCGTTGACTCGACTGATGGCCAGTCTCTTATTCGGCGTATCTCCGACAGACCTTGTGACGTTTGGATTGGTTACGACGGGGCTGCTGATAGTGGCGCTGTTAGCCTGCTATATCCCGGCACGGCGCGCAACGAAAGTCGATCCGTTGGTGGCGTTGAGATACGAATAAGACGACAGCGTAGCCGCACAAAACTCGCGGCTACGCTGATCGTTAGCAACCCGTTACTGAAGTTTCGGGGTCTGGGTAACTTGAACCTGGCCCATCATTAACTGTTCAAGCGTTGCAAGTCGTCGCTCCATTTCAGAGTTAGCCTGACGAAGCTGGTTAACCTGGTCACGGAGTTGTTCGACTTCCACGGTCTTTCGCTGAAGTTCATCCGTCCGCAGGTTCAACTCTTTAATCGCCGCCAGACTCACCCCAGTAAGATCCTGCACACCGATGGAAGTATTGCCGGAGCCGAGCTGAAACGCTTTGAAGAAATCTTCAGCCATCGGTCCCATGTGGCGAACATTGCGTCCCTCGGAAATGTAGTTCCATGAGCTCACCTCGATACCTTTCAATCGAGACAAAACGTCACCACCATCGACCGTCAGGAAATTCTCTTTCGTAGCGCGGCTCGATGTGCAGTTGAAAACGCCGGAGCCGGCCGGAAGGTTACAACCGGTCGTCCCAGCCAGGTTCGTGCGGAAACGGAAACCACCACTCGCGCGCGCCGCGAATTCATTGTTCGCGACTGCATTAAATGTTTGCGCAGTGTTCGTAGCGGAGCCATCGCCCCATACGAACGCACCGCTGAAACCGTTCGTCGACGCAAATTTTCCAAGAGCAAACGAATGATCCCGATCGGCAGTCACGTTGTAACCGATGGCCACTGCCGCAAGTCCGTGAATGTTGAAAGAGTCAGGATCGCATGTGCCGTTGATGAGTGGACCACC
>DASYPN010000177.1:0-8782 GCA_036006625.1 Pyrinomonadaceae bacterium | reverse complement strand
ACGACGCATGATCAGGTTGAGACAGAGACAGTGAACGGCGTGCGAGTCGATCATTTCAACTCAGCGAAAGGGGCGTTGGACGTGCGGTTGTCTGACGCGAACTTTCCGTTGAAGACGTCGATTCTTGCGACCGGCGACAGCGCACTCGGACGCGGCGTTCAAGGTGCGATACCATTGCATCTTTTGTTTGAAGCAAAAGATATTACGGTGAACGGCGCGCTAAAATTTAAACTAGCGCTGACACCGAAGTAAGTTGAGACAGGATTAACGAGATTTTCAGGATTTACAGGAGTGTTCATGGATCAGGAAGTTGTTCAAAACCCAATCACACCAGAAACATGTTTCGTGCCGAAGACGCACGAGGGCAAAGGGCGCCGCACGGCGGTCGCTCCGGGCACGACCGCTGCACGTTACCTGCACTACGGCCGCATCACGCTGGCAGCTGGCGATGCCCCGATCAAATTTAATAGCGAAGATCACGAAATCGGATTGATCTGTCTCAACGGCAAGGCGACGGTAAAGGCTGACGACAAAACTTTTGATCTCGATCGCTACGACGCGGTTTACGTCCCGCGTGATTCGGAGATTGAAGTCAACGCGCCGGACGGGTGCGATCTCGCCGAAGTCTCAGCTCCTGTCGCAAAGCGATACCCGGTGAAGTATGTCTCGTACAAAGAAGTACGCCAGAACCCGAAGCTTCATTTGATCGCCGGCAAGCCGCCGGCAGAGCGCGATCTGAACGTGCTGATCGGCGCGAACGTCGAAGCGGGCCGCATTATGGCCGGAGTAACTTTCTCGACGCCCGGCAACTGGACGTCTTGGCCTCCTCACGAACATTCAAAACTACTCGAGGAGGCCTATCTTTTTATCGACATGCCCGCGCCATCGTTCGGAGTGCAGTTTGTCTACACGGATCCGCAGAAGCCGGAGCTCGTCCAGGTAGTGCGTGAAGGCGACTGTGTGTTGATGCCGCAGGGTTATCACCCGAACGTCGCCGCGCCCGGTGGACAGATAAACTTTTTGTGGATGATGGCGGCGATCAAAGAAGGCGAAGATCGCCTCTACGGTGTGGTGAATGTGCAGCCTGAATATGCGGCTGGTGGATCGGGTCTGGAAGCTGTTAGCGACAAGAAGTAGAGGAAAAGAAATGTCCAACGCCTCTTCTGAGAATAACGGCAACGGGAATGGCAACGCCAACGGTTTCAACTTCGCGCGTCATTTGAACTGGTCCAACATTCCCGTTGAGCATCCGGCCGAAGGAATCGAGCGACAGATGTTCGTCGGCAACCGGATGATGATTTGCCGTTTCCGCTTCAAGCCGTTTCTGGTCACTCCGGAACACGATCATCCGCACGAGCAGATGACGATCGTCGAGCAGGGGCGCGTGCGATTCTTTATCGAAGGCAAAGAGCAGATCGCGTCCGCGGGCGACGTGCTGCATTTCCCGTCAAACTGCTGGCACGGCGCCACGATGATGGATGAAGAAGTGGTCTTGATTGATATTTTCTCCCCGCTTCGTGAGGACTTTCTCCGCAAAGAAATATAGGTCCTATAGGACCGATAGGACCTATATGATTCTCGATCAATTTAAACTACAGCACCGTATCGCTTTGGTTACCGGTGCGTCGACCGGTCTGGGCGCTGCGATTGCAATCGCGGTCGCCGAAGCCGGTGCGCATGTTGCCTGTCACGGCAATTCACGTTCGCCCCAAGCCACGTGCGATCGGATCAACAATGCCGGCGGCGTGGCCCATCCAATCAGTGGAGATCTCAGTCAGCCTGAAACGCCCAGGCACCTCGTCGATCAAACACTCGAGCGCTTCGGCCGCATCGACATTCTCATCAACAACGCCGGCACGATTCGCCGTGCACCCGCTGCTGATTACTCCGACGAAGATTGGACCGCGGTGATCGAAGTGAATCTATCGAGCGTCTTTCGTCTTTCAAAGCTCGCCGGCAAACAGATGATCGAACGCGGCGACGGCGGCAAGATCGTGAACATCGCTTCGTTACTGTCGTTTCAGGGCGGTATCACCGTCCCTGCATACGCAGCGTCGAAAGGCGGCGTGGCCCAACTAACAAAAGCACTCGCGAATGAATGGGCCAAACACAGAATCAACGTTAACGCGATCGCACCAGGTTACATGCGAACTGCCAACACCGCAGCTCTTCAAGCCGACGAAACTCGCAACCGTCAAATCCTCGAACGAATTCCAGCAGGACGTTGGGGCGAGCCCGAAGACCTCGCGGGCGCCGCAGTCTTCCTGTCGTCACAGGCTAGCGATTACATCAACGGCCACGTGTTAGTCGTCGACGGAGGCTGGATGGGCCGATGAACACAACACAAACCGTATCCGTCACCAATCAGCGTTCATCTGTGGCCCACTATCGCTGGGTCATCTGCGCCCTCCTATTCTTCGCGGCAACGATCAACTACATCGATCGACAGGTGATCGGAATCCTCAAGCCAACCCTTCAAACCGAAATCGGTTGGACTGAAGTCGGCTACAGTTGGGTCGTCTTTTCTTTCCAGGCAGCTTATGCGATCGGCCTGCTCGGCATCGGACGATTGATGGATCGGATCGGTACCCGCAAAGGATTCTCACTCGCCATCATCTTCTGGAGCGTCGCGGCGATGGGTCACGCACTCGCGCGTACTGTGTTTGGCTTTGGTGTCGCTCGTTTCTTTCTTGGTCTTGGCGAAGCGGGAAACTTTCCGGCCGCGATCAAAACAGTCGCTGAATGGTTTCCCAAGAAAGAGCGCGCTCTCGCGACAGGAATCTTCAACTCCGGCACAAACATCGGCGCGCTTGTTACGCCACTCGTCGTTCCTGTCATCACGATCAGGTACGGTTGGCGCGCGGCTTTCATAGCAACGGGTGCGATCGGTTTCATCTGGCTCTTCGCGTGGTGGGCACTCTATCGGCGTCCCGAAGAGCATCCTTCTCTGTCCAAGTCTGAACTCGAATACATCCAGAGTGATCCTCCCGATCCAATCGTCAAGGTGCCGTGGGCACGTCTGATTCCGCACCGTCAAACGTGGGCTTTCTCTCTGGCAAAGTTCATGACTGATCCGATCTGGTGGGTGTATCTCTTCTGGCTTCCCGATTTCTTGCATAAACGACACGGATTAGGTTTGAAAGACTTTGGATGGCCGCTCGTTGTCGTGTACCTACTGGCAGACATCGGCAGCATTGGCGGTGGCTGGCTCTCGTCGTCGCTGATTAAGCGAGGTTGGACCATAAACGCGGGCCGGAAGCTCGCGATGTTGATCTGCGCGCTCGCAGTTGTTCCGATCGTCTTCGCCGCACAAACTTCAAACGTGTGGGTTGCGGTGATCTTGATTGGTGTCGCGGCGGCAGCGCATCAGGGGTGGTCGTGCAATCTGTTTACGACAACCTCCGACATGTTTCCGCGACATGCAGTTGGGTCGGTCGTCGGTATTGGCGGCATGGCCGGCGCGGTTGGCGGAATGATGATCGCGCGCCTCGTCGGCGAAATACTCGAACGAACCGGCAGCTACGTGCCGATCTTTCTAATCGCCGCTTCTGCATACCTCGCAGCGTTATTGGTCTTTCATCTGTTGTCACCAAAGCTGGAGCCAGCTAATCTTTGATGAGCCACATAAAGGCACAAAAAGGCGAGCCACAAAAAAGCACAAAAGGCACAAAATATTTTTTATTATGCATTTTGTCGGTTATGTGCTTTATGTGCCTTTTTGTGGCTAAAAATTTATGAGCGTTTTTGTGGCTAAATCAAAGAAGGATTGTCGCTGGGATATTGTGAGTCTCGGCGAGGTGATGTTGCGACTCGATCCGGGTGAGGGGCGCGTCGCGACGACTCGCAGTTTTCAGGTTTGGGAAGGCGGTGGCGAATACAACGTCGCGC
Source organism: Pyrinomonadaceae bacterium (assembly GCA_036006625.1). Classification (GTDB taxonomy): domain Bacteria; phylum Acidobacteriota; class Blastocatellia; order Pyrinomonadales; family Pyrinomonadaceae; genus PSRF01. Next base: position 4,894 of record DASYPN010000177.1, on the reverse strand, counting down.
GTGGGCTGAAGCGGTGCTTCGGAATGGACGCCGCGGTTGTGACGGCGCTGGCCGATAACGCTGTCGGCCGTCTGGTCCAGGATCTGATTTATCAGGGCGGTGTGGACCAGTCGCACTTGAAGTGGGTGAAGTTCGATGGTGTTGGCCGCACGGTTCGCAACGGTCTGAACTTTACTGAACGTGGTTTCGGCGTGCGTGCGGCCGCCGGTTGTTCGGATCGCGGTCACACAGCGGTTTCACAACTGAAGCCGGGCGACATTGATTGGGAACAAATCTTTGGTACTGAAGGAGCACGTTGGTTTCACACGGGCGGAATTTTCTGTGCCTTGTCCGAAACGACACCCGCGGTGGCGCGCGAAGCGATGGAAGTGGCGCGAAAACACGGGACGCTGATCTCTTACGATCTGAATTATCGTGAATCGCTGTGGAAGTCGATTGGAGGACAGGCGAAAGCGGTTGCCGTTAATCGCGAGCTGGCGCCGCTTGTGGACGTGATGATCGGGAACGAAGAAGACTTCACTGCCGCACTCGGATTCGAAGTCGAAGGACTTGACGAACATCACTCGAAACTCGACGTGCGCAACTTTCAGCGCATGATCGAGCGCGCAGTGAGTGAGTTTCCGAATTTCAAAGTCGTCGCGACAACCTTGCGACACGCCAGGACGGCAACGATCAACGATTGGGGAGCTGTTTGTTACGCTGACGGCGAACTCTACCAGGCGCCAATTCGAGAGAACCTCGAGATTCTTGATCGCGTGGGTGGTGGCGATTCGTTTGCTTCCGGATTGATTTACGGATTGCTGACTGGGCGTGGGCCACAGTGGGCAGTCGAATGTGGCGCGGCGCACGGTGCGCTCGCAATGACGACGCCCGGTGATACGACGATGGCGACATTCGCGGAAGTTGAGCGTGTGATGAAAGGCGGAACGGCGAGGGTAGCGCGGTGAGGAATAGATGTGACTAAAGCGGAAGTTCTTCAACAGATTAAGGACACAGGCGTGATTCCGGTGGTGCGCGCGACGAGTGCTGACGAGGCCATGCGCGCGATCGACGCGATTCGTGAAGGTGGAATCTCGGTGCTCGAGATCACGATGACGGTGCCGGGCGCGATCAAGGTCATCGAAGAGGTGTCGAAACGTTATGCGAAAGACGCGCTCGTCGGTGCGGGAACGGTGCTCGATCCGGAAATTGCGGAGGCATGTATTTCGAGCGGTGCGCAGTTTGTCGTGAGTCCCGCGCTGAATCTCGAGACTATTGCGTGTTGCCGAAAGCTCGACGTCGCGGTGATGCCTGGTGCGCTGACGCCGACTGAAGTGGTCCAGGCGTGGAATGCGGGCGCTGATTTCGTGAAGGTATTCCCGGCGGGCGCTGTTGGTGGCGCCAGTTACCTCAAAGCTTTGAAGGCTCCGCTGCCGCAGATCGAGCTCGTTCCTACGGGCGGTGTGTCGCTCATAACTGCTCCAGACTTCATACGCGCTGGTGCGGCGGCTCTTGGAGTTGGAACGGACCTGGTGGATATCAAAGCGCTTCGTGAAGGGCAGGCCGCGCAGATCACGGAACGGGCGAAGCAGTTCCTGCAAATAGTGCGCGAGACGCGTGAGTTCGAGGCGCAGGCTTCATAAAGATTCACATGATTAAGCAGGATTTACATGAGTAATCTCGAGGTTCCCAAAGCAGCGGCGATCAGCGACTACGCGATCATTGTTGACGCGAACGACAATGTTGCTGTCGTTAAGAACGAGACATTCGACGGTCTCGAAGTAGTGTTGCCTGACAACGCGATCGTGAAGCTTCGCGACGCCGTTCCCCCAGGACATCGCTTTGCTACGCGCGATATTCCCGCCGGACAATTCGTTACTCAATTCGGTCAGCCCATCGGAACATCACTCGGCATCAGCAGCGGCGATCAAATCACCCACGCGAACATGTCGAACGACGTTCCCGTCGTTAGAGACCTGCCTGAGGATTTGCACACACCGCCACCCGATTACGTTCCCGAAGCACAGCGCGGCACGTTTATGGGTTATCGACGTCCAGACGGCCGCGTTGGCACGCGAAACTTTGTTCTGATCGTGCCGACGAGCATGTGCGCGAGTCACGAAGCACAACAGATTTCGACGATTGCTGAGTTTACGCTCTACGATCAGATTAAATATCCGAATGTAGATGGTGTTGTTGCTATTCCGCACAACAAAGGCTGTGGTTGTCAGGACGGATCGACGATCGAAGTGATGCTGCGAACGCTTTCGAACTACGCAGATCATCCGAACGTCGGCGGCGTGATTCTGATTGACTTAGGTTGTGAGAAGACAAACCTCTCGCAGGTAGAAAAGTATTTGCTCAAGCGCGAGAAGTCGTTTGATAAGCCGGTTGCGAAGATCGGCATTCAGGATGTCGGCGGGACGCAGGCCGCGATTGAGCGAGGACTGCAGGAAGTCGAGCGAATGCTGCCCGAGGCGAATCGCGTTGCGCGTGAAGAGTGTTCCATCAGCGAACTTGTTTTGGGTGTGAAGTGTGGTGGCTCTGATGGGTTCTCTGGCATCTCAGCGAATCCGTCACTCGGACGCGCAGCAGATCAACTTGTTCGCTCAGGTGGCACAGTGCTGATCACAGAAGTGCCGGAGTTCTGTGGTGCGGAACATCTGCTAGCGAATCGCGCGAAGGACGCTGAAACCGGCCGTGCAGTTTATCGCATGGTGGATTGGTACAAAGAGTATGCGTCGAAGTTTGGCGCCGTACTCAACAACAATCCGAGTCCGGGCAACATTGCCGGTGGACTGCTGAACATCACGATTAAATCGCTCGGTGCGATCGCAAAGGCCGGAACGACGCGCGTCGAGGGTGTGTTGGAGTACGCGGAGACATGGAAGACACGGGGTCTCAACTTGATGCAAGGGCCGGGATACGATCAGGAGTCGACACCGGGCCTGGTTGCGGCCGGCGCGACTGTGGTTGTGTTCACTACGGGTCGAGGAACAACGATCGGAAACGCGATTACACCGGTAATCAAGCTTGCGTCAAACACTCCTGTCTTCGAGCGCATGAAGAACGACCTCGATCTCTCCGCCGGCAGCGTGATTGACGGCACCGAAACAATCGACGAAGTGGGCCAGCGCGTGTTTGACGAGATTTGCCGTGTGGCGGGCGGTGCCCTCGCGAAAGCGGAAGAGCACAAGCACCGCGAATTTCAATTCTGGGCCGAGCAGACGGTGTCGTTGTAACCACAGATTACACAGATCATGGCGACGGATTTAGTCATCGATGGTTTAGATCTATCGATACTCACGGAGATCGTTCACCAGGCGCTGGATGTTATCCAATCCGGCGAACGCGTGCTCGCGATCATTCCTGACAAGACTCGGGACGATAACACGCACCAGCTCTTTCCTGTCGCAAGCGAGTTTCTGGCCAAACGCGGTGTTGTTTCGTTCGACGCGCTTGTGGCGCAAGGCACTCACCCGCCGATGTCGGAAACGCAAAAACTTTCCAAGATCGGATGCGCAAACTTCTCAGGCCAACTATTCGATCATCGCTGGGACGAACCTGACGAACTGATCACGCTCGGCGAGTTGAGTGCCGAGACAGTAAATGAGTTAACCAACGGCTTGATATCTCAATCAGTGCCGGTGAGTCTCAACAAACTTCTCGCTCCGGGAATCTACGACACCGTGCTCGTGTTTGGCGGGACGGTGCCGCATGAAGTAGCAGGTTTTGCCGGCGGCGCGAAGTATTTCTTTCCCGGTGTTGCCGGGCCAGAGCTGACACACACGACACACTGGCTCGGCGCACTCGCCGGTATCGAAAACATCATCGGCCAGGTCGATACGCCAACACGTCGTTTGATTGAAGCCGCCACGGACCTCGTGCCCGCGCGTATCATTTCACTGAATACTGTTGTTTCTCGAATCGATGGCGAACTCGTGACCTACGCCCTCTTCGCCGGCGAGATACGCGAAGCCTTTCGGCGCGCGACCGAAGTCAGTCGTCAAATTCACATCCGCTACACGGATAGAAAATACAAACGAGTCGTGGCGCTGCTCGATCCGCACTACGACGAACTCTGGGTCGGTGGTAAGGCGAGTTACAAACTCGGGGCGATCATCGAGGAAGGTGGCGAGCTGATTATTTACGCGCCACACCTGACGAAGCTTTCAGAGACTCATGGGGCGCTGATCGAGAAGTATGGCTACGCACCGCTTGAAAGCGTCCGCGATATGCTCGGTGTTTCGCAGGAGCTGCGTGAGAACCTGTGTATTGCGGCGCACCTGGCTCACGTTGCTTATGCGGGAAGATTAGATGACGACGGCAAGATCGTGCCGCGTTACAAGATCACGATGGCAAGTGGGCTGGATGAAGAAACGTGCAGGCGCGTCAATCTTGGCTACATTGACTACCGCTCGTTTGACTACGAATCACTGCGCTCAGACCCCGATACGCTCATCGTCGCCGATGCAGGACGAGATCTGTATCAGTTACGCAACTAGCGTGGTAGGCATATCAATTACGTTGTAATTCGCGATGAACTGATCGAGCTGCTGGCTGCCGAGCGGTGTTGAGAACAAGTAACCCTGGCCGTTCTCACACTCCAGCTTGCGCAATAGTCTTAACTGATCTTCCGTCTCCACACCTTCAGCGACAACGTCCATTCCCAGATTCTGTGCGAGCGCCACGATCGTGCGAACAATCGCGAGGTTCTCTTCATTCTCCATCATCTGGGTCACGAACGAACGATCGATCTTCAAGGTATCGATGGGGAAACGCTGCAGATAACTCAAACTCGAATAGCCCGTGCCGAAATCGTCGATACTCAACTGCACACCAAGCTCACGCAACTGCGTCAACAATCCAACCGCCGCGTCGAGATTGTCGCTGAATACTGACTCGGTGATCTCCA
>DASYPN010000176.1:0-8540 GCA_036006625.1 Pyrinomonadaceae bacterium | reverse complement strand
ATCGAGGCTGCGCCTGAGAAACTGGATCTCAAAAAAGATATCCTCCGGCAACTCGAATCCGCGTCCGACCACCCTTTCATTTTCGCGAGCAATACGTCGTCGCTGTCAATTACTGAGATAGCCGGTTCTTCGAAACGCCCCGAAGCTGTTATCGGTATGCACTTTTTCAACCCAGTGCATATCATGCGACTGCTTGAAATAGTTGTTGGCGAACAGACCAGCACCGAGACTGTTGATACAGTCACGGCTGTAGGACGGAGGCTACGGAAAGAGCCGATCGTCGTGAAAGACGTTCCTGGCTTTGCTTCGAGTCGTTTGGGCGTGGTGCTCGGACTCGAAGCCATGAGGATGTTTGAGCAGGGAGTAGCGAGTGCGCAGGATATCGACACTGCGATGGAGCTCGGCTACAACCATCCGATGGGTCCGCTGAAGCTGACCGATCTGGTTGGACTCGACGTGCGTCTTAACATCGCCGAGTATCTGCATCGCGAGCTCGGCTCTGAGGCATTTAAGCCACCTGAAGTTTTGAAGCGGATGGTGAGCGAAGGGAAGTTGGGAAAGAAAACGGGTCAGGGGTTTTACGATTGGAGCAAAGAAGACGCGCGTCGCGCACAGTCTTCATAATGCTTCTATTGGTTAATGATGAGTAGTCCCTACAACAACGAAGAGAGACGGTTTGCATTACGAATGTCGCTGCGACTGCCGGTCGTGATTTCCGGTCGCGCAGAGGATGGGTCGGCCTGGAGTGAACCAACTGAGACTGACGACATCTCGACTTCTGGCGCGCTCTTTCATCTGAACCAGAAAGTTACTCGCGGAGAACGTTTGTACATTCGCGCGCACCGGCCCGACGGCACGCCAATAGAGGCGACTGCGCTCGTCGTCCGAGTTGCGCCCGCGATTTATGGAACAGCGCGAGTCGGAGTGCAGATAGCCGAACCCACCGAGAACTGGCTCCGGCTATTCGTGTCGTGGGTAGCCGACGAGCAACCAGTGACTACTGATCCCGAAGGACCTGCCTCCGAGTAGTAATCATGTCAATCCTGAAAATCCTGTAATCCTGTCTAATCGTTTTGCGCAATTTAGACAGGATTACAGGATTTATAAGATTCACGAGATTTGGAGTCATCAATGCCGGAAACTTACGAGACCTTGCTGCTCGAAAAACGCGAGCGCGTCGCCATCATCACCATCAATCGTCCGGACAAAAGAAACGCACTCAATATCAAAACACGCGAAGAAGGCGCGGCTTTACTGGAAGAACTTCGCAACGACAGTTCCGTTGGCGTAGTTGTGTTCACGGGCGCCGGCGACAAGGCTTTTATTGCCGGAGCAGACATCGGAGAGTTTGCGGGACGCACTTCAATCACACAGCGCGACGTGATGATGGGCCGATCTTTGTTCACTGCGATCGATACTTTTCCGAAGCCTGTGATTGCGATGATCAACGGCTACTGCCTCGGCGGTGGTTGCGAGCTTGCACTGGCGTGTGACATTCGTATTGCAAGTGAGACGGCGTCGTTTGGTCAGCCCGAAATCAACCTCGGCATCATTCCCGGCGGTGGTGGCACGCAACGTCTGACTCGCCTTGTCGGCGAGGGAAAAGCGATGGAGATGATTCTCACCGGCGAGATCATCGACGCGCGTACTGCGTTTTCCATCGGTCTCGTCAATCACGTCGTACCGGCCGAGCAGCTTCACGCGAAGACGTTTGAGATCGCAACCCGCATCGCCGATAAGAGTCCGATAGCGCTGCAGCTCGCGAAAGAAGCAGTGAAGATCGCGTCTCGCTCCAATCTCGACGAAGGTCTGCGACGTGAAGTCGATCTTTTTGCACTCTGTTTCTCGACGGAAGACAAAGACGAAGGCGTGAGCGCGTTTCTGGAGAAGCGCAAAGCAGCATTCAAAGGGAAATGAAAGCTCTCCTCCTGATCTTAGGCATTTTGATTGCCACCGCCGGTGGGGTGATCACCTATCGCACTTTGTACGTTGAGCCGAAGTCAGGCGTCGTGATTACTGACTCAGGCATCCGCCAGATTCCCGATCAAGCTCGTGTTGTCGGAGGCGCGCTAATGTTTGTCGGCGGTTCCGCGCTCGCTCTCTTCGCAGCCACAAGAAAGAAGTAGGCCACAAAAAGGCACAAAAAACACAAAAGTAGTTTTAAGAGCTCTTCAGGGTGTTTTTGGTTTTTGGTGATTGAGCTTGTCCACCAGCGTTCGCGTCTGCGTGGCGAAGGCGCCGTTGGGTTCGAGGCGCAAGTATTCGTTGAATTCGGTCATCGCGTCTGCCGCGCGACCCGCTCGGAGTAAGAGATTGCCTTTGAGTAGGTGTGCGCCGGCGAGATCGGGCTTCAGTGTGAGGGCGCGTTTTACTTCTTCGTAGGATTTCTCGAGCGCCGGTTTTGCCTGCGCGACATCTTTTGTCTCGTTTGCCCTGGTCCAGTAGACGCGCGCGAGGTTCAGATGACCAAAGTACGACTGGTCCTGCATCGCCAGGCCTTTGACTAAGACCTGCTCGGCGTCAGCAATCTTGTTCTGCTGCAGATAAATCTCGCTTAACGCGAAAAATGCATTGGAAGCGTTTGCGTCTACTTCAATCGTCGCCAGCAATGCGTGTTCTGCTTTGTCCCACTCGCCGAGATCCATGTAGGCTGTCCCGAGTCTGAACCTCGCGTCAACAAACTTCGGATAGATCGAGACTGCTTTTTCAAAGCATTTCACTGCAAGCGATGTTTTCTCTTTTCCGCCTTCAGCAAGCGCCGACACTCCTTTATCAAACTCCTTCTGTGCGGCTGCCGGGACGTTTGCGTCGATTGTTCCTGGTTTTGAAATTGTTGACGGCGAAGAGGCGTCTCGTAAGAGTTGCAGGAACACCAGGCCACTCGAGGACGTGGTCATGTCAACAGTCTGCTGTGCATCGCGATAGCCGGATTGTCGCACCCGAACTAGATACTGCGCAGGCGGAAGCGATGAGAACTGAAACTTGCCCGAACTATCAGTAAACGCTTCACTGACCGTGCCGCCACCATCGTAACTCTCCAGTCGTACAATGACGTGTTCAGCGGGCGTGCCACCTTCTGCGAAGCGCACCTGGCCGTGTATTTCGACTCTTTTTGTTTGACCCTGGCCAATGACGACAGCCTGGCAAAGCATTATCGCCAACAATATTCTGATGCTGATCATGGCGCCGGAATTCTACTAAAATCTCCGAACGTACTGTAGGGGCGGCCCTCCGTGGCCGCCCTCGGTTGGAACATGATGCTGAAAGATAACGGAGCGTGGTGTCGTGAATTCGTGTCCAACCGAGGGCGGCCACGGAGGGCCGCCCCTACAGTTGAACCTAACCTTGCCACAAGGTTCTTAGCTGATCTTCGCTGCCGTTGAACTTGTCCCGATCGCAATTCCCGATACCCGCGACTATATGCGGTTGCGGACCGACGGCGCCATCGGTGTATTGCCACATGGTCCATGTCGTCCAATTCGCCGGCACCACCGCGGTCGGCCCGTATTGCGCGAGCCAAAACCAGCACTGCGCGAGAATCGGATCCTTGTTGCTGCCGAGCAACTCTTTTATATAAGACCCGGAATACAAACCCGGAAACCTTCCCGTTGCTTCATTGACATGAGTCACAAAGTTCCGCGCATCTTCCAACGACATGCTGCTGCCGCTCGGATTCTGCTCGAAGTCGAGAACGAGAAGCGTGTTATCAACAGATCCCACGACCTGAAGAAAATGCTCAGCCTGAGCAACACCGTCGCCTCCAGTCGCAAAGTGATAAGCGCCCCACAAGAGTCCGGCATTCTGCGCACTCGTTCGGTTCGTCTGATACATCGGATCGAGACCCGTTTGTCCCTGTGTGGCTTTATGAATGACACCAATAATTCCGTCGCCTTTGGCTTGTTGAAGATTTACGTTTCCATTGTGATGAGAGAGGTCAACGACTGCATTTAGTGGATCCGGCATGATTTTTCTCCTTGAGTTGGTTGGTTGAGGACTCGCGGACGATATCTCGGAGTGATTTGAAAGTCAATTAGCTCTTTCAACCCCTTTCAAATATGGCCCAGTGCCGAATAGAATCTCGACTATGCGCCGTTCCCTGACACTCGCGCTGATTGCGCTCTCGCTTTCCAGTAGTTCAGTTGCTCAGCGATCGAATCCGCCATTGGTTTGCAAGAGACCGGTGCTCGCCGCTTTGAAGCCGAAGCCGGAACTCACTTACCAATGTAACGAACAGCTCAACGATTACGACGAGAACATTCTCAAGCTGCCGCAGCGAGTTGCAGCAATCAAGACGCTGATGTCCGAGCTCGCCTCGTTGAACGATGCTGCGTGGTGGTCGGCAGACGCGGTTGATCTGAGCGTTTGTGATTTCAACGGCGGCCCCGGAACACTGACGCGTGATCAGCGACGGGACTTCATGAATGGCGAGTATGCGTTTTGGTTGTTTGGCAACGATCACGTTCGACTGGTATTGATACCCGATCCCTGTTATCAAACCGAATACGGCGGTGCGAATGCATTCGTGCTTTACCGCAACGGTGGACGCGTCACGGTCAGTCAGGTATTGGACGGTTATTTCTCGCGTGCAGACAATTCCGTCACACTCGCTTTCGCGAAACTCGGTGGCGAAGAGATCATCGAAGTCGCAACGGGCTCAGGCGGATTGACGCCGAGTTTGACGAATTACTATTTCGTTATTGATCCACATACTAAGCAGGCCGTTCCGAAGAATCTCTTCCACGGCGATCACGGACCGACAAACGAGATTTCCTCGGCAATGTTGTTCAACGCCACACCGGCCATCACGCCACTGAAGATCATCCGCGGTCAATCGTTAGCACCGAGTTTCATAATTTACGAAGACAACGAAAACGGCAGGATCGACGACAACGGCCGCAAGCTCTCACGCAAGTTTCTTCGTTGGAATGGCAAGGAATATCGGTAAGGAAGCGCCTTTGGCACGAAATATGAAAGCTGAGCAAGTGAGCAACAGCGCCAACGGCGCGAAATATAATAGCCAGGGGCAAGCACGAGCGCAGCGAGTGCGTCGCCCCTGGTCAAACACCAAAAGAGAGTCAAGGCCTGAAAGGCCGAAATAATCTGCCCCTGTATTCCGCCCTTACAGGGCTGGACGCTCCTTTAATTTTTTTATCCAGGGGCGACGCGCTCGCTTCGCTCGCGCTTGCCCCTGGCTATCATATTTCGCGCCTTTGGCGCTAAAAGCATGGATTCGAAATTCGCAAAGGCCATCGTAGAAGCCGCACAGAGCGCGAAGATCATGGGTGTGCGTTCTGGAACTGAACATAAGTTCACGGGTGTATGGGTTGTTGTGGTTGAGGGCCGAGTCTTTGCGCGTTCGTGGAGTGACAAACCGACCGGTTGGTTCCAAGCGTTCAGGAAGCAACCGGCTGGTACGATTCAGCTCGGAGACCGCGAAATTCAGATTCGAGGCAAGCCCGTCCGCAGCTCACGTATACTTGATGCCGTTACGGCGGCGTTTGGCGAGAAGTACAACACAAAGGCATCGAAAAAATGGGTCGACGGCTTTGCTGAACCCGAGCGCCTGGCAACAACACTTGAATTCGTTCCCGGTTAACTCACAACGAATCGAGGATCAAACAAATGCGCGGAAAAATAATTCCCCTCCTCATTGTCATTTGCTTCTCTTCAATCGCAACGCGCGCGCAGGACTGCAACCCGCCGCCGATTACGGCAAACTCAAAGATCAACAACATCTTTTCGCCCGAACAGGAGATGTTTCTCGGCGAGCTGTTTTATCAACAAAGAGCTGGCGACTCACGCTTCATCCAGGACGAGAAGCTGCTCGCTTACGTCAGAGCAATCGGCGCCAAACTCGTTCGCCACCTGCCACCAACGGGGCTTAAGTTTCAATTCTTCATCATCGACATGCCGACGGCGAACGCCTTTAACACTCCCGGCGGCTACGTCTTCATTTCACGCAAACTGATCTCGTTCAGTAAGACGGAAGACGAACTGGCCGGCGTGATGGCCCACGAACTCGGGCATGCGACAGTTCATCACTCCGCGCGTGACATGTCAGTATGGTTTAAGAAAGTTCTCAACGTCACCCAGCTCGGCGATCGTAAAGACGTCACTGACAAGTACAACTTGTTAATCGAACGAATACGCACGAAGAGTGTGACGGTGGACGAGAACCACGAAGACGACCAGCAGCTCGAAGCCGATCGCATTGGACTGTTTGCAATGGTCGCCGCTGGTTACGATCCAAACGCGTTTACAGAATTCTTTTCGCGACTTGTTGAAGAGAAGGTAAAGTCGGGCAACTGGTTCACAAACGTCTTCGGCAGTTCGAGTCCGACTGAGAAGCGTTTGCGCGAAATGGCCAGTGTCACCGCACAACTTCCCGCTGCTTGTCGAGACAAACGAACCTCGAATGCGTCTGAAGAGTATTTGAAATGGCAGGCCGACGTGGTCACGTTTCGCGAAAGCGAGATCAACGAAGAGCTGCCCGGACTCTTGTGGAAGAAGGAGCTTGCGCCGCAGCTAAAGAGCGATATCTCGCATTTCGCCGTCAGCGCGGACGGCACATACTTTCTCGCCCAGGACGATTTCGCGATCACCGTGATCCATCGCGATCCGTTGAAAGTTGCTTTTCAAATTCCCATCGTTGATGCGCGTCCCGCTTCGTTTACACCCGATGGACAGTTTGTAGTCTTCGGCACTGAAGGTTTGCGTTTTGAGAAGTGGAGCATTGCGGACGCGAAACCGGTCGAGGTGCGCGAGCTGGTGCTCCGCCGCGATTGCTCAGAGCATCAGTATTCGCCAGACGGGAAATACCTCGCGTGTGTTGATTACAGTCTGGCTTTAAGTATTGTCGAGACACAAACCGGAAAACGCGTGTGGCAGAAGAAAGAGTTCTACAAGCTGACGTTTTTCGAGTATTTGGGCTGGATGAATGCTGAAGCTGACAGAGACGAGCCCGCAAGCTCCAAGAAGTTTTTCAACCTGGAGTTTTCTCCCGACTCGCGCTACCTCGTTGCGAGTCGTTCAAACAAGCATCGCTTTCGTCTCAAGATCGACATGCTCACCTACGACGAAACGGACGATACGATGCTGGCTTTAGATCTGTCGACGATGAAACCGGTGCAGCTCGGTACCGACTTGAAGAAAGTAACACGCAGGGCATTCATCTTTGTTGCTCCCGACAAAATACTCGGGATGATGCCGAACACTTTCGAAGACTCGGGCGTGTTTTCTTTTCCGCAAGGCAAACGGCTTTCGAAATTCCCACTCGCGGCGGAGGAGTTGACGCTCACGGCAAATCCCAACTACGTCATCGTCAAGCCACTCGCAAACGCGACGATGGGAATCCTGGATCTGACTCAGAAGAAAATCGTCAACGGCATGAACAAAGTTGACGCAATGCTTTGGAACGACCTGATCTTCTTTGAATCGGCGTCAGGGCGAGTGCAAATCGCAAAGGTGAGTGCCGATCCGGGTGATAAAAGTCTCAAAATGGCGGCGCAGGGAACCGTCGAGATCCCGGTTGGCCTGATGCGTGATGTTTACGCGGCGAGCGTTTCCGGCAACATGCAATGGCTTGCAGTTTCATCCAAAACCCGTGGCGCGATTTGGAATCTCACTTCCGGCGAACGAAAGATGCACCTCAGAGGATTTCGCGGCGCCATCCTTGCCGCAAACGGCACAGCGATCGGCGACTTTCCGGCACTGACTCCCGTGAATCACAGTCTTGTGTTGATGAATGCGAACACAAATGAGACGAGCGGGTTGCGTGAGATCCCGGAGAAGGGCGCACGACAGTACGGGCGTTTTGTGATGATTCGCCAGAGCTTGAAAGAACCAAAAGAAAAACCGAAAGATGGTGACAAGCCCCAGATTGCCGTCCCGGATCCCTCGGCTGACGAACAGGCTTTGAACCGCGAGGTCAGGTTTGAGTTGCACGAGGTCACCAACGACAAGGTCGTGTGGAGCAGAGAGTTCAAGAAGGAAGCGCCAAAGTTTTTCTTCGACGACTATTCCGGCCGGCTGATCTTTTATTGGACGTTGGGCAGTGACGCAGGCAAGGCGCGACTAAAAGAAGAGCCGGGGCTGGCCGACCGTGCGCGACAAATGGGCAACAAAGACGACGACTATCTGGTGGAGATATACGACGCGTTTGCATCGAAGGTGATCGGAGTTCTTCTACTCGAAACCGGCAAGGGTTCATTTGATATCAGGTCGGGATTTTCAGAAGGCAACTGGCTCGTCTTGCGCGATGGAAACAATCGTGTGCTCACCTATTCGATCGCAGACGGCGAACTGCGTCACCGGTTCTTTGGCGCGAATGCTGCGATAAATCCGAGTCGCCAGCAGTTGATCGTTGAGAACTATCCTGGCGAGCTCACGCTTTATGATTTGTCGACCGGCAACAGTCAGGCTCGTTTGCGTTTCAAAACCGGCGCCGCGTTCGTGCGATTCAGTCTGGATGGGAAAAAGTTGCTGGTGTTGACCTCCAACCAAATCGCGTATGCGTTCGACACAGATCGTTTGAGCGCGAC
>DASYPN010000175.1:0-3632 GCA_036006625.1 Pyrinomonadaceae bacterium | reverse complement strand
AATTCTTTCGCGCCTTCGGCACTCGGACGTTCAGAATTCTTTCGCGCCTTCAGCGCTCGGACGTTCAGAATCCTTTTCGCGCCTTCGGCGCTCGAACTCAGAATTCTTTTGCGCCTTTGGCGCTCGAATCTCAGAATCCTGTTGCGGCCCGCGATGCTACTAACTCCGCAATTCCAAAACCTATTCGCGCCGACGGCACGATATCTTCAATCGACGGCTGTGGGTGTTTGCCGGTTCGCAGTGCACGTACAAACTCTTCCACTTCCTTATATGAACCGTTGCGAAGATCCTCAGGTTCTTCGTCTGCGGCATGCGCTTCGATAACGAGTTCGCCGTCTTCCCAACATTCGAGCGAACGCTGAGTTCCCGAACCCGCGGTCACACGCGCGCGTGTGCCTTCAGCAAACAGTTCGTACGACTCCTCGACCATGCCCGCCGTCGGCAAGATCTCGACGTGGGCGGTTGTTCCGTTTTTGAATTTCAACGCGATCAGATACCACGTCGTGTTCCCTGATGGCACGGTGACCTCAAACTCATCCACCTCGCCCGCGATATGACGCAAAGCGTCGAGCACATGAATCGCCGTAGACCAGATAAAATCGGATTCACTTCGCTGGTGGCGCACTTGTGTTGCCCGCACATAACGCAACGGCCCGCGTTCGTGCATCCACGATCGAGCCTGATTGAGATAAGGCATGAAGCGGCGATTAACTGACACCATATGTGGCGTTTGAGTTTCACGTGCGACCTGAGCTAATCGCTCAATCTCAGTGATCGATGTCCCAAGCGGCTTCTCTATCACACACGGAATCTGTTGTTCGAGAAGTTTGATCCCCACTTCAACGATCTTCTCCATCGGCATCACGCATACACACGCATCAGGTTTTTCAACCTGCAACATCTGATCGAGATTGTCATAGTCTCGAAGAAACCCGAACGACTGGCAGAACTCGTTTGCTTTTGCCGCGTTGAGATCACATGCCGCTACAAGTTCGACTTCCTCCGGATGCAGCGCGGCGTAACGGGCAAGGGGAGCAGCGTGACTAGTTCTCGAATGTTCGCCGCAACCCGCTAACGCGATCCGGATCATTGCGCCTCCACACTTAAGGACTCGCACGCAACGATGCGTCGCACCGGTATTTGCTGGGCAAATCGCAGAACGTCGCGTTCATCGACTCGTCCAGGCGCATCTGCGAGACAGTTTGCCGATCCGCACGCTGTCGCGAGACGTAGCGTTTCTTCGTCACCAAGCCCGCGCTCATGCGCAACGGCAAATCCCGCTAATGCAGCATCACCACAACCAACTGATGAGCAGTCTGCGAGTGCCGATGGCTGCGACGTAAACGGATCGGAAGCAGCGGAACGTTGCCAAATCATTCCCTCGGCGCCGAGTGAGATCGCGACGCTCTTCGCACCGGCGTGAAAGAAATCCTGCGTTACCGACACTGCGGTTGCCACGTCATTGATTCGCTGCCCCACGAAATTTGCGGCCTCAGTCCGGTTTGGCTTTACAAAATCGGGACCGGCCGTGAGCCCCTGTCGTAACGCCTCGCCACTGCTATCAAGCAAAGCTCTGCATCCATAAATATGGGCCAGACGAATTAACTGCGCATACAGATCTGCCGGCGCGCCCGGTGGCAGACTGCCCGACAGCGCCACTTGTGTGCCTCGATCGCTCTCCGCAAAAATGTCACGGCACGATGCGAGCAGTCGCTCGACTTCACCTTCCGTTACGGCGCCGCCTGGTTCAAGGATCTCAGTGACGACGCCGTCTGCCGATACAAGTTCGAGGTTCGCGCGTGTTTCGGTTTGTGTGCGCACTACGGTCAACGGCACTCCGAACGCAGACAAACCTGATTCACATTCTTCTCCGGCAGCACCACCG
This sequence comes from Pyrinomonadaceae bacterium, assembly GCA_036006625.1. Classification (GTDB taxonomy): domain Bacteria; phylum Acidobacteriota; class Blastocatellia; order Pyrinomonadales; family Pyrinomonadaceae; genus PSRF01. The sequence goes on along the minus strand of DASYPN010000175.1, from coordinate 1,747 downwards.
AGAAATCCAACCCACATCACATCGACACCAAGAGACTTCGCCACCATCGCTACATGCGCAGCTTTACCGCCGGGAAAAGGTTGAGTCGACAAAGCGCGGTTTACTTCTCCGACTGCGATACTCTCGAGTCGTAGTCGACGATCAATGGCGGGATTGGCGCTGATACAGACGAGCATAAAAACAAGGCTCCGAGGCGCTTAATTCAAACGAGCGTCATCTTCCTTTCTTGTCGCATCGAGTCGTGCGAGCATGTTCTTGATGTCTTTTGCACCCTTGATCGCGACATAGACCGTAATGGTCGAATACCAAACCACGCACGCAATAGTCATCGCCCACCAAAACCAGTGATTCGGCATTATGCTGTTCTCCCTTCAACGCGGCTTTGGGGTTTAAGTAATGAGCCCAGGATCATTGCGGCTCCTGACAATAAGTAGGTGGCGATTCCCGAATAGTAGGGTCCGATAGACTTCGCGAGTGCCGCAGTAGAGGGTAACTGTTCCATCACCAGGTAAGTGACTGGAATGACCGCGCTCACGACAATCGAAGCGCCTGCTCCCCAACTGTTTGCTTTACGCCAGTAGCAGCAGGCGATCAGAAGCACTGAAATGCTTGCCAGGTAGATCGTTCCGGTTACGCCGAGATAGGTCCAAAGATCGCCCTTAAGCGGATACCACAGACCGTATAGCAGAAGGAAAATTCCAATCAGAGCAATGATGGTTCGATTCCAAAACAGACCCTTACGTTCCGACCATGGTCTTTTGCGAAGTGGGGCGAGAATGTCGTTGTAGATCACGCTGCACCACGTCAACATGTACGACGAATCGGTCGACATATCAGCGGCCAGCATCGCAGCAACCAGAATTCCCATGAGTCCGGCCGGAACAGCAGTGCTGAGGTATGTCGGCATCGCTTCGAGTGTGTTTGCGACTGGACCAAGCGTCGCGAGTGCTGCGATACCCCAGATGCCGGGGATCAGAAAACGACAGACAAAAAAGAAAGCCGTTCCCGTGTAGACCTTGCGGCCCGTTTGTGTATCCTTTGCTGCCAGGACACGCGCGATGATTGTTTGCCACGTAAGTACTGCCGCGGTATTCAACATGAGATTGAATAGCACGTACTGCCAGCCCATGGTTGGATTCACGAAAGGATTGAAGCCGCCGGCGCCGTAGTTTGTTTCTACAGTGGTCACCAGCTTCTCCCAACCCACATTCATCAGAATCAGGATCGTAACCAGAATCAATCCGACACTCATCACCACGAACTGTAGAAAATCAGTGACAAGCACCGAGAGCATCCCGCCGAGAATCGTATAAACTGCTACTCCTACCAGGAGCGCAGTCATCATGATCTCGAGATAACGCACATCTAATCCGGCGACGAGCACCAGAAACTGACCGCCCGTCCTCAGAAAGACACCCATGTTCAAAAGCCCGCCGAGCACAATCACGACTCCGGCAGCCCAACGAATGCGTTGGCCAAATTTCTGTTCCAGCAATTCCGGAATTGTGATCACACCTGAATCACGCAGTGGCTTGATCACGAATCCAGTCAGTCCCACTCCGGCCATCGCGAGGGCCATCAGGATGCCTGGAGTCGCGCCTGCAAATCCTTTTTCGTAACCGTTCTGCGCGGTGTACATGCAGGTGACGATGCCGAACTCCGTGGCTGCCAGCGATGCGATTCCGAGATAGACATCCATCTCTCGTCCGGCAACCAGAAAGGTCTCGACCTTGCCGACGTACTTTCG